>NZ_JBIUWJ010000011.1:0-181651 GCF_044743405.1 Pseudomonas sp. NPDC087626
TGCCGAGTGGTGGGGCAAGAGCCTTTTGCTTACTTTTGGGCTCCTCCAAAAGTGAGCCGCTGTAAAAGCGGAACCATAGGAGGCCGTTACCGCAAGAATGGATATGTACTCGGTCTAATCCAACCCCCCAGAGGCCGCCACGGTAGCAAGCCCCCTCGCCACAGACCGCTACAAAGTTGTGTAGATACCTATGCCCATCGCGGGCAAGCCCGCTCCCACATGGAAAATCCAGCCCCCCCGTACAAACAGGCCGGCCGCCAGGCACCAGCGATGTATCAGGCCGGCCTCTACCCAAGCGGACGCAACATCAGTACCGCCAACGGCGGCAGATTCAGCACCAGTGACAGCGGCTGGCCATGGCTGCCCTCTTCCTCGGTCTGCGCGCCACCGTCGTTACCATAATTGGACCCCGCATAAATACCCGCGTCGCTGTTGATCAACTCGCTCCAGCGTCCGGCGAACGGTACGCCCACCCGGTAGGCCGGACGCGGCACAGGGGTGAAGTTGGCCACCACCAGCACCGGTCGGCCGTCCTTGCTCCAGCGCAGCCAGGCATAAACACTGTTGATCGCATCATCGCCAATCAACCACTGGAAACCTTGCGGTACATCGTCCTGGTCGTGCAGTGCCGGCTCTTCGCGGTACAGCTGGTTGAGGTCGCTGACCAGCTTTTGCACGCCCCGGTGTTCCGGGTACTGCAGCAAGTACCAATCGAGTTGCTGGTCATGGTTCCACTCGCGCCACTGGCCGAACTCACACCCCATGAACAGCAGCTTCTTGCCCGGGTGCGCCCACATGAAACTCAGGTAGGCCCGCAGGTTGGCAAATTTCTGCCAGCGATCGCCGGGCATCTTGTCGATCAGCGAATGTTTGCCGTGCACCACTTCGTCGTGGGAAATCGGCAGGATAAAACGCTCGGACCAGGCGTACACCAGGCCAAAGCTCAGCTCATTGTGATGGTGGGCGCGGTACACCGGGTCCTGCTGGATGTAGTGCAGGGAATCGTGCATCCAGCCCATGTTCCACTTGTAGTCGAAGCCCAGCCCGCCTTGTTGGGTGCTCTGGCTGACGCCCGGCCAGGCGGTGGACTCCTCGGCGATCACCAGGGCGCCCGGCGCCTCGAGATCGACCACGTCATTGAGATGGCGGACAAAATCGATGGCTTCCAGATTCTCCCGCCCGCCATGGCGGTTTGGCACCCATTCACCGGCCTTGCGCGAATAGTCGCGATAGAGCATCGAGGCCACGGCATCTACCCGCAGCCCGTCGATATGGAAATGCTTGAGCCAGTGCAACGCCGAAGCCAGCATGAAACCGTGGACTTCGGTGCGCCCCAGGTTGTAGATCAGGGTGTCCCAGTCCTGGTGAAAACCTTCCAGCGGGTTGCCGTACTCGTACAGCGCGGTGCCATCGAATTGCGCCAGGCCATGGGTGTCGGTGGGAAAATGCGCCGGCACCCAATCGAGGATCACCCCAATCCCGGCCAGGTGGCAGGCATTGACGAACGCAGCAAAGTCACTGGGCGAACCGTAGCGCGCACTGGGAGCAAACTGCGAGAGCGGCTGGTAACCCCAGGAACCGCCGAACGGATGCTCCATGATCGGCATCAGTTCGATATGGGTAAAACCCAGGTTCTGCACGTAGGGAATCAAGCGCTCGCCCAGTTCGGCCCAGCTGTATTGACGCGCCACTTCCCCGACATCGTCGACCTCGCACTGCCAGGAGCCGGCATGCAACTCATAGATCGACAACGGCGCGCTCGGCCGGTGACGCTCGCCGCGCGTCTGCATCCACGCCTGGTCCTGCCAGTCGATGCTCAAGGGGCCGGCGACTTTCGACGCGGTGTCCGGCGGCAACTGAGTGGCCAGGGCCATGGGGTCGGCCTTGAGCGGCAGGATCCCGTGGGCTCCCAGAATCTCGTACTTGTACGCCTCACCCGCCTGCAGGCGCGGGATGAACAACTCCCAGACCCCGGAGGGATGACGCAGGCGCATCGGGTGGCGGCGACCGTCCCAGATATTGAAATCACCCACCACCGAGACCCGGCGGGCATTCGGCGCCCACACGGCAAAGCGCACCCCGTCCACGCCGTCGACATTCTGCAACTGGGCGCCCAGGCAGGCACTGAGGTCACGGTGGTTGCCCTCGGCGAACAGATACAGGTCCATCTCACCCAGCAACTGCCCGAAGCTGTAGGGGTCTTCGGCAGTCTGCTCGCCACCGGCCCACTGGGTGCGCAGCACGTACGCCTGGGCCTGGGGGAAATGGCCGACGAACAACCCTGGTACCTCGCTGGCCGTCAGGCTGCCCAGGACGGCGCCGCTGTCGCGGGCCAGCACCTGGACGCTCAAGGCGTCCGGCAGATAGGCCCGAATGAACTGGCCACCGGCGGCGTCGCCGTGGGGCCCGAGAATCGCAAACGGATCCGGATGTTCGGCACGCACCAGCGCCTCGATGTCGCGCGCTGCCGGCAGCAGCGCCTCTTTGAGTCCCCGTTCCTTCATCACTGCTCTCCACCTATCTCGGAAAAGGGTTCAAGTCCACTTAACAACCCATAGAGCCCGTGCAACGGCACGGGTATCCAGGCGGGACGATTTTCGGCTTCATACAGCACTTCATACGCGGCCTTCTCCAGGCTGAACAAGGCCAGCGCAGCGTCTTGCGCTCCAGGAATCTGCCAGGCATGAGCAAGACTAGCTGTCGCCAGCCGATATGCCTGGACAAAGGCCGCTTGCGCCTCACGCAAGTAACGTTCGGTGACCCGCGCACGCGCAACATCCGCTTGCCCGGTACTGTCGACGCCCTGCCCGTTGCGCGCCATAGCCGCCGCGTAATCGAACGAACGCAGGACCCCGCTGACATCCTTGTACGGACTGTGCTTGCCCCGGCGTTCATGCAATGCCCGCGCCGGTTCGCCCTCGAAGTCGATCAGGTAGGCATCGCCCTTGATCACCAGCACCTGGCCCAGGTGCAAGTCGCCGTGGACCCGCATGCGCAGGCCGCCGGTGGCCTGTTCGGCCAACCCTTGCACATGCTTGAGAATGACTTTGCGGTGTTCCAGCAAACGGGCCACCCGCTGTTGATCGGCAGCCCCCAGTTGCCCCTGGTGCTGCTTGAGCAACAGCAAGGCGCGCTCCAGTTGCGCGGCGATCGAGGTGTACAGCACCTGCTGGTCCTTGGCCGTGGTCACTTCGCTGCCGAACGCCGGATCCTTGCCGGGTGCTGCCAGCAACAGGTGCATTTCCCCCAGGCGCTGGCCGAGCATAGCGGCGAAATCCTGCAGTTCGCCGAGGGCGTTGTAGTGCTGGTCCTGTTCCGACATGGCATCGGCCAGTTCGTCACGAATCGCCCGTTCAAGATTGTTCTGGGTCCACTCCCAGGCATCGCCCTGGTTGCTCAGGTAGCCCTGGGCAATCATCAGCAAGTGGTCTTCACCCTGTGCGTCGCGCCGCACCACGGAGCCGAGCAGTGGCGAAATATGTTCAAAGCCCGCCGCCGTCAGGTACGCGCCCATCTCCAGCTCAGGGTGCACGCCACCGGCCACTTTGCGGATCAGCTTGAGCACCAGGCTGGTGCCGATAACCACTGAACTGTTGGACTGTTCGGCGGACAGGTAGCGCACTTCGGACTCGGGCCCAAGCCCCAGTTGCGCCAGTTGGGCAGTGGGTTCGAAACGAATCTCGCCGTCGCTGGATGCCAGCACCGTCTGCGCCTGGATCGCCTGCAACACCGCCCGCACGAAACTGTCGAGGCTGAACGCATCGGTGACCAGGCCGACCTGCGGTCCACGCCGGACCCGCGACAAGGCCAGTTGCTGGGGCAACGCCGCGCCCATCTGGTCCTCGCCCAGAAAACCGAAGGGCAATTGATAGCGGCTGGTCTGACCCTGGCTGCTGACCTCGATTTCGCTCAGCAACACCGGATGCTGGGCATCGCCAAAACGCACCCCATAGGCGATGTGCACCGATTCGATGCTGGCGTCCTTGCCGGCGAACCAGCGGCGGTTGAGCAGCCAGCTGGGCAACACGTTTTGCTCCAAAAGGGTGCGCGACGGTGCTTCAAGCAACTCTTCCATGCGCTTTTTCAGGACCAGGGTGGTGAAGTCCGGCAAGCTCTGCGCCGGCTCCACGTGCCAGCTCGGCATCTGGTTCTCCGCCGCCAGCACGAACCAGTAGAAACCATAGGGCGCCAGGGTCAGCAGAAAACTCAGCTGGCCGATGGGCGGGAAGGCATTGCCCCCCAGCATCTCCACCGGGACCATGCCGACGTAGGCCGAAAGATCCAGCTCGGCGGCTTGCGCACTGCGCGAGACGTTGGCCACGCAGAGGATGGTTTCGTGGCGGCCATCGGCGCCGGTGAACTCACGGGTATAGGCGAGGATCCGGCGATTGCTCGGTGACAGCATTTTCAGAGTGCCGCGGCCGAACGCCTTGGATTGCTTGCGCACAGCCAGCATGCGCCGGGTCCAGTTGAGCAACGAGTGGGGATCGCCCGCCTGGGTTTCGACGTTGACCGACAGGTAACCGTACTGCGGGTCCATGATCGGTGGCAGCACCAGACTGGCGGGGTCGGCGCGGGAGAAGCCGCCGTTGCGATCGATCGACCACTGCATGGGCGTGCGCACACCGTCCCGGTCGCCCAGGTAGATGTTGTCACCCATGCCGATTTCGTCGCCGTAATACAGGGTCGGTGTGCCAGGCATCGACAACAGCAGGCTGTTGAGCAGCTCGATCCGGCGTCGGTCACGTTCCATCAAGGGCGCCAGGCGCCGGCGGATGCCCAGGTTGATCCGCGCCCGACGGTCGGCGGCGTAGTAGTTCCACAGGTAATCGCGCTCCCTGTCGGTGACCATCTCCAGGGTCAGCTCATCGTGGTTACGCAGGAAAATCGCCCATTGACAGTTGGCCGGGATCTCCGGGGTCTGGCGCAGGATATCGGTGATCGGGAAGCGGTCTTCCTGGGCCAGGGCCATGTACATGCGGGGCATCAGCGGAAAGTGGAACGCCATGTGGCACTCGTCACCGTTGTCGCCGTGGGTATCGCCGCTCTTTTTATTACCAAAATACAGCTGAGTGTCCTCCGGCCACTGGTTGGCTTCGGCCAGCAGCATGCGGTCCGGGTAATTGGCGTCGATCTCGGCCCGGATCTGCTTGAGCACGTCATGGGTCTCGGGCAGGTTTTCGTTGTTGGTGCCGTCGCGCTCGATCAGGTACGGAATGGCGTCCAGGCGCAAGCCGTCGATGCCCATGTCCAGCCAGTAGCGCATCACCGACAGCACCGCCTTCAGGACCTGCGGGTTGTCGAAATTGAGGTCCGGCTGGTGGGAATAGAACCGGTGCCAGAAATACTGACCGGCGACCGGGTCCCAGGTCCAGTTGGACTTCTCGGTGTCGAGGAAGATGATCCGCGTGCCGTCGTATTTCTGGTCGTCGTCGGACCACACGTAGAAGTCCCGCGCCGCCGATCCGGGCTTGGCCTTGCGTGCCCGCTGGAACCAGGGGTGCTGGTCGGAGGTGTGGTTGATCACCAGCTCGGTGATTACCCGCAACCCGCGCTTGTGGGCCTCGGCAATAAAACGCTTGGCATCTGCCATGGTCCCGTAGTCGCTGTGCACGCCACGGTACTCGGCAATGTCGTAGCCATCGTCACGCCGTGGCGAGGGATAGAACGGCAACAGCCAGATGGTGTTGACGCCAAGGTCGGCGATGTAGTCGAGCTTGGCGATCAGCCCGGGAAAATCGCCGATCCCGTCGTTGTTGGAGTCGAAGTAGGATTTGACGTGAACTTGGTAAATCACCGCATCCTTGTACCAGAGCGGGTCATCGCTGAAGGTGGCTGACCTGGGTTTCTTCGCCATTACAATCTCCTGTTCAATGGGGGGTGGCAGGTACCGGTCGTGCGGGTTTTGTCACCGCGCCCTACAGCGATATCCGCCAGATGCCGAACGGTTGATGCCAGGGCTCGATGCGCATCCATTGAGTCTTGCCGTACCACGTCCAGCGATGGCCATTCATCAAGTCTTCGCCCTGGGTCACCGCGTCGTCCGCCAGGCCCAGCTCCCACAGCGGCAGTTCGAAATGCGCCTCCTGGGCGTTGAACGGATCCAGGCTGACGGCCACCAGAATGAAGTTGCTGCCATCTGTGCTGCGTTTGCCGAAGTACAGGATGTTGTCGTTCCAGGCGTTGTACAGCTGCAAGCCGAGATGACTGTGCAAGGCCGGGTTCTGCCGGCGGATGCGATTGAGCTGGGCGATCTCGGCGATGATGTTGCCGGGGGCATTGAAGTCGCGGACACGGATCTGGTACTTCTCCGAATCCAGGTACTCCTCCTTGCCCGGCACCGGTGCCGACTCGCACAACTCGAACCCTGAATACATGCCCCACAGTCCCGACCCCATGGTCGCCAGCGCCGCGCGAATGAGAAACCCGGCGCGCCCCGACTGGTGCAGGAAGCCCGGGTTGATGTCCGGGGTATTGACGAAAAAGTTCGGCCGGTAGCATTCGCGCCAGGGCGACTGGTTCAGTTCGCTGAAGTAACTCGCCAGCTCCTGCTTGGTATTGCGCCAGGTGAAGTAGGTGTAGCTCTGGGAGTAGCCGACCTTGCCCAGGCGCGCCATCATCGCCGGCGTGGTAAAGGCTTCGGCGAGGAAGATCACCTCGGGGTACAGCGCCCGCACATCGGCGATCAGCCATTGCCAGAACGGCAGCGGCTTGGTGTGCGGGTTGTCGACGCGAAAGATCTTCACCCCCTCCTCGACCCAACCGACCACGATATCGCGCAGCTCCAGCCACAGGCTGGGAATCGCCTCGCAGCTATAGAAGTCGACGTTGACGATGTCCTGGTACTTCTTCGGCGGGTTTTCCGCGTATTTGATGGTGCCGTCCGGCCGCCAGTTGAACCACCCCGGGTGTTGCTGCAGCCAAGGGTGGTCCTGGGAACACTGGATGGCGAAGTCGAGGGCTATTTCCAAACCGTGGTCTGCGGCAGCCGCCACCAGCCGACGGAAGTCTTCGCGACTGCCCAGTTGTGAATGAATCGCCTCATGGCCGCCCTCCTCGCTACCGATGGCATAGGGGCTGCCTGGATCGTCCGGGCCGGCCGTCAGGGAGTTGTTCGGACCCTTGCGGTAACTGCGCCCGATCGGGTGGATCGGCGGGAAGTAAAGGACGTCGAAGCCCATGTCCTGAATCATCGGCAGGCGCGCATGCACGTCATTGAAGGTGCCATGGCGCGTGGGGTCGTCGGTGATTGATCGCGGAAACAGCTCATACCAACTGGCGAACTGCGCCAGTTCGCGCTCGACGTCGACCGGGTACTGCGGGCTCAAGCTCAGGTAGGCACGCTGATCGGCCTGGCTCATCAGTTCGGCGCTATGGGGGTGCAGGAACAACGCGACCTGCTCGGTTTCGAGCAAACCGGACAATTGCTGGTGCAACGCCGTCAGTTGCTCCTTGAGTGGCCCTTCTGCGCGCTCGGCGGCTTGCTGGACGTGCAGTCGGCCTTCTTGCAGTTCCAGGCTGACGGGGACGCTCGCCAGGTGCTTCTTGTCCAGTTCGTAGCAAAAACTGGCGAAGTGGTCGATCCAGGCTTCGATGCAAAACACATGACGGCCCTGGACCGGCACACGGAAGCGGCCCTGCCACCCATTGTTGCCCAGGTCGCTCATCACCTCGCTCTGCCACACCGCATCGCCCTCGCCACGCCAACGCAGGCGCACCGCGAGCTTGTCGTGACCGTCGGCAAACACTTTGCTGGTCACCTCGACGTCCTGGCCGACCACGGCCTTGACGGCAAATTGCCCGCCTTCGAGGATCGGCATGCAGTCTTCAATCACGATGCGCGGCAGCAACAGCGCCTGGGACAGTGGCATGTGCGGGTTGTAGCTCAACTCATCAGGTTTCTCAGCCGTCATCGAGCATCTCTCCTTTACGCCCCAAGGACGCTCTTGTGTCTGGGTGTCGTCGGCAAGGGAGTCCCGCGCCGAATGAGCTCACTTAGGTTCCGAGCGACAGGCACCGGCAAAAGTTCATAGGGAATTGGCTGGACGCCAATCCGCGGCGCAACGATCAACCTACTTAAGCACGACTCAGGCCACATGCCAGTGGTGGTTTGGACAAGGCCTCATCCATTCCCGTCCGCACCACTTGATATCGGCAATCGGGCTTTACCGCCAACGATCACCTTGATGCTGGGGCCGGCGCTGCAGTAAAGGAAAATACGCTTACAAACCTCCAGTAAGCCTGAGTATGGAATAGCCACCATGACAACCCCGTGAAACACATACCGTTCGTCGATTTTTTTGGCAAGTTAGCTCAAATAAAAATACGCGACCTACGTACGTTAAAGAAACGCACTACAAACGTCCTAAGAAGTTTCAGTGCCTTCAAAAAATTTATTCGAATCGGCCATCCATTAACAACCAATCAAATCAGCGCTTACCGCAGGGAAAGACATTTTCCGCTCTTGTTTACATCAAAAACAAAAAAACAGAAACCAACATCAAACCCGCAAGAAAATTCTAAAAACCGCGAAAGAAACCGCCTACAACAAAAAAACCGAAAACTTGCAACACGCGACTCACAAGACTAAAAGTTTAGAGCCACTTGATAGAACGTGAATTTCAGCCGGCCAGGAGCAAAAAATTGAATCACCGACACAGGGACAGTCATGAGACTAAGCATAGAAAACTACAAACTGCTCAACTTCAAAAACGACAACATTACCACTTCACCTGAGCCTGCATCCCGAGCAACACCTCAAACTCTATTAGAAACAATCAAAAAACTGCACCACCGAACAAACATTTCAAAGGATGATCTGTCGAACTTACTAAATGAATATAACCTTGATTACGAAGACGCCTGCCGATCGCTCGAAACCTCAGTGGATCTAGAGTCCGACAAATCCCTATTTTCTTGAGCAGGTCATAGCGGCCCATGATTTGGAGACCGTAAACCTCATGATTCCTTTTCCTTAATAGAGAAATCCCATGCTTAGAAAAATAGTGTTTCGCACCATAAGGATCAGTACAATCTTCATAAAAGAACAACTAAAAGAACCCACCGCTTTTTTCTGGACAATACTCTCGCCAACAGCACTATTTTATCTATTAAATTACTCCAAAGGAATGACTCCGCCCTACCAAGCGAACTACATGGAAGCAACATCCTGGTTTTATGCTTATATCTCTTCAAGCGTCGCTTTTTTTGGTTTCTCTTTTTACATCATAGGACGCAGAGAAAGCGGATTTACACGATCTTTTATCTACACACTTGAAGCAAGAACCATTTTCTTACTGGGTCAATTCCTGGCCTACTCATTAATATCGGTATTTTACTGCCTGGCATTTTATGTGCTTACTCGCCCGGCATTCAGCGCATACTCCATCAGTGAAGCAACGTTCATCGCCGGGCGCTTTTACCTTTGCTTTCTCCTTTTCAGCATACCCGGCCTCTTACTAACACTCCCTCCCCTGACGTTTCAAAACGCTAACACCACCTTCTCAATCATCTCATTCTCAATGCTCACTCTCGGTATTTACAGCGCTAACATCACGCCATCAACCTCGTATTCTCTATACAGCATCAACCCGCTAGCAATGGCTCACAACATCGTCATGAACGGAGTACAGAGCAACCTGACATATTTAATAATCATACTGACGTTATTCCCCACCACCCTTCTACTCACCCTACGCTTCTTAAGAATCAATCCGATATGGAGCCGATACTAATGAAATCACTTTCCGTCAACAATATTTGCTTCAGTCATCCTAACAAGCCGATCTTCGTTAATGCTTCAATGTCTATCGAAGCCGGTTCAATCGTAGGCTTACTAGGCCCAAACGGCAGCGGCAAAACCACATTTTTCGACATGATATGCGGATTACTAAACGACAAAAATCTGCAGGTAAACAGCACATTCAAATATCCACTTTACCTCACTCAATCATTAACAACCCCACACACACTGCGCATGTTTGATATTTTCAAACTAACTACATTACTCTGCTCTTCAGAAACCATTAGCCAAAAGTGCGCGATTGAGAAACTGCGGATATGGAGCCCTGAAATCATTGATCGATATAAGGCCTTGTGGAATAAAAAATCCACTCTCTGTAGTTACGGTGAAAAGCGTTGGTTCTTCACATTGACCTTGCTGACGTTAAGTGCGGACCTGGTCATACTGGACGAACCCAGCGCCGGGGTTGACCCGGAGTTTCGTCACTATATCTGGAAGTGTTTAAAGGGGGCAGCTCGGGAGGGGGTAGCCATTTTAGTCTCTTCTCATAACATTGAAGAAATCTCCGCTAACTGCGATCGCTTTTATATGATTAGTGAATGTACTTTCAAGCCATTTCAATCCGGAGCTGAATTTATCCGCCACTACGACACCGACAGCCTTGACGAGGCATTCATCCGGGCAGCAACGCCCCCTCCCCGCTAACCATTGCGCTCGATATCTGGGCAATTGCCTGGAATCAAATCCACACGCGGGAGGTCAACCCACATAAGCAGGACCCACGCCACGTGCCACTGGAGGTTAGACCGATGACCAATCCTTTCCCTGGAGAAACCCCGGATCCGAACATCGATCATCCGGTGATCCCCGACACCGATCCGCAACCCGTTCCCGAGCAGGACCCGCCAGGCACCAACCCGCCACCGCGCGAAGAGCCTCCGACGCCGATGCCGCCGGTAATTGTCGGCCCGGCATAGGAATCCATCCCTATGGCTGTTTGTCCTTTTCAAACAGGTTGACGATCCACGGCATGACGCTGAACACCGCCAGTGCCAGCAGCGTACTGAGCACCGCCGTCGACTCGCGGCCCATGCCGGCGGCGACGCCAATGGCGGCGGTCATCCACAGACCGGCGGCGGTGGTCAGGCCTTTGACGTGGCTTTCGTCACCGTCCTTACCCTTGAGAATGGTCCCGGCACCGAGAAAGCCGATGCCGGCGATCACCCCCTGCACCACTCGGCTCATGGCATCGGCCTGGGCCCCGGACATCTGTGGCACCAGCACAAACAGCGCGGCGCCCATGGCGACCAGCATGTGGGTGCGCACCCCGGCGGCCTTGCCTTTCTGCTCACGCTCAAAGCCGAGGATCGCCCCCAGCAACGCGGCGATCAGCAAGCGCACGGTAATGCGCGTCAACTGCGATGCGTCGCCGATGTCGGCGAACTCCGCTTGCAGGGTGATCCAGACTTCATGCCACCAGGCGTCCATGAGGCAGTCCTGAAAAGAAGGTTGATAAGGCATGGACCGCGCCGACCGCTAATCGGTTGCAGCGAACGATGGACGGCCCCAGGACCCTAACGTGAAAGCCCCAAAAACAGTGGAGAGCCCCATGACCGTGCGCATCGAAAACCAGACCTGCTTTTTCACCACCGAAAGCGGCGAAGAGATCCGCCTGGCCGCTGACGTGACCATCCTCACTGACGGTGATAAGTCGATGTCGGCGGTGGACCTCGACGGTCAGCGCGTGTACATCACCGAAGCAGAAGCCGACGCATTGACCGTAGCAGGTGCGGTCGATGGCCGGCGGCACCTGAAGGTCACTGACAGTGATTCGGTGATTTGACTGATCTCCATCAAGCCCCCCGCCAGACGCCTGGGATAGGCATGCGCGCCACGCCCGGCGGGGTGCATCAAGTTGTCGCAGGGGCGGTGCAGAAGCTCATCTGATCCGCTTTTTAATCCAATACCTGAGTCTGTTATGCAAACAGTTGCCCGCGCATAGTTCATTGGCCTGATGGAGGCTGATGAGCGAAAGACCATGAGCGATAAAATCCCCGTCCGATTAGTAGAAACATTCGAGCCTTCGCGTTCAAAGATGAAGGCCAAATCCAGCGACAACCAGATCCACACCCGTAGCTTCAGCGGTTTGTTCCGTACCCTGCGCATCAGTGGTGCGGGTTTTCTGTTCCTGGCGTTTTTTGGCACCGTGTGGCTGAACTGGGGTGGCCGCCAGGCCGTGCTCTGGGACCTGGCGCAGAGCAAGTTCCACATCTTCGGTGCAACCTTCTGGCCGCAGGATTTCATCCTGCTCTCGGCGCTGTTGATCATCTGCGCCTTTGGCCTGTTCGCAATCACCGTGTTTGCCGGACGCGTCTGGTGTGGCTACACCTGCCCGCAGAGCTCGTTCACCTGGTTGTTCATGTGGTGTGAAAAAGTCACCGAGGGTGAGCGCAACCAGCGGATCAAGCTGCAAGCCGCGCCCTGGACCCTGGAAAAACTGCTGCGCCGCTCGGCCAAACACACCATGTGGCTGGCGATCAGCGTGCTCACCGGCCTGACCTTTGTCGGTTACTTCACGCCGATCCGGCCGCTGGCCGAAGAACTGCTGACCTGGCAAATGGGCGGCGTCAGCCTGTTCTGGGTGCTGTTTTTCACCGCAGCCACCTACATCAACGCCGGCTGGCTGCGCGAAGCGGTGTGCATGCACATGTGCCCCTACGCACGGTTCCAGAGCGTGATGTTCGACAAGGACACCCTGACCATCTCCTACGACACCGCCCGTGGCGAACACCGCGGTCCGCGCAAGCGCGAGGTCAAGCCGGCCGAGGTGGGCCTGGGCGACTGCATCGACTGCCAGTTGTGCGTGCAGGTCTGCCCCACCGGGATCGACATCCGCGACGGCTTGCAGATGGAGTGCATTGGCTGCGCCGCCTGCATCGACGCCTGTGATTCGATCATGGACAAGATGGGCTACGCCCGGGGCCTGATCAGCTATACGTCCGAGCACCAGTTGCAAGGTGGCAAGACCCACTTGCTGCGCCCGCGCCTGATCGGCTACACCGCGGTGCTACTGGTGATGATCGGCGCCCTGGTGTTGGCGTTGATGGAGCGGCCGATGGTGTCCCTGGACGTGAGCAAGGACCGCGGCCTGTTTCGCGAAAACAGCCAGGGCCAGATCGAGAACATCTACAGCCTCAAGATCATCAACAAGACCCAACAGCGCCAGGACTATCGCCTGTCACTGGTCGATGGCGAGGGTTTCCAGTTGCAGGGCAAGACCGAGCTGAGCCTGGCACCCGGGGAGATTCTCGATGTGCCGGTGTCGGTCGCCATGACCACCGACAAGCCCGCCAGTAGCTCACAGACCCTGAGCTTCAAGGTCAGCGACAGCGACGAGCCGCAGATCAACAGCGTGGCGAAAAGCCGCTTTGTTGCACCGATGAACCGCTGAGCCTTTACACTGCGGTGCTGTCATTGCCAGCAGGCTCGCTCCTCCATACCAGTGGCAGCGAGCCCGCTCGCGAAACAGGCACCTCGATTTTTCTGAATGACATCTATCGGGCTTTCGATGAAACGCTACGAAAAATTCGCTGACGACATTGCCGAGCTGATCCGCTCAGGCGTCCTGGGGCCCGGTCAGCGGGTGCCCTCGGTGCGGTATGCCAGCCAGACGTATGGGGTCAGCCCGTCCACAGTGTTCCAGGCCTACTACCTGCTGGAGCGCCGAGGCCTGATTCGCGCCCGGCCGCGCTCCGGCTACTTCGTCAACACCCACGCCCCCAGCCCGTTTTCCGAGCCGGTGATCAGCAGCCAGGTCAACGAGTCCACCGAAGTCGACGTCAGCGAACTGGTGTTCTCGGTGCTGGACTCGATCAAGGACCCGCACACCGTGCCGTTCGGCTCGGCCTTCCCCAGCCCGACCCTGTTTCCGCTGCAACGCCTGGCGCGTTCGCTGGCCAGTGCCAGCCGCGAAATGGACCCGCGCATGGTGGTCACCGACATGTCGCCGGGCAACCCGCAACTGCGCCGGCAAATCGCCCTGCGCTACATGGTCGGCGGGCTGATGCTGCCCATGGAAGAACTGCTGATCACCAACGGCGCGCTGGAAGCCCTCAACCTGTGCCTGCAAGCCGTCACCGAGCCCGGCGACCTGGTGGCCATCGAGGCCCCGGCCTTCTATGCCAGCCTGCAAGTGCTCGAACGGCTCAAGCTCAAGGCCGTGGAGATTCCCGTGCACCCGCGCGATGGCATCGACCTTGGGGTGCTCGCGCAAACCCTCGAACGCCACCCGATCAAGGCCTGCTGGTGTATGACCAGCTTCCAGAACCCGATGGGCGCGACCATGCCCGAGGCCAAGAAACAGGAACTGGTGGAGTTGCTGCGCCGTCATCAGGTGCCGCTGATCGAAGACGACGTCTACGCCGAGCTGTATTACGGCCAGCAAGCACCGAAACCGGCCAAGGCCTTCGACACCGAGGGCCTGGTGATGCACTGCGGTTCGTTCGCCAAGAGCCTGGCGCCCGGTTACCGCATTGGTTGGGTGGCCGCCGGGCGCTATGCGCAGAAGATCGAACGACTGAAGTTGATGACCTCGCTGTGTGCCTCGATGCCGGCCCAGGCAGCGATTGCCGATTACCTGCAACACGGCGGCTATGACCGCCACTTGCGTAAGTTGCGCTATGCCCTGGAAGAACAGCAAAGCGCCATGCTGGCGGCCATCGCCCGCTACTTCCCGGCACAGACCCGCGTCAGCCAGCCGGCCGGCGGCTACTTCCTGTGGCTGGAGCTGCCGGAGCAGATGGACTCGTTGAAGTTGTTCCAGATGGCCCTGGCCCAGGGCATCAGCATCGCGCCGGGACCGATCTTTTCTCCGACCCGACGTTTTCGCAACTGCATCCGCCTGAACTACGGCAGCCCCTGGACCGAGGACACGGAAAAGGCCATGGAGACCCTGGGCCGTATCGTGCGCTCGTTCTAGCGCCCACCCGCCACGTCAATGAAAGTCCCGACCGCATAGGACGCCTTGTCCGAGAGCAGCCAGATGATTGCCTCGGCGACTTCGTCGGGACGCCCGCCACGGGCCATGGGAATTCCCGACTCGAGTTTGCTGACCCGGTCCGGGTCGCCGCTCAGGGCATGGAAGTCGGTGTAGATGTAGCCCGGCCGCACCGCGTTGACCCGGATGCCTTCGCCGGCGACTTCCTTGGACAGGCCGATGGTGAAGGAGTCCAGTGCCCCCTTGGAGGCGGCGTAGTCGACGTACTCCCCCGGCGAACCAAGACGCGAGGCCACCGAAGAGACGTTGACGATGCTGCCACCCTGCCCGCCATGTTTGGGCGACATGCGCAGCAGTGCGTGCTTGGCGCAGAGAATCGGCGCCAGGACGTTGGTCTTCATGATTTTCAGGATGCGAAACTCGGACATGTCCTCGACGCGGGACTTCTGCCCGACTGTGCCGGCGTTGTTGACCAGCGCGGTGACCCGCCCCAGTTCTTGGTCGACGCGCTGGAACAGGCTGATCACTTCGTCTTCGATGCTGACATCGGCACGCACCGCGATTGCCTGGGCCCCCAGGGCACGGACTTGGGCCAGGACCCGATGGGCCGCCTCTTCGTCCGCCAGGTAGTTGATGCAGATGCGATACCCCTGCTCTGCGGCCAGTAACGCCGTGGCCGCGCCAATACCGCGACTGCCACCGGTGATGACGATGACTTTATCCATGCTTGCTTGCTCCCCTATCCAGACGTGTAACCTCGCGTGGCAAGGATACCCGCCACAGCCGGGTTTTGCATGGGGACGAACAGCCGCGGGGTTATCCGCAGGCCGAATTGCCGATAAAAAGCTCCCCAGGGCGCCCGACCCAGGCCTACACCCGGCCAAGCAAATGGCTCATCGCGGTCTTGAGCTTCATCGGCCGCACCGGCTTGTGCATCAGGGTATGGCCGAGCTCGCGGATCTGCTGCTTGAGCTCGTTGCTGTAGTTGGCGGTGATCATCATCGCCGGAATCGCACAGGCGCGCCGCGCGTTGATCCGGGCCACGGCGTCGACACCATTCTGCTCGTCGTCCAGATGATAGTCGGCGATCAGCAAGTCGGCTTCGGCGTGGTAGTTGTCCACCTGGCGTGCCAGGTCCTGCTCGGACAACGCGGTTACCACCCGGCAGCCCCAGCCTTCAAGCAAGGTGCGCATGCCGGCGCAGATCGCCGCGTCGTTATCCAGTACCCACACCCGCGCGCCCCGCAGGCGCTCCAACATCGGCTCGCTGATGACCAGGCTTGGCAGGGCCTTGGGCGCAGTGGCGCTGAGCGGCACCTCCACGGAAAATACCGAGCCGCGCCCCGGCCAGGAACGCACGTGGATCCGGTGGCCGAGGATCCCGGCGATCTTCTCGACGATCGCCAACCCCAGGCCCAGCCCTCGATCCTGATGGGGGCGCTGCACGTCGCCGCGCTTGAACTCCTGGAAAATTTCCTCCAGGCGATCTTCGGCGATGCCCATGCCGCTGTCCCAGACCTCGATCGACAGCCGCTGGTGCTGGCGCCGGCATCCCAACACCACGCGGCCGCTGTAGGTGTAGCGGATGGCATTGCTCAGCAGATTGCGCAGGATCCGCGCCAGCAACTGGATGTCACTGCGCACCAAGGCCGAACAGGCCACGAAGTGCAGTTCCAGGCCCTCGCTGCGAGCCACCTGGGTGTACTCCGCGGCGAGGTTTTCGAGCAACTCGCTCAAGGCGAACGGCGCGATATCGGCAGTGATCACCCCGGCATCCAGCTTGGAAATATCGACCAGGGTGCCCAGCAGGTTTTCCACGTCCTCCAGCGAATTGCTGACATTGCGCACCAGCACTTCATTGGCCTGGGGCTCGCGGCGTTCGAGCAAGGCCCCGGTAAACAACCGCGCGGCGTTCAGCGGTTGCAGCAGGTCATGGCTGACCGCGGCGAGAAACTTGGTCTTCGACAGGTTGGCCCGCTCGGCCTCCAGCTTGGCCTCGCGCAGCCGCGATTCGACGCGCCGGCGCTCGTCGATCTCGCTGCGCAGTTGGGTGTTGAGGGTGGTCAGCTCCGTGGTGCGTTCGCGCACCCGCAGCTCGAGGTTCTGATAGGCCTGGTGCAGTGCCTCGGCGGTCCGCCGGCGCTCGGTGATGTCGCGAATCAGCACAAAGATCCCCACCACTTCGCCGCTGGCCAGGCGATTGGGCACGTAGGAGCGCAGCATGTAGCGCTCCTGATTGTTGATGTTGGTCTCGGCAAACTCGAAGGTCACGCTCTCGCCCGCCAGCGCCCGCGCCACATAGGCTTCCAGGCGTTGGTAGTGCTGTTCGCTGTGGACCTCGCGCAGGCTCTGGCCGAGCATCACTCCGCGCGGCCAGCAGTACCACTCTTCGTAGACCTTGTTGGTGAATTCGTAGACCAGGTCGGCGTTGAGGTAGGCGATCAGGGCCGGCACGTGGTCGGTGATCAGGCGGATCCAGCGCTCGCTTTCACTCAGCGCTTCGGCGTGCTGGTAGCGCTCGGTGATGTCGGTGAAGGTGTTGACGAAACCGCCGGTGGGCAATGGATGGGTGCGGATCTCCAGGACCCGGCCATCGTACAGGCGCTGTTCGCACTCCTGCACGGGGCGGCCGTTGGCGTCGCGACTGGCGGGAGTCAGCAGTTGCAGTTCGCTGTCGCCGATGACCTCGCTGAACGGTCGATGGGCGGCCACCGGAGCCAGTCCGCTGAGTTCGAGAAAACGCCGGTTCCACAGTTCCAGCACGCCCTCGGCGTTGACCATCGCCACCCCTTGGGACAGGTTGTCCACCGCCCGTTGCAGCAAATGGGATTTCTGCGCCACCGCCTGCTCACGGCGCGCGGTCTCGCTTTGCTTGACCTCGGTGATATCGGTAAACAGGATCACCCGCCCGCCTTCCTGGGTCGGCCGCTCGCTGACCTGCAGCCAGCGCCCGTTCTGCAGGCGATACAGCAGGCTTTCGTCGGCACTGCCCCGGGGTTCCTCGGTAAACAGCCCGGTCCCGGCCATCAGGCGCTTAACCTCGCCCAGGCGCATGCCGGCGATGATCCGCACCCGGCTGTTGCTCCAGAACGCCTTGAAGCGGCTATTGAACAGGACGATGCGCTGGTCGGCGTCGAACAGCACGAAGGCGTCGGAAATGCTCTCGATGGCATCGATCAGGTGCTGGTGCGCCGTCTCGGCCCGCAGCCGCGCGTCACTGAGCAGGTGATTGCCGGCCTTGAGCTCGGCCATCGCCTGGTTCAGCGCATCGGTACGCTCACGCACCTGTTCGGCCAGCACCACCGAGTGCTGGAACGCCGCATAGGGGTCGTTGCCCCGGGTGACGCCGGATTCGATGCGCTCGATCAGGGCACTGTTGATGCGCGCCAGTTTGTGGTTGTCGCGCTGCAGGCTGGCGATCTGCGCCTGCAGCTCAGCGTTTTGCTGGGGATCGGCCACGGGCAATGGCAACCCCGGTAAAGGTCTGGTTGATGTGCATGCCATTGAACTGTTCTCCGTAGGTGTTGAAACCCATCACCCGCTGGTCCCGCAAAAACCCGCCGATCTGCTCCAGCTTGCCGCTGTCTTCCAGTTCCAGGCGCCGCAGGAAGCAGTCGCAACCGATGGTCAGCAGCAGCTCGCCGAGGCGCTCCTGCAAGCCCGCGAACAGCTGCTCCAGGTTCGGCAGCATCGGCCCCGGCGTCATGGCGGTGAGGACAATGCCGTTTTCCACCGCGCAGTAGAAACTCAGGCTCAGGTCCGGGTGCACTTGCTGGATCGCCCGCACGTAGTACTGCTGGTTGATCCGCACGGCCAAGGGGTGGGCGGCAAAAATCCGGTGGTCGAGCTCGGCCACCGGCACCCCAATGTGCCGGGCGTACTCTTCGGCGGCTGGCTCGGCGTTGAGTTCGAACACCCGCCTGGAAGGACTGTCGGCACCGGTCACCACCAGTTTTTCCGCACGCGGCAGGATGTGGTGGGTGGTGAACACTTCAAAGTCGAGCCAGGTATTGACCAGCACCACCACCGCCGCGCCGCTGTGAAATGCGCCGTCGAAGTACACATGGGTGTGAGTCAGGTAATTGTCGTCGCCGGCCGAACCACCGAAATGGGGGATGTCGCCCAAGGCGGCACTGAGGGCGGCAAGCACCATCTCCTCGCGACTGGACAGCCCGTCAAGCAGGGTCAGGGCAAAGCTGTTGCCCTTGATCGGGGCCAGGGTGTTGCTGCGACAGCCACTGACCAGGCGCTCGACCATCTGCTGGGCGTCGATCAGGCTGAAGTGCTCCATCTCGTCGATCAGCGCGGTAGAGATAGAGAAGTGCCGGTGATCGAAACCCACCGCCGTTACGCAGTTGCGGCCGTAGCCCTGGGGGGTGATTTCCCCGGCACTGGTGCAGCCCACCAGGCGGATCCCGCCGAACCCCTGCGCCAGGGCCTGGCCCAGCGCCTGGAGGTCGTACTCGGCGGAACAGAAAAACAGCACGAATCCCAGGTGCGGATGCAACAACTGCCGCGCCAGCTCCTGGGCTACCTGTTGCGCGTCACTGGCCTGGGACATGGCACTGACGATCCCTTCACTCTGGACCTGCTGCATCGTCGCCTCCGGCAGGTGCGCATGGTTGAGGCTTGAGTGTACGAAGGCCACGGACCGTGACCTATGCTACTTGGGTAGCGGTCTGGCACTTCGATGGGATGAGAGGGGTGCGACGCCGGCCGTGATGCGCACAGCCAGCGCCACACCGGGGGGTTACCAGGTCAGCACCGCACCCACGGCAAAGGTATCGGTGTCTTCGTTCTGTGCGTCGCTATCGTGGCCGTTGAGTTCGAACTGGTTGTACTCGGCCACCAGCTTGAGGTTGTCGTTGACGTCATGGAACAGGGCGATGCCCCGGGTCTCGTAGTCCGCGCCGCTGCCGACCACGCCGTTGCCATCGTCTTTGGTCTTGCCGTAGGACAGGGCCAGGCGGTTCTTGCCCAACTTGTAGGAGCCCTGCAGCAGGTAGCCGTCGCTGTCGACATTGCGCAGCGTGGGTTCGCCGGCGTTGTTGGTATAGAACGGGTTGATACCCTTGGCCTGGAAGCCGGAACCGGTCAGCGACAGCCCGCCCATCTTGGCCTGCACGCCGTAACCGACGCCTTTGGAGGTAATGGTATCGACGCTCGAATCGGTGTTGTCGGAGGTTTGGTAGCTGCCGTTGACCCAGCTGTAGATCTTCGCCCCAGCGAGGTCGAACTGGTAGGTGATCTCGCTCTCGGTCCGCGGGTTTTCCTGGTAGGCCTTGCCGGTCGGGCTGCTGTCGTTGGTGTCGACCGGGTCCATGATCCCCACGGCCACCCGCAACCCGTCCAGCACCGGCGTGCGGTAGGTGATTTGCGAAGTCGGGAACGGGTACGGGTAGCCGGTGCCGATGTTGCCGAACGACACTCCACCGCCATCCACCAGGCCCAGGGTGTCGCTGACCTGGCCATAACCGGCCAGCAGTTCGTCGAGCAGGATGTTGGAACGAGCAAACAACCCGAAATCCTTGCCGATCAGCACCTCGCCCCACTCGGGGTTGGCCACCGTGCCGTAGAACTGGCGCACGTCGATGGCGGTGTCGGTGCCGTTGGTTTCGCTGTCGTTGATGGTCACCCAGAACGAAGCGCGGGCGCCGAGTTTCAGGTCATCGACTTGCTTGCCCATGTTGAAGCCCAGGTAGTTGGGCAAAAAACCCATCTTCACCCGCGACTGCCGCCGATCGTACTGATCACCCGTGCGGTCGACGTCACTGTTGACGTAGAACGCGTTGATGTAGCCGTCGGTGGAGAATGTGGTCTGGTCCTTGTCGTAGAGCATGATATCGGCCTCGGCGAACGAGCTGAGGCCGAGGGTCGACAGACTGGCGATGAAGGCTGGCAAGAAACGGTGCTGGAAGTTCTTATTGTTGTGCATGGCGCGCTCCGCAACGGGGACTTGATGTCGGAGGCGATTATCGAAAGCCGAACGGAGGCGTCATACGCTGCCTTGGAGGCGGTTGCCAGGTGCTTTGGGTTGGCGGGTGATGCTCAGCTACTACGGTGTAAGACCGGCCCCGGCCAAGGGCCCGCCACTTTCGGCGTACGCCTCTTTACCGTGGGAGCGAGCCTGCTCGCGATGGCCGACACAGCCAACATGGATAGCACCTGACCCACCGCTATCGCGAGCAGGCTCGCTCCCACAGGGATTTGCGGTGCTCGTGGGTTTTGCATTGAACCCGCGAATTTGTGGAGCTGGGTTCTGCTCGTCAGGCCTGGGCCTTTACCAGCATGTACAGCGCAACCACCACGCACACGCTGGCAAAGCCGACCTGCAACGCGCGAGCCGGGACATGGGCGCAGAGTCTGCGACCGAGCAGCATGCCGAGGATGCTGGCGACGATGAACGCCACACCCAGGCGGTCGATACGTACGCCGGCATGGAACGCACCGATCACGCCAATCAGCGAAATCAGGCTGATCACCATCAACGATGTGGCGACGATCCCGCGCATCTGCACGTCGGTCAGTTGCTTGAACGCCGGGACAATCAGGAACCCACCGCCCACCCCGAGCAACCCCGACACCACCCCGGTCACCGCGCCGAGGGCGGCCAGGGTTGCGGTGCACTTGGCGGTCCAGGAAAAGCGCCCGGTCTGCTGGTCGAGCATGCAGTTCTTCTGCCCCCAGTTGGCGTGACCGTGATCGCTCGGCCCGGCGTCCTGGCGTTCACGGCGCAGCATGCGCACGGCCACCATGACCATCAGCAGGCTGAACAGCAGCATGAGGATTTTTTCCGGTAACTGATGGGCGAAATAAATACCCAGAGGGGAAAATACCGCGCCCAACAACGCAATCAACAGCGCTGCGCGGTAGCGCACCAGGCCGTGGCGCAATCCATCGATGGCACCCACCGCCGCCGCGCTGCCCACCGCGAACAGAGCCACCGGGGCCGCCTGGGTCATGCTCCAGCCCAGACCGAGCACCAACGCCGGGACCGCTAGAATGCCACCCCCTGCCCCCGTCAAGCCCAGCACCAGCCCCATCACCACGCCAAAAAAACTCGCCAGCAACATAAAACACTCACGGTCCGCGAAAAAAAGCCGGGAACGCCCGGTATCGATGCCTGACAGGATAGAGCGCGCGCGGCTTTTTTCCTGCATTGATTTG
Source organism: Pseudomonas sp. NPDC087626 (assembly GCF_044743405.1). Taxonomy (NCBI): domain Bacteria; kingdom Pseudomonadati; phylum Pseudomonadota; class Gammaproteobacteria; order Pseudomonadales; family Pseudomonadaceae; genus Pseudomonas; species Pseudomonas sp. NPDC087626. The sequence goes on from NZ_JBIUWJ010000011.1 coordinate 21,906, forward strand.
TCCCGGGGCTGGTCAAGCCAGGGAAGAAGCCACTACCCTCAAGGCTTGTCCCGACAGAAACGGCCACCATGCCCGCCTTGATTGAAGCCTTCCTCGACCCCGCCTCGTCGACCTACAGCTACGTGATCTACGAAACCGATGGCGGCGCCTGCGCGATCGTCGATCCAGTGCTCGACTATGAGCCCGCATCCGGAAAAACCTCGACGGTCCAGGCCCAGCGGATTATCCACTTCGTGCGCGAACACCGACTGCAGGTGCAATGGCTGCTGGAAACCCACGCCCACGCCGATCACCTGTCCGCCGCGCCCTACCTGCGCGGCGAACTGGGCGGCAAGATCGCCATCGGCCAGGCCATCAGCCAGGTACAGGCGGTGTTCAAGGGCCTGTTCAACCTGGAAACGGGATTTGCTGTCGACGGTTCGCAGTTCGATCATCTATTTGCGCCGGACGAGGTTTTTGCCATCGGCAACCTGTCGGCCAAAGCCCTGCATGTGCCTGGGCACACCCCGGCAGACATGGCGTACCTGATCGACGAGCAACTGATCCTGGTGGGCGACACCCTGTTCCTGCCAGATGTCGGCACGGCCCGCTGCGACTTCCCCGGCGGCAACGCCGCGCAGATGTACGCCTCGATCCAGCGCCTGCTGGCCTATCCCGCCACCACCCGCCTCTACGTCTGCCACGACTACCCACCACCCGCCCGCCCGCCACAGTGCCAGAGCACCGTCGGCGAACAGCGCGCGCACAACATCCATGTACACGACGGCATCGACGCCGCCACATTCATCACCATGCGCACCGAACGTGATGCCGGACTGGACATGCCAACCCTGCTGTTGCCAGCGATCCAGGTCAACGTCCGAGCAGGCCGCCTGCCGCCGCCGGAAAACAATGGCGTGGTGTACCTGAAAATCCCGATCAACCAGCTCTGAAGCCGAGACGCGTCACCCCCCCAACGTCAACCCATTCGCCGGCAAAGGCAACGCCGTCTTATACCGCACCTGCTTAAGGGCAAAACTGGAGCGAATATTGGCCACCCCCGGCACCTTGGTCAGAAAATCCATCATGAAGCGCTCCAGCGACTGAATGGTCGGCACCAGCACCCGGATCAGATAGTCCGGATCCCCGGCCATCAGATAACACTCCATCACCTCCGGACGATCGGCAATCGCCTCCTCGAAATGCTGCAGCGCCTCCTCCACCTGCTTCTCCAGGCTGACGTGAATGAACACATTGACATGCAACCCCAGCAGATCAGCATCCAGCAGCGTCACCTGCTCGCGAATCAGCCCCAGCTCCTCCATGGCCTTGACCCGATTGAAACAGGGCGTGGGCGACAGATTCACCGAGCGGGCAAGGTCGGCATTGGTGATGCGCGCGTTCTCCTGAAGGCTGTTGAGAATGCCGATATCGGTACGGTCCAGTTTGCGCATGAGACAAAACCACCTGTTTTTTATGTTTATGCAGATTTTTTATCCTCAAATGATCTCAAGTGCAACGAAACAGAGATAAATATTCTTCTGCGCCGGGCCTATGATTGTTGTAGGACAAGATTCCTTCGACCCGAAGGATGAACGTCAGCTCACTACAAGAAATTCACAAGATCGAGCGTAGAAGCCATGAAAGAAGCGTATGAACCGCTGCGCCTGCACGTGCCTGAACCATCGGGCCGTCCTGGATGCAAAACCGACTTCTCCTACCTGCATCTGACCGATGCGGGCACTGTGCGCAAACCCCCAATCGACGTAGAACCGGCCGACACCGCCGACCTGGCCCGTGGCCTGATCCGCGTGCTCGACGACCAGGGCAATGCCCTGGGCCCGTGGGCCGAAGGCGTGTCGGTGGAGATCCTGCGCAAAGGCATGCGAGCCATGCTCAAGACGCGGATCTATGACAACCGCATGGTGGTCGCCCAGCGTCAGAAAAAAATGTCGTTCTACATGCAGAGCCTCGGCGAAGAAGCCATCGGCAGTGCCCAGGCCCTGGCCCTGAACATCGACGACATGTGCTTCCCCACCTACCGCCAGCAAAGCATCCTGATGGCCCGTGAAGTGCCATTGGTCGACCTGATCTGCCAACTGCTGTCCAACGAGCGCGATCCGCTCAAGGGCCGGCAATTGCCAATCATGTACTCGGTCAGGGACGCTGGGTTCTTCACCATCTCTGGCAACCTGGCGACCCAGTTCATCCAGGGCGTGGGCTGGGGCATGGCCTCGGCGATCAAGGGCGACACCAAAATCGCCTCGGCCTGGATCGGTGACGGCGCTACCGCCGAGTCGGACTTCCACACCGCCCTGACCTTCGCCCACGTGTACCGCGCGCCGGTGATCCTCAACGTGGTCAACAACCAGTGGGCGATCTCCACCTTCCAGGCCATTGCCGGTGGTGAAGCCACCACCTTCGCCGGTCGTGGCGTGGGCTGCGGCATCGCATCGCTGCGGGTCGACGGCAACGACTTCATCGCGGTCTACGCCGCGTCCGCCTGGGCTGCCGAGCGTGCGCGCCGCAACCTGGGCCCGACCATGATCGAATGGGTCACCTACCGCGCCGGCCCGCACTCGACTTCCGATGATCCGTCCAAGTACCGCCCTGCCGACGACTGGAGCCACTTCCCCTTGGGTGACCCGATCGCCCGCCTCAAGCAGCACATGGTGAAAAATGGCCACTGGTCCGACGAGGAACACACGGCCCTGAGCGCCGAGCTGGAAGCCGAAGTGATTGCCGCGCAAAAAGAAGCCGAGCAGTACGGCACCCTGGCCGGTGGCCAGATCCCGAGCGCCGCGACCATGTTCGAGGACGTCTATAAAGAGATGCCGGAGCACTTGAAGCGCCAGCGCCAGGAGTTGGGGATCTGACATGAACGATCACAACAATAAAATCGAGTTGGAAACCGCCATGACCACGACCACCATGACCATGATCCAGGCCCTGCGCTCGGCCATGGACGTGATGCTTGAGCGCGACGACAACGTAGTGGTGTTCGGCCAGGACGTCGGCTACTTCGGTGGCGTGTTCCGTTGCACCGAAGGCCTGCAGAACAAGTACGGCACCTCGCGGGTGTTCGATGCACCGATCTCGGAAAGCGGGATCGTCGGCGTCGCCGTCGGCATGGGTGCCTATGGCCTGCGCCCGGTGGCCGAGATCCAGTTTGCCGACTACGTCTACCCGGCATCCGACCAGATCATTTCCGAAGCCGCCCGCCTGCGTTATCGCTCGGCCGGCGAGTTCACCGCGCCGATGACCCTGCGCATGCCGTGCGGCGGTGGCATCTACGGTGGCCAGACCCACAGCCAGAGCATCGAAGCGATGTTCACCCAGGTCTGCGGCCTGCGCACCGTGATGCCGTCCAACCCCTACGACGCCAAGGGCCTGCTGATCGCCTCCATCGAAAACGATGACCCGGTGATCTTCCTCGAGCCGAAACGCCTGTACAACGGCCCGTTCGACGGCCACCACGACCGCCCGGTGACCCCTTGGTCGAAACACCCGGCCGCGCAAGTTCCGGACGGCTACTACACCGTGCCACTGGACGTCGCGGCAATCACCCGTCCGGGCAAGGACGTGACCATCCTTACCTACGGCACCACCGTCTATGTCTCCCAGGTGGCGGCTGAAGAAAGTGGCATCGATGCCGAAGTCATCGACCTGCGCAGCCTGTGGCCGCTGGACCTGGAAACCATCGTCAACTCGGTGAAGAAGACCGGCCGTTGCGTGGTCGTCCACGAAGCCACCCGCACCTGCGGTTTTGGCGCCGAGCTGGTGTCGCTGGTACAGGAACACTGCTTCCACTACCTGGAAGCGCCGATCGAACGTGTGACCGGTTGGGACACCCCCTACCCGCACGCGCAAGAGTGGGCGTATTTCCCAGGGCCGTCCCGTGTGGGCGCGGCGTTGAAACGGGTCATGGAGGTCTGAATGGGCACGCACGTTATTAAAATGCCGGACATTGGCGAAGGCATTGCAGAAGTAGAACTGTCGGTGTGGCACGTCAAGGTTGGTGACCTGGTGGTCGAAGACCAGGTACTGGCCGATGTGATGACCGACAAGGCGATGGTCGATATCCCTTCGCCGGTGCACGGCAAGGTGATTTCCCTGGGCGGTGTGCCCGGTGAAGTGATGGCCGTGGGCAGCATCCTGATCAGCATCGAAGTCGAAGGCGCGGGCAACTACAAGGAATCCGCACAGCCGGCTGCCGTGGCCGAGGTCAAGGCCGAGCCCGCCAAAATAGCGCCGGCACCCGCACCCAAGGTCGAGACCGTGGCGCCGAGCAAACCTGCAGCAGCCTGCCGACCAGCGCCCCAGGCGCCGGTGGCTCGTACCGCCGACGAACGTCCGCTGGCCTCGCCGGCCGTGCGCAAGCATGCCCTGGACGCTGGTATCCAGTTGCGTCTGGTCCAGGGCACCGGCCCTGCCGGGCGCATTCTCCACGAAGACCTCGACGCCTACCTGGCACAGGGCCCCGGGACAACCTCCACGGCCGGCAATGCCTACCGCGAACGACATGACGAAGAGCAGATCCCGGTCATCGGCATGCGCCGCAAGATCGCCCAACGCATGCAGGACGCTACCCAGCGTGCGGCGCACTTCAGTTATGTCGAAGAAATCGACGTCACCGCCGTCGAAGAACTGCGCGCGCACCTCAACGAAAAACACGGCGCGAGCCGCGGCAAGCTGACCTTGCTGCCGTTCCTGGTGCGCGCCCTGGTGGTTGCCCTGCGCGACTTCCCGCAGATCAACGCCCGCTACGATGACGAAGCCCAGGTGATCACCCGCCTTGGCGCCGTGCACGTGGGTATCGCCACCCAGGCCGACATCGGCCTGATGGTGCCCGTAGTGCGGCACGCCGAAGCCCGCAGCCTGTGGGACAGCGCCGGGGAAATCGCCCGCCTGGCCACGGCCGCGCGCAACGGCAAGGCCAGCCGCGACGAACTGTCCGGCTCCAGTATCACCCTGACCAGCCTCGGCGCCCTGGGTGGAATTGTCAGCACCCCGGTGCTGAACCTGCCGGAAGTGGCGATCATCGGCGTCAACAAGATCGTCGAGCGGCCTATGGTGATCAAGGGCCAGATCGTGATCCGCAAAATGATGAACCTCTCCAGTTCCTTCGATCACCGAGTGGTCGATGGCATGGACGCAGCACAATTCATCCAGGCCCTGCGTGGTTTGCTCGAACAACCCGCTACGCTGTTTGTGGAGTAAGACATGCAGACTCTGAACACCACGCTGCTGATCATTGGCGGCGGCCCTGGCGGTTACGTAGCGGCTATTCGTGCCGGGCAACTGGGCATCAATACCATCCTGGTCGAAGGCCAGGCACTGGGCGGCACCTGCCTGAACATCGGCTGCATTCCGTCCAAGGCGCTGATTCATGTCGCGGAACAGTTTCACCAGACCCGCCAACACAACCAGCACTCGGCCCTGGGGATCACCGTCGCCGCGCCGAGCCTGGACATTGGCAAAAGCGTCGAGTGGAAGGATGGCATCGTCGATCGCCTGACCACCGGCGTTGCGGCCCTGTTGAAAAAGCACAAGGTCCAGGTCATCCATGGCTGGGCCAAGGTAGTCGACGGCAAGACCGTTGACGTCGGCGACACCCGCATCCAGTGCGAGCACCTGCTGCTGGCCACCGGTTCGAAAAGCGTCAACCTGCCGATGCTGCCGATTGGCGGGCCGATCATCTCCTCCACCGAAGCCCTGGCACCCCAAAGCCTGCCGAAACACCTGGTGGTGGTCGGCGGCGGTTACATCGGCCTGGAGCTGGGCATTGCCTACCGCAAGCTCGGCGCCGAAGTCAGCGTGGTCGAAGCCCAGGAGCGGATCCTGCCAGCCTACGACGCCGAGCTGACCCAGCCGGTGCACGAAGAGCTGAAAAAACTCGGGATAAAGCTTTACTTGAAACATAGCGTGCAAAGCTTTGATTCTGATGCAAATACTCTGCAAGTAACGGAGCCGGATGGCGGCACCCTGAGCCTTGCGACCGATCGGGTGCTGGTGGCCGTCGGACGCAAACCCAACACCCAGGGCTGGAACCTCGAAGCCCTGAACCTGCAGATGAACGGTGCGGCGATCAAGATCGACAACCGCTGCGCCACCAGCATGCGCAACGTCTGGGCGATCGGTGACTTGAGTGGCGAGCCGATGCTGGCTCACCGCGCCATGGCCCAGGGTGAGATGGTCGCAGAGCTGATCAGCGGCAAAACCCGCGAGTTCAACCCCACCGCCATCGCCGCCGTGTGCTTTACCGACCCGGAACTGGTGGTGGTCGGCAAGACCCCGGACGAAGCCAAGGCGGCGGGCCTGGACTGCATCGTTGCAAGCTTCCCGTTCGCCGCCAACGGCCGGGCGATGACCCTGGAATCGAAAAGCGGCTTCGTGCGGGTCGTGGCACGTCGCGATAATCATCTGATCCTGGGCTGGCAAGCCGTCGGGGTCGGGGTCTCGGAGTTGTCCGCCGCATTCGGCCAGAGCCTGGAAATGGGCGCTCGCCTGGAAGACATCGCCGGCACCATCCACGCCCACCCGACACTGGGCGAGGCGGTACAAGAGGCTGCATTGCGGGCCTTGGGGCATGCGCTGCACCTGTAATCCAGGGGCGATTGGTGGGCATAGGTGATGGCCTCTTCGCGGGCAAGCCCGCTCCCACATGGGTTAGACGTACTGTGGGAGCGGGCTTGCCCGCGATTTCTTGAGGCCAACACGATTAATCTGCCTCTCGTCCGATCGTCTGGGCTGCGAAACCGGCCCGGAATGAAGTATTGTTGTGCCCATCCAGAAAAACGTCAGAAGCCTTGAACCGTTCAGGCGATTGTTAAGTGATAGAGGGTGTCATGGGTAACGAAAGCATCAATTGGGACAAGCTGGGTTTTGACTACATCAAGACAGACAAGCGCTATCTGTCGCACTGGCGTAACGGCGAGTGGGACGCAGGCACCCTGACCGAAGATAACGTGCTGCACATCAGTGAAGGCTCCACCGCCCTGCACTACGGCCAGCAATGCTTCGAAGGCATGAAGGCCTATCGCTGCAAGGACGGCTCGATCAACCTGTTCCGCCCGGACCAGAACGCCCTGCGCATGCAGCGCAGCTGCGCACGCCTGCTGATGCCGTTCGTCGAAACCGAACAGTTCATCGAAGCCTGCAAGGCCGTGGTCCGTGCCAACGAGCGTTTCATTCCGCCATACGGCACCGGCGGCGCGTTGTACTTGCGCCCGTTCGTGATCGGCGTGGGTGACAACATCGGCGTACGCACCGCCCCTGAGTTCATCTTCTCGATCTTCGCTATCCCGGTCGGCGCCTACTTCAAGGGCGGCCTGACCCCGCACAACTTCCTGATCTCCAGCTTCGACCGTGCCGCTCCACAAGGCACCGGCGCGGCCAAGGTCGGTGGCAACTATGCCGCCAGCCTGATGCCCGGCTCCCAGGCCAAGAAGGCGCACTACGCCGACTGCATCTACCTGGACCCGATGACCCACTCGAAAATCGAAGAAGTCGGCTCGGCCAACTTCTTTGGGATCACCCACGACAACAAGTTCGTCACGCCGAAGTCGCCTTCGGTGCTGCCGGGCATCACTCGTCTGTCGTTGATCGAGTTGGCTCAGTCGCGCCTGGGCCTGGAGGTGGTGGAAGGTGACGTGTTCATCGACAAGCTGGCGGACTTCAAGGAAGCCGGCGCCTGTGGCACAGCCGCAGTGATCACGCCGATCGGTGGCATCAGCTACAACGACCACCTGCACGTGTTCCACAGCGAAACCGAAGTCGGCCCGATCACCCAGAAGCTCTACAAAGAGCTGACCGGTGTACAGACCGGCGACATCGAAGCGCCAGAAGGCTGGATCGTCAAGGTCTGATCCAGCGTTCCAGGCACTGAACAGGCCCAGCCGGCGTTAGCGCGTCGGCTGGGCCTTTTTTTGTCGGCGCCGTTGCTGCGAACTGGGTGCGCAACCATGCGTCAGGCACAAGGCAACACCCTGCCCCTAGGGCCCAGGACTGACGAGTGCTCGGCGTGCAGTTTTGCGAGTCTCACGGGACGCTGGCGGCAGTTGGCTCGGCAACTCGATTGCGAACCGCCTGCCGATTTCCTTGCGCCCGGTGGCGGTCAACGCCAGCGCCCGGCTGTCCAGGTCCTGGATCAGCCATTTGCGCTGCAGCGCCGTCGCCAGCAAGGCTGCACCCAGCGCTCCACCGAGGTGCGGTCGACGCATGCTCCAGTCCAGGCACGGACAGGCAAAGCGCCGGCGCAGTGCGCTCAGCTCACTGACCTCAATGCCCAACTGCTGGAATCCCGCCTCGCCGCTGGCACTCAACCGATACGACTGTTGCTCGGTAACCAGCAGCCAGCCGGTCTCGAGCATCCTGTCGTGCAGCAACACCGCCAGGGTGCCGGCCATGTGGTCGTAGCAGGTACGGGCAAACTGCAGGCGATCCGGGGTGCGCGGGGTGAAGGTCGGCGCGGCGTTCTGGCCGATCACCATCAGTGCTTCCAGGGCCTGGGCGACCTGCTGATTGGCAAGACTGTAATAACGATGGCGGCCCTGTACGTGCAGGCGCACCAGCGCCAGCTCCTTGAGCCGGGCCAGATGGGCACTGGCGGTCGACGTGCTGACTTCGGCAATGCTCGCCAGCTCGGTGCTGGTACGGGCATGACCATCCATCAACGAACAGAGGATTTTGGTCCGAGCCGGCTCGGCGATCGCTGCCGCCACCTGCGAGACACCAACGTCGTGTTGTTCTGCACTCATATTTCGCTCCCGGACGAATCGTCGTCCTGCCGAACCCCGGATAGTAACAAGACTTACCACTACCCATAAGGCCGCGTCCCATGGACCCGATTATCGCCGCGACTCACGCCGATCCCTATCCCTACTACGCCAACTTGCGCGCCGCAGGCGGGTTTGCCTTCGACCAGAAACTGGGCCTGTGGGTGGCCAGCAGCGCCCGGGCAGTGGCTGCTGTGCTGGCCCATTCCGACTGCCGGGTGCGCCCGGCACACGAACCGGTACCCACCGCGCTTGCCCAGGGCGAGGCCGGCCAGGTGTTCGCTCGCTTGATGCGGATGAACGACGGCGAACCCCATCGCTGCCCGCGCTCGGCCATGGCGCCGGCGCTGGAGCGGGTCGACACCGAGCAGGTCAGCGAACGGTTGCGTGCACGGCTGATCACGGCAAGCGCCCAAGGTCTGCACCAGGCCATGTTCGTGGGCCCGGTGTCGGTGGTCGCCGCATTGCTGGGCTTCGCGCCCGCCGAAGGCAGGACCCTCAGCCAGTTGACCGCAGACTTCGTCGCCGGCCTTTCACCCCTGAGCACTGCCGGGCAACGGGTCGCGGCCCATCAGGCTGCCGGGCAATTGAAGGGTTACTTCCTCGAGCGGCTGAGCGCCGAGGCCCCGCCGAGCCCGCTGCTGGAAAGCCTGTGCCGGGGCCTGCCTGATCGTGAAGTGCTGCTGGCCAACCTGATCGGCCTGCTCTCCCAGGCATATGAAGCCAGCGCCGGGCTGATTGGCAACGCAGTACTGGCGCTGATCCGCGAACCGCAACTACGGCTCGAGGCCGGTGGAGTCGATGAGTGGGTGGCGGAGGTTCAGCGCTTTGATCCACCAGTGCAAAATACCCGGCGCTTTGTCAGCGCACCTTGCGAGATCGAGGGCGTGCGCCTGGCACCCGGCGATAGCGTGCTGCTGTTGCTGGCCTCGGCCAACCGCGACCCGCAACTCAACCCAGAGCCCGAGCGTTTTGTACTCGAACGCCCGGCCCGGCGCAGCTTGAGTTTCGGTGCCGGACGCCACCACTGCCCCGGCCAGGCATTGGCCATGAGCATCGCCAGTGCCACCCTGCGCGAGTTGCTGGCGCACAGGGAGCACTTCGGCCGACTGGCCTGGCACTACCGCCCCTCGCTGAACGGGCGGATCCCCCTGTTCAGCGAAAAATGAGCATCGATCAGTCGTCCCGCGTCAGCACTTCCAGCAGTTCGATCTCGAACACCAGGTTGGAATTGGGCGGGATGCTGCCCATGCTGCGCTCGCCGTAGGCCAGGTGCGCAGGTACCCGCAGCTGGCGTTTGCCACCGACTTGCATGCCCAGGATGCCCTGGTCCCAGCCCTTGATCACGCGCCCGGTGCCGATCACGCACTGGAACGGCTTGCCGCGGCTCCAGGAAGAGTCGAACTCGGTGCCGTCTTCCAGGCAGCCGCGGTATTGGGTGGTGATCAACGCGCCTTTTACCGCAGCTTTGCCGCTGCCCACCAGCAGGTCGAGGACCTGTAATTCGTCGTTCATTGCTGCTCTCGTCTGTTCACTGGCCCGACTGGCCAGTGGGCAATCTTAACCCAGACAGCGTGCTGGATTCGCTGCATCAGACCAGGCACTCCGCGGCGTAACACTCGCTTGTCAGACTGGCCAACGGCTGATCCAGCGATGCAGTCAACGTGCCCCACCGTTACACTGCGCGTCGAACCAGACGGAGTGTCAGCCCCGTGTTTAATCTTTTTGACTGTCCAGGAGTGACTCATGCCCCATGAAGGCAACCTGTTGCAAGCCGCTGTGGTGTTTCTGTTTGCGGCGGTGCTCACCGTGCCTTTGGCCAAACGCCTGCAACTGGGGGCCGTGTTGGGCTACCTGCTGGCCGGGGTCCTCATCGGCCCCGCCGTGCTGGGGCTGATCGGCAACCCGCAAAGCGTGATGCATATTTCCGAGCTGGGCGTGGTCCTGCTGCTGTTCATCATCGGCCTGGAACTGTCGCCGCGCCGACTGTGGGTGATGCGCAAGGCGGTGTTCGGCGTCGGCTTGGCCCAGGTGGTCTTGACGGCCTCGGTGATCGGCGTGCTGGCGTTCTATATGTTCGGCCAGAAACTCAACAGTGCCATCGTGCTCGGCCTCGGCCTGGCCCTTTCATCCACCGCCTTTGGCCTGCAAAGCCTGGCCGAACGCAAGGAGCTGACCAGCCCTCACGGGCGCCTGGCGTTTGCCATCCTGCTGTTCCAGGACATCGCCGCGATCCCGCTGATCGCCATGGTGCCGCTGTTGGCCGGGGGCAATGACACCACCACCCCTGCCGAAGACCTCAACCATGGGTTGCAGGTACTCGGCAGTATCGCCGTGGTGGTCGTGGGTGGGCGCTATCTGTTGCGCCCGGTATTTCGCATCGTCGCCAAGTCCGGCCTGCCGGAAGTGGCCACAGCCACGGCGCTGCTGGTGGTGATCGGCACCGCCTGGTTGATGGATGAAGTCGGGGTGTCGATGGCCCTCGGCGCGTTCCTCGCCGGCCTGCTCTTGGCGGACTCCGAATACCGCCACGAACTGGAAGCGCAGATCGAACCGTTCAAGGGCCTGTTGCTGGGGCTGTTTTTCATGAGCGTGGGCATGGGCGCCAACATCAGCCTGCTGTTCAGCGCCCCGGTTGCCGTGCTCGGCCTGACCGTGCTGCTGATTTCGCTGAAGCTGCCGCTGCTGTACCTGGTCGGACGCATGGCCGGTGGCCTCAACCGCGTGAGCGCGGTGCGCCTGGGCATCGTCCTGGCAGCTGGCGGCGAATTTGCCTTCGTGGTGTTCAAGATTGGCCGCGACCAAGGCTTGTTCGATGCCCGCCTGTATGACCTGCAGGTGCTGACCATCACCCTGTCCATGGCCGTCACCCCGTTGCTGTTGCTGCTGTGCGCACGCCTGGCCAAACCCAAGGTCGAGCCGGTGGCCGTGCCGCCGCACCTGCGTGAGATCGACACCGACACCCCGCGCGTGGTGATCGCCGGCATGGGCCGCATGGGGCAGATCGTGGCGCGGATCCTGCGGGCGCAAAAAATCCGCTTCGTGGCTCTCGACACCTCGGTGGAAACCATCGAACTGTCCCGCAGTTTTGGCGGTGTGCCGGTGTTCTACGGCGACCCGATGCGCCCGGAAATCCTTAGCGCGGCCAAGGTCGAGCAGGCGGAGTTCTTCGTGATTGCCACCGACGACCCGGACACCAACATCAAGACCGCGGAACTGGTGCGCCGGCTCTACCCACACATGAAAATCATCGCCCGTGCCCGTAACCGTCAGCACGTCCATCGCCTGGTCGACCTGGGCGCCGAGGCGGTGCGGGAAACCTTCCATTCCAGCCTGGAAATGAGCCGCATGACTCTGATCGGCCTGGGACTAAGCAAGGCCCAGGCCGCAGCGCGCATCGAAACCTTCAAGCAGCACGACGAACAAGTGCTCGAAGCCCAGCGCGCGATCTATGACGATGCCGCCAAAGTCATGCAGACCGCCCAGGAAGCACGGGAGGAACTGGCCCGGTTGTTCGAGGCCGACCAAACGCAAGAGGACACCCCCAAGCCGGCGTAGAAACCCGCTTTGCGCCCCCTCCACCACCGTAGGAGCAGGTGTACAAGGGTTTCTGTGGGAGCGAGCTTGCTCGCGATGGTCGTAAGCACGACGCGTTTATTCAGGTATAACGCGTCATCGTTGACGACCATCGCGAGCAGGCTCGCTCCCACACGTATCCATAAATTGTGGCGTCCCAGGCAGGCGCCATTGCGAGCAAGCTTTGCTCCAATCTTCAAAGGACCCTCAATGAGCAACCCTGAGCAATCCTCCCCGGCCTTGAAGGAAATCTTCAACGTCGAGCGCTTTGCCCACATCGCCAGTGAACTGCGCGCGGTGTATCCAGCGTTCGATCACCAGGCGTTCCTGGCCATGGCCTGCGACGGACTCGAACCACTGTCGGTGATGCAGCGCATGGCCCATACCGCCGAGTGCCTGCATGCAGTGCTGGGCCTGGACTACGAGCAGACGCTGGAGGTCCTGCGCCTGTTGGCGCCACGCCTCAACAGCGGCTTCGTCAGCATGTTCCTGGCCCACTACGTCTCGCGCTACGGCAGCCACGCCTTTGAATTGTCGATGGACGCGCTGCAGCACTTCACTCGCTTCGGCTCCTCGGAATTTGCGGTACGGCACTTCCTGCGCAGCGACTTCGAACGCACCCTGGCCCTGATGCACGACTGGTCGCTGGACCCCAACGAACACGTGCGCCGGCTCGCCAGCGAAGGCAGCCGCCCCCGCTTGCCCTGGTCGTTCCGCCTGGAGCAGGTCCAGGCCGACCCGACCTTGGCCGCGAGGATCATCGACAACCTCAAGGCCGACAGCAGCCTGTACGTGCGCAAGTCAGTGGCCAACCACCTCAACGACATCACCAAGGACCACCCGGACTGGGTGCTGGACACTCTCGAGGGCTGGTCGCTGGAGGATCCTCGTACCGCCTGGATCGCTCGTCATGCGCTGCGCAGCCTGATCAAGCAGGGCAATCCACGGGCGCTGACGCTGATTGGCGCAGGAGGCAAGCCTGAGGTCGAGATTCATCAGCTGAGCATTGAACCCGCCGTGATCGCCTTGGGGCAAAGCATCAGCCTGTCGTTCGACCTGCAGTCCACCGCCGATGCCGCCCAGCGCCTGGTGGTGGATTACGCCATCGAATACGTCAAGGCCTCGGGGGCGACGTCAACCAAGGTGTTCAAGCTCAAGGGCCTGACCCTGCCCGCCCGGAACCGGCAGAAAATCAGCCGAGCCCAGCGGATCCGCGACATGACCACCCGCAAGCACTACCCCGGCACCCACGCGGTGCACATCATGGTCAACGGCGAGCGACTGGCGAGCACGGCCTTCGAAATCACCCGCTGAAGCGCCTACGCCAGTTCCGGGCCCAGCAACAGGCCCTGCTCGCGCTCACACAGCTGCACCACATAGTCCCACAGCACCCGCAGCCGCACCGACTTGTGCAGCTCGCGCCGGGTGCTGATCCAGTAGCTGCGCTGGATACTTTCGGCCGGTAGCAGCGGCACCAGGCCCGGGTCGCCACTGGCCATGTAGCACGGCAATACGGCGATCCCCAGGCCCGCGCGCGCCGCCTGTTGCTGGGCGATCACGCTGGTACTGTGGAACACCACCTGGGGGCTGCGGCAGAAGCTGTTGAGGAACATCAGTTCCTGGCTGAACAACAGGTCGTCGACATAGCCGATCCAGGCGTGATGGCCCAGGTCTTCGCGGCTGCGCAGGGGCGGCGCGCGGTCGAGGTAGTCCTGGCTGGCATAGAGCGCCAGGCGGTAATCGGTGAGTTTGCGGGTGACCAGCATGTCCGCCGACGGCCGCTCCAGATGAATGCTGATCTCGGCTTCGCGGTTGAGGATGCTGACGAATCGCGGCACGGCCACCAACTCCACCTCAAGCCCAGGGTAGCGGTCGAACAGGCCCTTCATGCGGCTGGCGAGAAACATGATGCCCAGCCCTTCCGTGACCCCCACGCGGATCTTGCCCAGGGGCGCCGTGGACTGGGTGATTTCCTCCTGGGCCAGCAACGCGACATTTTCCATGGCCTCGGCATGTTTAAGCAGCGCTTCGCCGGCCGGGGTCAACTGGTAGCCCTGCGCCTGCTGGACAAACAACGCGGTGCCCAGGCTCTGTTCGATGGCCTCGATATGCCGCGCCACCGTGGCATGCGTGGTTTTCAAGCGCTTGGCCGCGGTCAGCAAGCGGCCGCTGCGTTGCAGCTCGAGAAAAAACCGCAGGTCATTCCAGTCGAACATCGGCCTTCCTTGTTAAACGTGGACTTGGCGCTGTCTATAAACGCACAGCGGCTGAGCAAAAACTAACATTCTTTTGTCGAAAACTAACAACTAGGATGAAGCGCAATAAGAACAACACGCTGCGAGGTCATGGATGTCACCTGCCGTTGATGCATACGATTACATCGTGGTCGGCGCCGGGCCCGCCGGATGCCTGCTGGCCAATCGGCTGAGCGCCAACCCACAACACCGGGTGCTGCTGCTCGAAGCCGGCGGGCGCGACAACTATCCCTGGATCCACATCCCCGTCGGCTACCTGTTCTGCATCGGCAACCCACGCACCGACTGGTGCTACAAGACCCAGGCCCAAGCTGGCCTGCAGGGCCGCAGCCTGAGCTACCCACGGGGCAAAGTGCTGGGCGGCAGCTCGTCGATCAACGGCATGATCTACATGCGCGGCCAGGCCGGTGACTACGATCGCTGGGCCAGCGAAGGCAATCCCGGTTGGAGCTGGAACGAGGTACTGCCGCTGTTTCGCCAAAGCGAAAACCATTTTGCCGGCGCCGACGACTTTCACGGCGCCAGCGGCGAATGGCGGGTTGAACGCCAGCGCCTGTCATGGCCGATTCTCGACGCCTTTCGCAACGCCGCCGAACAGACCGGCATCGCCAACATCGACGACTTCAACCAGGGCGACAACGAAGGCTGCGGCTATTTCCAGGTCAACCAGAAGGCCGGCGTGCGCTGGAACGCCGCCAAGGCGTTTCTCAAGCCTGTCGCCCAGCGGCCTAACCTGACGGTACTGACGGGGGTCGATGTCGACCGCGTGCTCCTGGAAAACGGCCGGGCCTGCAAGGTCACCGCGCGCTGGCAGGGCCAGGCCAGCACCTTCACCGCACGCCGGGAAATCATCCTCAGCGCCGGCTCCGTCGGCTCGCCCAGCATCCTCCAGCGCTCCGGCATCGGCCCGGCTGGCCTGCTCAAGCGCCTGGGCATCAACCTGGTGCATGAACTCAATGGCGTGGGTGACAACCTGCAGGATCACCTGCAACTGCGCTTGATCTACAAGCTGGAAAACGCCCGCACCCTGAACCAGATTGCCGGCAGCCTGTGGGGCAAGATGGGCATGGGCCTGCGCTACCTGTACGACCGCAGCGGCCCGCTGTCGATGGCCCCCAGCCAACTCGGCGCCTTTGCCCGATCAGGGCCCGAGCAGACTTCGGCCAACCTTGAGTACCACGTCCAGCCGTTGTCGCTGGAGCGTTTCGGCGAACCGCTGCACCCATTCCCGGCATTCACCGCCTCAGTGTGCGACCTGCGTCCGCAAAGCCGTGGCCGGATCGAGATCAGTTCGGCCGACCCACAGCAGGCGCCGCTGATCCAGCCCAACTACCTGAGCCACCCCGAAGACCTGCGCGTGGCCGCCGCCGCCATTCGCCTGACCCGGCGGATTGTCAGCGCCAAAGCCCTGCAACCGTTCAAGCCGGTGGAGTATCTGCCGGGCGCCGACTTGCACACCGAGGAGCAGTTGCACGAGGCTGCCGCGCGGATCGGCACCACCATCTTCCACCCGGTGGGCACCTGCCGCATGGGCCAGGATGGCGATGCGGTCGTCGATGCCCAACTGCGGGTGCATGGCATTCCCGGCCTGCGCATCGCCGACGCCTCGATCATGCCCCACATCACCTCGGGCAATACCTGTTCACCCACGCTGATGATTGCCGAGAAAGCGGCGCAACTGATTCTCGCCTCACCGACAAGGAGCAACGCCACACCCACAGAACGGGCAACCGTACCGCACCTGTAGGAGCAAGCTTGCCCCTACAGGGCAGATGCATGACAGCAGACGCGCCAGCCCGCGAGGCCGGCGCCGACAGTGGAACAACAATAAATAATCACTGTGAGGGATACCCGTATGTCAGACCAGGCACCCGCCGTGGCAGGAACGCTGAGCACCGGCACCAGCAAGGACACCCAGAAAGTCATCTTCGCCTCGTCCCTGGGGACGGTTTTCGAATGGTATGACTTCTTTCTCTATGGCGCCCTCGCGGCGGTCATCAGCAAACAGTTTTTCGCCGGGGTCAACGACACCACCGCGTTCATCTTCGCCTTGATGGCCTTCGCCGCCGGGTTCATCGTGCGGCCGTTCGGCGCGCTGGTGTTCGGCCGGTTGGGGGACATGATCGGGCGCAAATACACCTTCCTCGCCACCATCATCCTGATGGGTGTGGCGACCTTCTGCGTCGGCCTGCTGCCGACCTACGCCAGTATCGGCATTGCCGCGCCGATCATCCTGGTGGTGCTGCGCATGCTCCAGGGCCTGGCCCTGGGCGGGGAGTACGGCGGGGCTGCGACCTACGTCGCCGAGCACGCACCGATGGGCAAACGCGGATTCCACACCAGCTGGATTCAATCCACCGCGACCCTCGGCCTGCTCCTGTCGCTGCTGGTGGTGCTGGGGTGCCGCTACTTCACCGGCGACCAGTTCGAAGTCTGGGGCTGGCGTATTCCGTTCCTGCTGTCGATCGTGCTGCTGGGCATCTCCACCTGGATCCGCCTGAGCCTGCATGAATCGCCGGCCTTCCTGAAAATGAAAGAAGAAGGCAAGTCCTGCAAGGCGCCGATCCGCGAGTCCTTCGGCAACTGGGAAAACCTCAAGGTGGTGCTGATTGCGCTGTTCAGCATCAACGCCGGGCAAGCGGTGACGTTCTACGCCGCGCAGTTCTACGTGCTGTTCTTCCTCACCCAGTTCCTCAAGATGGACCCGGCCCTGGCCAACACCCTGCTGATTGTCAGCGTGGTGATCGGCGCGCCGTTCTTCATTTTCTTCGGCTGGCTGTCGGACCGGGTCGGGCGCAAACCGATCCTGATGCTCGGCTTGCTGCTGGCGACCGTGCTGTACTTCCCAATCTTCAAGACCCTGGCCCACTACGCCAACCCGGCCATCGACCGCGCCAGCCAACAGGCGCCGATTACCGTACTGGCCGATCCAGCCACCTGCACCTTCCAGTTCGACCCGGTCGGCAAGGCTCGTTTCGACAGCCCGTGCGACAAGGTCAAGACCTTCCTGGTCAAGCAGGGCCTGCCGTACAGCAGCGCCGCCGCACCGGCCGGCAGTGGCGTGCAAGTGAGCATTGGCGAGGTGAAAATCGACGGTTACGACGAAGCCGCCCTGCGCGGTGCCGTGACCCTGGCCGGTTATCCGCAGACCGCCGATACCCAGCAGGTCAACAAACCGATGATCGTCGCCCTGATCGTGGCGCTGATTATCATCTCGGCCATGTGCTACGGGCCGCTGGCGGCCTTGATGGTCGAACTGTTCCCGACCCGCATCCGCTACACCTCGATGTCCCTGCCCTACCACATCGGCAACGGCTGGTTCGGCGGCTTCCTGCCAACGGTGTCGTTTGCCCTGGTGGTGTACACCGGCGATATCTTCTACGGCCTGTGGTACCCGGTGCTGATCACCGGCGTGAGCCTGTTGGTGGGTATGTTGTGCCTGCGGGAAACCAAGGATGTCGACCTGGAGAAGAACTGAGCCCGAAGGGCCCCGCTCCTACAGCTCCTGTGTAAATCGGGCCCTGTAGGCACCGCAAACCCTGTGGGAGCGGGCGCCCGCTTGCGGCTCGCCCGCGATGGCGGTGTGTCAGGCACCATCGATGTCGAATGGGCTGGCCCCATCGCGAGCAAGCCGCAAGCGGGCACTCGCTCCCACAAGTTCCTGCATTAACTTCAGAAGTCGGCTTTTACCGAGACCATGAAATTACGCGGCTCGCCGTAGTAGTTACCAAAGGTCTCGGTGCCGATGGTGCTGTAGTAGCGCTTGTCGAACAGGTTGTTGCCATTGAGCGCCAGCGACCAGGTGTCGTCGATACGGTAGCCGACCCGGCCGTTCCACACGGCGTACCCGCCCTGGCTGATCTTTTCGCCACTCAAGGGTGACACGCGGAAGTTGTCGCTTTGCGCATTGACCCCGGCCCCCAGGGTGAATCGCTCCAGCGCTCCCTCCAGGGCGTAGTCGCCCCACATACGCAGCACGTGGCGTGGCACATAGCTGTTGAACGCCTCACCGTTTAGGCTGGTGTCGATGTCATCGAGGGTCTTGGTCTGGGTGTAGGTGTAACCGGCGAGCAACTGCAGACGCTCGATCAGCTCACCGCTGACCTCCGCTTCGAAACCCTGGGCGCGGACTTTGCCGGCGTTGACGTAGCAATAACCGTCCGAGGATGGGCAGGACGAGTTGTAGTCGGTCTGGGCCTGGTCTTTCTGGATGGTGCGGAACAGGTTGAACGAGCTGTTGAGGCGACCACCGTACCACTCGCCCTTGATCCCCAATTCATAGCTCTGCCCTACCAGCGGCTTGAGCGCCGCGCCGCTTTCGGAGCGCAGGTTGCCTTGCGGGGTGAAGATCTCCGAATAGCTGGTATAGGCCGTAAGGTTTTCATTGAGGTCCAGCAGCAGCCCGGTAAACGGCGTGACCTGCCCGGTTTCCTTGGTCTTGGCCGTCTGTGAAATACCCGAGTTGATGAACAGCGAATCGGTTTCGGAGTCGTACCAGCTGACCCGCCCACCGAGGACAAAGGTCAAGGGGTCGGCCAGTTTCAGGCGGGCCGTGGAGTAAACCCCATACTGCTTGGTGACGCTGTCCACCGGACCACCACGGGTCGAGTTGGCGATGAAATAACTGTCATCGGGTTTCGGCAGGTGCTTGTCGGGATTGAATACGTCCTGGGTCTGCGGCAGGAATGCCACCGAGTAGAAGTCGTTCTTGTTCGAGCGACTGCCATTGAGGCCGACGATCAACTCATGCTCGCGCCCCAACGCCTCGAATTTGCCGTCCAGGTAAGCATCCAGGCCATAGTCGACCTGATCGTAGTCGTACATGCTGCCCAGCATGCGCACGGTGCCGTTGCCTGGGGTGATCGCGCCGGACGGGAACGCGTATTTGATGTCCTGGGTGTTTTTGCTGTAGACCCCGGCCACTTTCAGCGCCCAGTTGTCATTCAACTGGTGAGCCAGGTCACCGAAGGTGGTGGTGCGCTGGCTGCGCCAGGTATTCCAGGACGGGTCCAGGCAGGTCGAGCGGCTGAGCTTGAGGTCGCTGCCATCGCGGTAGCGCGGCATGCCACCCCAGCACGGGTTGGCGTCGACATCTTCGTAAGCAATGCCCAAGCCCAGGGTGGTGTCAGCGGACAGGTCGTAATCCAGCGCACCGTAGTAGACCTGGTCCTTGCGACTGGCATCGTCATAGAAGTAATGCTTGCTCTGCTCGGCGATTACCGCACGGCCACGCAACGTTCCGGACTCGTTCAGCGGGCCGCCGGTATCGACCTGGCCTCGGTAGTTGTCCCAGGTTCCGCCGGACAGGCTCAACTGGGTCTGCGGGGTACTCTGCCCGCGCTTGCGCACAAAGTTGACGCCACCGGCGGTGCCGCCCGAGCCCTTCATCATCCCGGCTGCCCCGCGCAGCACCTCCACCCGATCGTAGTAGGCCATGTCACTGCTGAAACTGTCGGCCTGGACATAAGAGTTGCCCATATCCAGCGGCACACCGTCGTACTCATACTGCCCGGACATGCGAAAACCCCGGGAGTAGAAGTACTTGCCGCCCATGGTCGAGTCATAGACGGTGATGCCCGGGGTCTTTTCCATGACCTGGTCGATGGTATTGAGATTCTGGTCGTCGAGCATCTTGCGGGTGATCACGGTCACCGATTGCGGGGTTTCCCTGAGCGAATGGGCCCCCTTGGCGATGGTCACCGCACCGGTGGTGTACGAACCGCTGCCTTCGGTCGTCGCCCCGAGTTCCTGGGCATTGACGTTGGTCGCCGCCAACTCCAGGGCCGAGCCTGCGGACGGACGGGGACGCAGCACATAACTGCCGTTGGCCTGGGGTTCGGCTTGCAAAGCGCTGTTGGCGAGAATCCGCGCAAACCCATCGCCGACACTATAGGTACCGCGCAAACCCGCTGATTGTTGGCCCGCGGTCTGCCGTGCGTCGAACGAGATGGCCGCGCCCGCCGCACTGGCGAATCGGCTCAGCACCTCGGTCAGGCTGCCGGCCGCGATATCGTAGGATTGCACCGCCTGCTGCGACGCCGCCGCGGCCTGGGCAGTCGCCACACCAGCGCCGCTGGCTGCCAGCGCGAACAGGCCAATCCTCACCGCAGTCGCCAACCGACCCGCACCCGGCTTGTACACAAAAGACATGCTTACCCTCCCCCAGAACCATCCAAATGAAATCACTGAGGGATGAGCCGAACGACGTCGATAAAAAGTGCACATGAGAATCAATTAATTTTCCGGACGCCGCGCTTCAGGCCGCTGCAGGCCCGGAAACATTGACCCAATAGCGACTGTAGTGCTGGATCTTCAGACCGAAGCCGCTGTGCAACGCAGCCAGTGCCCGGTCAGTGTCATCTACCGGAAAGGCGCCGGAAATCTTCATCCGCGCAATCTGCTGGTCGCAGCGCAGTACCCCGGGACGATAGCGCGAGAGATCGGCGAGCAACTCGCCCAGCGGTCGGTCGATGGCGATGATGCTGCCCTGCTGCCAGGCGCCGACCGTGGCATCGTTCTGGCGAATCGCGCCGAGGGCCTGGGCGGTGAAGTCCAGGCGTTGCCCAGCTTCAAGGCGAACCGCTGGCCCGCCCTGCGCCAGGCTGACCTGCACGGCGTTTTCCAGCACCGCGACCGCGCCGCCAGCGACCTGGGAACCCACGATGAAACGAGTCCCCAAGGCCAACACCTGCCCGTGACGGGTACTGACCCGCAGCGGTCGTTTGCGCGGATCCAGGGCGCTGCTCACCAGCATTTCGCCCCACAGTAATTCCAGCACCCGTTGCGCGCCGTCGAAGCGCACGTTGACCGAAGTGTCGGTGTTGAGCAGCAACGAACTGCCGTCCGCCAGACGCACCTCACGCCGCTCGCCCACGGCAGTGCGGTAGTCGGCCAACAGGTTCTGGGTGGTCTCGCTGCGCCAGCCCAACCACCCCAGGGAACCGGCCGACGCCAGCACCAGCACACTGCGCAATACCTGCCGGCGCGAGTGCTGGACACCGTGCAAGGTCGGCGCCACGAAGTTGCCCGGCACCCGGTCCATCTGCTGGCGTACTGACTCGATGCGTTGCCAGGCCTGGCGGTGCAGCTCATCGGCAGCCTGCCAGGCATGCCAATCCTGTCGATCCTGGTCGCTTGCCTGACCGGACTGCAGCCGCGCATACCACTGCGCGGCCGCACTCAGCGCCTGCAGTTCAGGACCGGACAAGCTGGACTTGAGGTGACTCATGACAGCTGCAACTGCAGTTGCATCAGGCAGCAATGCTCCATGGCCTTGGCCATGTGGTTATTCACCGTACGCGTGGAAATGCCCAGGCGCTCGGCGATGCGCGGATACGTCAGGCCTTCGAACTGCGACAGGATGAACACCTGCTTGACCTGCTTGCCCAGGCCTTCGAGCATGCGGTCGATGTCCAGCAGCGCCTGCAGCATGATCGCCTGCTCTTCGAGCGACGGTTGCTGAGATTGCGGGGCGCTGGCCAGGACTTCAAGGTAGGACTGCTCCAGCGAACGCCGGCGAAACAGATCGATCAACAGGCCCTTGGCGACCTGCGACAGGTACGGCCGCGGCTCACGAATCTCTAGCGCATTACGTGCCTTGAGCACCCGCACGAAAGTGTCCTGCGTCAGGTCTGCCGCATCGCAGGCACTGCCCAGGCGCTGGCGCAGCCAGCCCTGCAACCAGCCGTGATGCTCGTGGTACAGGTCGTGGACGGCACTGCGCAGGGAAAGATCGTTGGCAGACATGACGGCGCAGGTTCGTGATTGATAATGTTTCGCATTGTCATGTGGCGCGGGTGGGCTTGGCAATAGGCAGTTGCCATTCGTCTGCCGCACCCACCCTTGGTCGCCAGGGATTAAATCTGGTCTAGGCTTGAAGCCACCTCTACGTGCATCCAGGAGCTGCCACGTCATGTCATTCCAAGCCTATCTGGACAACATCCAGGCCAAGACCGGCCAATCACCGGCTGACCTCAAGCAATTGGCCAACGCCAAAGGGTTCGCCGAAGACGGCAAATTGAAAGCCGGAGTCAAGGCCGGCCAGATCATCGAATGGTTGAAAGCCGACTTCGACCTCGGTCATGGCCACTCCATGGCTATCTATGCATTGCTCAAAGGTAAAGAGTCATGAGGATCGACTGTCATAGTGCTGTCATCTATAAACGACCTTTAAACGGTAACTTACACCGATTACCACTGTTTCCTGTCTAATTGCTAAACAACTGTTAATTCACGGTTGACTTCAAACACTCGCCTGAGTAGATTCCCCCGGGTCGGTTAGCCCGGCCCTTTTTTCAACTCACAAAAGAATTCAATGGACACAGTATCTAGACGCTGCCCGACCGATGCGTATACGCCAGGTCGGGCCACTTACCCAGTCATCGACGGGACTCGACCTCGGTCGGGCATGCTGCGCTAGAGCCTGAGGCTCCAACGTAACCTGCCTCGCCGGCGTCAGTCCGGTTGCGAGGCATGTTATGAACTTCATCTGCACCTACATCCCAGGGGTTCGCCCCCTTGCCAAAGCGGCGCGCGCCCTGCTGCGCCGCCCGCCAGCGGCCCTCCCACGGGCGCTTTTCAACGCCCCGCCTGCACGCCTGCGATCTCACCCGCTGGGGCATTGGCATGTCTGCTCGGCGAGTGGCCAGCTCGAGCAACGCTGGAGCCTCGATGACGGCCAGGAACCTCCAAGTCGGGGCTTCGTGCACCTGATGCAACAGGCCATTTTGCTACTCGGCCGGTTGCTCGGGACGCGCACTTTCAGTTGATCTGAAAGTTCTCCAGGCACCAATGTCCGACGTTTTCCTTATTCAGGAATTCGGCAACTTTCTATTGCCCGTTAAACCATTAAAAGAGCGAGGACAAGCATGGACGACGCCAGTAGACGGTTCGCTGTATGCCTGTGTTCCAGCGGTGTACGGCGAACATTAAAACAGCATAACAACAACTCCCAGAATCGATCGCTGCCGGGCGATTCGATGCACTTTCGCTCGCCTTTTATTAGTTGAGTGGTTGCTGTGTCGTGCCGCCAGCCAGCGGCAGGAGCACCCAGCATGAACACTGTAAAAACCGCAAAAAAAGTCCTCAAGGGTAGCCCACGCGACGCCGGCAAACTGTCAATGCGCGCCGCCCGTGAAGCGCAGAACGGCCTGGCCGTGACCCTAGCCAACCTCAAGACCAGCAGCGTCGGCCTGACCGAACTCGACGCCGAAGGCCGCCTGCTGCGCGACGGCAGCAACGAGGTGGCGCACGACCAGCCGCCCCACGCCCTGGTGCAAGTACTGAAGGCCTTCAACAATCCCTTCATCTATGTGCTGCTGACCCTGACGGTCATCAGCTTCATCACCGACTTCTGGATCCCTCTGCGGGACGGCGAAGACACCGACCTGACCGGCGTCATCATCGTCCTGGTGATGGTCCTGGCCAGTGGCCTGATGCGCTTCTGGCAGGAGTACCGCTCGGGCAAATCCGCCGAAGCCCTGAAGACCATGGTGCGCACCACCGCCAGCGTGCTGCGCCGCGACCAGCCGGGCAGCACGCCGACCCTGCGCGAAGTACCCATGCGCGAACTGGTGGCAGGCGACATCGTGCAGCTGTCGGCCGGCGACATGATCCCCGCAGACATCCGCCTGCTCGAATCCCGGGACCTGTTCATCAGCCAGGCGGTGCTGACCGGTGAAGCCTTGCCGGTGGAGAAATACGACACCCTGGGAGATGTCGCGCAGAAATCCGCGGCGAGCGTGACCAGCGAGCAGAACAACCTGCTGGACCTGTCCAACATCTGCTTCATGGGCACCAACGTGGTCAGCGGCACCGCGCGCGCCGTGGTGGTCGCCACCGGCCCACGCACCTACTTTGGCTCGCTGGCCAAGGCCATCGTCGGCTCGCGCACGCAAACCGCCTTCGACCGGGGCGTCAACAGCGTCAGCTGGCTGCTGATCCGCTTCATGCTGGTGATGGTGCCGGTGGTGTTGCTGATCAACGGCTTCACCAAGGGCGACTGGAGCGAAGCCTTCATGTTTGCCCTGGCCGTGGCGGTCGGCCTGACCCCGGAAATGCTGCCGATGATCGTCAGTGCCAACCTGGCCAAGGGTGCGGTGGCGATGGCCAAGCGCAAAGTGGTGGTCAAGCGCCTCAATGCGATCCAGAACTTCGGTTCGATGGACGTGCTGTGCACCGACAAGACCGGCACCCTGACCCAGGACAAAATCATCCTCGAGCATCACCTCGACAGCGCCGGCCAGCGCGACGACGCCGTGCTGGAACTGGCCTGGCTCAACAGCCACCACCAAAGCGGTATGAAAAACCTGATGGACCAGGCGGTGGTGCAGTTCGCCCGCCAGCATCCACATTTCAAGGAACCCCTGGCCTACCGCAAGATCGATGAATTGCCGTTCGACTTCATTCGCCGGCGCCTGTCGATCATCGTCCAGGACAACCGCGCAGATCACCTGCTGGTGTGCAAGGGAGCGGTCGAGGAAATGCTCGGCATTAGCAGCCACCTGCACGAGAACGGCGTCGTCGTGCCCCTCGATGAGCAGCGTCGCGAAGCCTTGCTGCGCCTGGCCAATCAATACAACGAAGACGGCTTCCGGGTGCTGGTGCTGGCGACCCGGCACATCCCCAAGGCCCAGAGCAAAGCCCAGTACGCCACGGGTGACGAGCACGACCTGGTGATTCGCGGCTTCCTGACCTTCCTCGATCCGCCCAAGGAAACGGCCGGCCCGGCGATTGCTGCGCTGCGGGACATGGGCGTGACCATCAAGGTGCTGACCGGCGACAACCCCGTGGTGACCTGCAAGATCTGCCGTGAAGTCGGCCTGGAGCCCGGCAAGCCGCTGCTCGGCCAGGACATCGAGCCGATGGACGACGCGACCCTGCAACAACAGGTCGAGACGCGCACGGTGTTTGCCAAGCTGACCCCGCTGCAGAAATCCCGGGTGCTCAAGGCACTGCAAGCCAACGGCCACACCGTCGGTTTCCTCGGTGACGGGATCAACGACGCCCCCGCCCTGCGCGATGCCGACGTCGGCATCTCGGTGGACAGCGGCACCGACATTGCCAAGGAATCAGCCGACATCATCCTCCTGGAAAAAAGCCTGATGGTGCTCGAGGAAGGTGTGCTCAAGGGCCGCGAGACCTTCGGCAATATAATGAAGTACCTGAACATGACCGCCAGCTCCAACTTCGGCAACGTGTTCTCGGTGCTGGTGGCCAGCGCGTTCATTCCCTTCCTGCCGATGCTGGCGATCCATCTGCTGCTGCAGAACTTGATGTACGACATCTCCCAACTGGCCCTGCCGTGGGACAAGATGGACAAGGAATACCTGAGCAAACCGCGCAAATGGGATGCGCAGAACATCGGGCGGTTCATGCTGTGGATCGGGCCGACTTCGTCGATCTTCGACATCACCACCTTCGCCCTGATGTGGTACGTGTTCGCGGCCAACAGCGTGGAAATGCAGAGCCTGTTCCAGTCCGGCTGGTTCATCGAAGGGCTGCTGTCCCAGACCCTGGTGGTGCACATGCTGCGCACCCGCAAGATCCCGTTCTTCCAGAGCACCGCGGCGCTACCGGTAATCCTGATGACCGGCCTGGTCATGGTGCTGGGCATCTACATTCCGTTCTCGCCACTGGGCAACCTGGTCGGCCTGACGCCGCTGCCGTGGTCCTACTTCCCATGGCTGGTGGGCACCCTGCTCAGCTA
Organism: Pseudomonas sp. NPDC087626; assembly: GCF_044743405.1. Classification (NCBI taxonomy): domain Bacteria; kingdom Pseudomonadati; phylum Pseudomonadota; class Gammaproteobacteria; order Pseudomonadales; family Pseudomonadaceae; genus Pseudomonas; species Pseudomonas sp. NPDC087626. Next base: position 48,200 of record NZ_JBIUWJ010000011.1, read on the forward strand.
CTGCGTGGTCGCCCAGGTGATGAAGACGCTCTACATCCGCCGTTTCAAGCAGTGGTTTTGAGGGGCTGAGACCATCTGGCGACCGGGACCGCACTGGTCGTCAGGTGAACCCTCAGGGTTGTCGGTGGTCCGCGCAGGGGGCCGTCTTTTGCTCAGTCCCCACAGTGCGGAACATGCACCAGGGCTCCTGACCGATATTCACCGGTTGATAGCGCCCGCCCAGCTCACGTGCCTTATGGGGGGCAGGCAGTTTAGTAAGCGCCATCCGTTGGTAGACGCTGGCATCCATCCGATCCATTTCCACCGGTTTGCGGCGCAACAAGCCGGCATTTTTGTAGAACCAGGACAGGACCGAAGGCGCATCGAAATACTCATCGTGCAAATGCGCGGCAACGCACGCCGGAGGCCAGGGAGTGTCGGGGAACAGCTGCTCGGGCTTGAGTTTCTCCAGCATCCAGCGCTGCGCCGTTGCCTCCAGGCCCACCGCGCCGTCAGGGCTTTCGCCGTAGGGGCTCTTTCCACAGCCTGCCAGGTTGTCCTTGTTCAGGTAACCACCGCCGACATCGGCGTGCACCCCGGCAAACCACACCTCTTCAAGTTTCTGGCTCGAGGTTTGCGGTACGCCGAATCGCAGCAGGCGGAACGCCGCGCGTTGCTCATCCAGGGACATGGCTTGATAGCCGGCCTGCGCATACAGCTCCAGCCGATGCCCATCGGGGTCCTCATCCAGCCCCCAGCCCACCGCCGGTACCGTGTCGAACACACCAATGACCTTGACCTGCACTTGCTTCCCGGCAATTGCATGGCCATTGTCGTCAATGCCGTGAGCGTCGATCCCGTTGGCTTTGCGATATTTGAAGAGTGTGGTTCTAAGGTGCTCATAGAACCAGGGATCGCCGGTGTTCTTGACGTGGTAGAGGTCATACATGTCCTTGACCACGTTATGCATATGCCCGGCCCAACCCAATAGAACCGTGTTGTCCAAGCCGTCCGCCTTGAGCGAGTCGAACGTTGCCAGACCGGCGAATTCGATGAAGCCATTGAGCGAACGCGCGGTAAACGCGCCACGGCTGAAACCAAAGAGGTAAATCTGGTCACCTGGCCGATAGGCCTCCACCAGAAACCGGTAGGCCTGGCGAATGTTGATGCTCACGCCATTGCCGAACGCCGCGCCGCTGATGGGGGTTATCGGGCTGGTACCCACGCCTTTGTCATAGTAAGCAATGATCCGGGAGCCGCCCTTATCAGGCTCCGTCAGTGAGCGAATCAGTGCCATGTTGTACAACTGCCAGATGTTAGTGCTGTCATTCTTGTCGTTGGCCGTGCCATCAAGCAGCACCACCAGTTTTCGAGGCTTTTGCGTGTCGCCATGCACACAGTTGAGCAGGCGCCAACGCGCCTGCACCTTGAAATAGCTGTCGTTGGCCGCATCGCTGTCCAGGTCGGTGATTCCCTTGCACTCGGCGACCCGGGCTTTGTTGATCAGCTCCTCATCCAGCGTCGGCCGGGTGGCGCTCACGCGCGCCCTTTGCGTGTCCGATCCACGGCCGGTCAAATACTGAGGCGGCGACGCGCAGGCGGTGAGCATCACGATCAGCAACAACAGCACCATTGGCATAGCGCACTCCTTGTAAGCAGTGACCCGCAGGCTTGCACCCTACATCGCCGGGTCCTGGGGAACCTTGGTTGAAGGCGGCAGCCAGACTTCGATGACGCTTTGTTGCCCCTTGAAACCTCCCGTCAGGGGCGTGACTTTCCAGGCCTGGTTCGGATCAACGCTAACCAGAGAGTTGGCGCACTCCTCTGATGTGGCGTCGTGGTAGATCACGGTAGGGGTTGGATAGGGTTTTGGTGCACGCCGATTCGCCCGGCGGGCACTGTCGACCACATCCTCTACCGGCGGCACCGAGGCACCAAGGCGTCGCCACGGCTCGCGCAAGGTTCTGGCAAAGTCCCGTAGTTCAGGGCCATGGATCTGCAGGTAGACCGTCTTGCCCTCGCAAACATCTCGCGTGCTCGCCGGCGGCGCCTGAGGCGCAACTGAAGTGCTCGGTTCAGGCTCCACTTCTTCTGGCGTCGCCATCGACTCGGGCATTGGCTCTTCAGGCAAGGCTGCTGGTGCTGGTGCTGGTGCTGGCTCTGCGGAGGACGCCAGGTCGCTTTGCCCCTGATCAACACTCTCACGCCCGGGTGCCCAGCAGTTGCTCGACTCCAGCGTCGTGGCCGAGTAGTCGCGAACCCAGTACTGCGCTTCGCAGGTGGGACTGGGTTTTTTCTGCAGACATTTGGGCAGCGAGAAATCCTCTACCAGCGATACGCAGGCCGGATGCGTAGATGCCGACAACTCGCAGGCTTCCCGGGTCCGATTGACGATCATGCTCATCAACGGCGACTGGCGAAACGCCTCAATGTTGTAGGCAGTACATGCCTTGTCGCCCACCCATAACAATGCCATTGCCATTTCGCCCAATGGGTCAGTGGTCATCGGCGCTGCAGGCTGACCGACTGAAGGCAGCCGACCAAACATCGTGGTGAGTTCCTTTAAGGTGCCGGGTTCTATCTGCTGCGGATCAGCGCGGTGGGTGAACTCGGCGTTGATCGCCTGCCAGCCCGCCAGACCAATGGAAGTAATCGCCCCCAGGCTGATAGAGGCCGACACCGCACCGGTCGAGGCAATTCGTGAGGACAGGCGCTTGGAGGAAAACTTCAGCACCATGGCCCCATCGGTTTCCTTGACCAGAATCGCGCCATCGTCATTGACAAAATAATTGCGGGCGAAGGCCCCCATGTCCTGCAAATGTTCCGGGGCCAGGTCCAGGTAGCGACCCAGGGTCTGCCCCAACTGAAAGTAGCTTTCCCATTGCGCCTCACTGAAAGATTGATCAGTGGTGGGCTCCTGGGGAAACAACGGGTTGTCGGACTTGAAATTGACCAGGTCCACCGGCGCGCCATTACTCATGTTCGGTTTGACGATGATCATGTAGCCCGTTTGTTCGCCGCGACGATAGTCGATTCTGGCCAGCGCCAGGCAGGCCTCACTGTCCGGCGAGGCCAGTTCATTGAGCGAACCGAACACCACCGGCAAATCCCGGTCCGGACGCAGCGGGCGCAAGAACGTGATATCGGCCTGCAGGTCGATACGCGCCTTGCGCACCAGGTTTTCCAGATCGCCAAAGGCATAGCGTGGGTCGGCGCCGCAATCGGCAACTACGATCAACTCGCACTCTTCACGCAATAACGCATAGGCGGCGGTGTTCTCAAAGTGTCCGCCATCACTGAGAAACCAGTCCTGGCGCCGATCACCGTCAAAACGACCACGCAACTCGCTCCACAGTTGCCCATATTTGCCAATGCGCTTGGCCACAGCCTGGCCACCCATACCCAGGCTGTCCCACCAGTACCCCAATCGAATGCCAGACATCATCAACAATGCAGCGATGCCCGAACGGGTCGATTTACCCAGCCCCGGGGCTACTGCCGCACCGGAAATCGCCACCCATGCCCCCAGGCTCAAGGACTGCGCCGGACTGCCGGGCTGCCAGGTGTTACTGCCGTGGAGCAAACAACCACCGGGGCCCACGGTCAGCAAGGAGCCTTTTCGGTCCTGATTGAACAAACCGCCCATGGGGTCTTCGGTTTGGTTGACGCATACATTGACAAGGTGCACCGGACCGCCGCCTGCATGGGGTTGATAGTCGCTCATGGGCACATCATCCCCCTCGTCCACCTGGGTGACCCGCAACGGCAGGGCCTGGCTATTGCTAGCCGAAAGGCAAGACATGGGCGACGCCGTCGGCGCTTGAAAGCGGTTCGGATTGGCGGCTCCGAGGTAGGCACGAATCAGTCGGGCACGGTAGAACGCATAGAGCGAAGAACGATTGAGGAAGTCGCGGTTGCCGGCCGAGACCAGCACCATCAACAGGGCTGGGAGGGTGAGCCAGGCCAGGTATTGCCAGGCCTGGACAAACTGTAACGTGCGCGCGTCCTGATCGAACAATACGCTGGTGGTTGCGCGGTGCAGCACACTGATCCAGAACACCAGCAGTACACCGGCCAGCAGCACCCCCAACACATTGATCACCTCCATCACCACTCGCCGGGTTCCTGGCACCAGGCTTTTGGGTAGATCGGAAATCATCGGCATGGTCGCCCGCAACGCCACGGCGATCAGCGCCAGGGCCGCGCCCAACCGACTTTGCGAAGTGGTGTCCAGATTGGCCAGCGCCCAGGCAAGGTAATCAACCAGGCCCAGCACCACGCAGGCCAGGGCAACTTTCAAGGCCACCGCAAGTGCCTGGGTCAGGTTGTTTCGCGTGCGGTCGGGGTCTCTTTCGGCCTTGATGCACAGGCCCATGGCGAAAAGAATGCCCAGCACCCAGGCGCTCATCAGGGCCAAGGCCACCACCACCAAAGGCCCAGGCAGTACCAGGCTGCCGGTCCACAGCGGGATGTAAGGGCTCAGCCAGTCCGTCGCGTGACGCAACAACAATGCAATCCCCCCGCAGGCCAGGAGGGCCGTCAGCAAACGCTGAGCCCCCAGACGCTGACCTTTGCGCGTGGGCAGCGCCCAATAGGCACAGGATAAAATGGCGCCGACCCAGGCGATCGGCGCCAAGGCGACCCACAGGGTTGGCCAATTGGAAAAGAAGCCGATCAGTCCCATGTCCAGCCAGGACAAGGGGGCACAACCGCCGCCGGGGGCGAGGCAGTCGGCCCATTGCCACACCGCCAGGTCCAGCCCTACCAGAAGGCCGCCGAGAATCAGCGAGAGGAACGCCAATTCAACATGGACACCCAACAGGTTTCGACCGAAATTGGCGGCAGCGAACAGAATGTCCTTCAGTCCCCGGGGGATCAGGTAACGACCGTTGGCGCGTAGCCACACGGCAAACCAGCGGGACTGCGCCTCCCCCAGATGTTTTTCCAGGTCCATGGGCTGGGGGGCACCGGACTGCCCTTCATTATGAAACAGCTTGCCGATGGTCGCGCCAATGTACCCGCCACCGGAAACCGTGGACATCAGGTCGAAACGATGCAGCAGCTTTTTTTCCGCCAGGGCCTTGATCAAACCGAAACAGAACGTCGCGCTGCGGATCCCACCCCCTGACAGCGCCAGGCCCCAGGGCCGCTTCGACAACGTCGCGCGCACCTCCTCAGGTAACTGTGCACGGCGTTGGGTGTAGAGCGTCTTGAGGTGCGATGTCTCGACGTCGGTGGCTGAAGTCGTATTCTCGGTCGCCATCTGCTCACTCCTTGTTTTGACGTTACCCAAGTCTCACGCCCTCGACCAACTAACAGCCAGCAACGCGCCATAAACATCGAGCAATTACCCACTACTAATAAGTGGATTATTTGACTGCACCCACTACTTCCACCGCCACCTACTTACAACAACTCTTCAGACGATAGCCCATACTTTCGCAAGACGGCCAAACCCATAAAAACCTTATCTGATAATAAAAATAGCGGATAGTTATAACGCCCAGGCAACGCAACCCGCACCACCGCCCCGCTGCGACGGCACCTGGAGCACCTGGCCTGGCGAAGACCGACCTGAGACTAATTACATTAAGCCAACCATTCAATTGACGAAGCACACCTGAACGTTCATTTATCGGCGCCCAGCTGTAACACCTGCGAAACAACATCTACCCCATTTAAAAAGGACGCCCTCCATTCATCCACCAAACTTGCGCAGTCGCACTTTCACACCCTTACTATTGATTACCCGGTGATTACAGTATTCGGCGCACCTGTAAACACTATCTAGGGAAAAGATACGTGGGTTTCGACTCCCAGCCTGATCACAAGGGAGTTGATTCGGCAGTCGCGTTCTACCGTCATACCCTGAACGCACGCGCCGAATCCGCCGGAGAACGCCATGAACCCGTTCGCGATCTGGATGCTGCTTCTGGCACTGTGGGCCTTGTGTCACTTCTGGCTGGTCCCCTTGAGCAAGAACCGCTGGAAAGCGGTCGATCTGCGAGAAAAAATGGCCCGCGCCGGCAGCCTGGTGGTATTGGAACGGGTTCGCGATCTCAGTGCCATTGGCGCAACCGTCGTGGCCGCGGTGATCGTACTCGTCTGGCTTTGTACCTGGTTTTCCTCGAGCCCCAGCGTCGCTCCCCAAGCGGTCATTCATGCAGCGCAGTCCATGTACGGCGCCACCAAGGACTTCAGCAGCGAATACGGTGCCATCCTGGGGCTGTTCGGGCTGTTGAGTGCCGCCCTGGCGCTCTACCTCGCAGCGCGCCAGGCCCGTTCAAGGGTTGCTCAGGTCTGGAATGCCAAGGCCCAGGAGCTGCATGAGCGGATCATCAACGACCCAACGTGTCTGGACGCCGCCCGCGAAGATCCCCAGCTCAATCCGACGGTCGAGCGCCTGGACGGGCTGATCGAACAACTGGTCGCCCACGATAGCGGTGCCCCGGGCGCCGTGATGTCGGCACAGGCGCTGGAACGCACACAGAGCGGAGCCTCCGACCTGCTGTCCTACCTTGCCATCGAGTGGGCGCGCAAAGACCTGAAGTTTGAAGAGGCGGTCGCCAGCTCCGCCGCACAGGAAGCCTCTCAACCGCAGGGCCCATGGCAACGCCTGGTGCGAGTACTGGCCAGTGAACGACTGGGCAAAGACCTGGGGCTGATCAAAAAACCGCTGTCCTACCTGACCACCGCCTTGCTCATTCTTTCGCTGGTGGGCTGGAGCGCCGAACCCTTGGCCAACAGCATGCAGTTGATGGTCAACAACCTACGCATGAATGCCTCCGACCAGCAGGCACAGCGTGAGATCGAGCAGGCACTCTCGGCGCTCCCCCCGCCGCCTGTCGCGCCTGAGTCCGCCGAGAGCAACACGTCGCTGCCCACGGTGCAGGTTGCTACCCGGCTGTTTGTCCGCGCCGCCCTCAGCGAAATGACTCGTAGTCCAGCCTTGGAACGCTGGGTCCAACTGACCCCTGAACGTCGCAACGAAGCCGAATTTGTCCGGGCCGCGCTGAACGACCGGCAGCTTGAAACACCCTCGCGTGGGGACACCGCGGCGAAAGTGCGCAAAGAGGTGGCCGCCACGTTGGGCGAGGCGGTCGAGAGCAAACCGGGGATCACCCAGGCGCAACAACAAATCGAGGACGCCTTGCAGCCCTCGGTACGGCGCCTGCGGCAAGAAAACCCCAATCTGTTCGCCAAGCTGACCGCCACCCTGGAGCGGCGCTATGGCGCCCCGATCGCGCCCCTGGATGCCCAGGGCAAACTGATTGCCCAGGTACTGGATGAGGCCTTTGGTGGACTGGATGCCAAACCCACGACGGAACTGGGCAAGCAAGCGCAAAAACTGGTCAAGGATGTGGGCAAGGACGCGATCAAGACCTGGTCGCAGGCCTGGGCAAAAAACTGGGTGAGCCAGGCGCTCACCAGCGCGGCGCGCCCTGACGTTCTGGCGTTGGCCGCGCGCCAGGCTTCCCTTGATGCCACGGACGACTCTCGCCGCCTGATCAAATCGTTCATGGCCGCCGAAGGCCAGGGCTGGACCTCAAGTGCTGCGGCCCTGCAGGAAGTCAAGGTGGCCGAGGCGGTCAGTGCCCAAGTCGCCCAGATGCATACACCTGAAGCGAGGGCGGCCTTGCGCGAGCGTCTGGGGGGGTACAACCGTTTGTTCCCCAATGATCTTCCCGATCTTGCTCCTCCTGGCGCAGGCGGTGGCCTGCCCGGGGCGGACCACGCGTTCAACCGCAACCGTGCGTCCAACTTTAAGGTCGCCTCCAGGAGTTTTCGGGTACGCGGAGTGTTGATCGGTCAGGACGCTCAATCCGTCGGTATCGACGCGAGCCAGATTCGCTGGTCAATCCAAGTCGCCACAGACAGCGACGCAACCTCCAAGGTCACCCTGCAGGTCTTGCTCGATGACCAATGGCACGACCTCGGTACCTATGATGCCGCCATCGTCAATCAGGCGCTGCGCTATGCCTCGGATGGCCGGGTGGTCGCCGTTACCATTGCCCCGGGTGACGGCAAGTTGATTGACCGTGTGACCTACACCCACCCCGTGCTGACAGACACACCACTGGGCTGCAGGGTCATCGAGGCCGATCGCCTGATTGATACATTCAGCGTCTCCCCCACCCGCTCGAACGCCATGGCGAGCTTGTCTGCCGATCGGCTCCAGACCCACCGCTGGATGGGTGTCAGCCGGCTGACTGAAGCACTGGCCACTTACCCACCCTCACAAGCCTGCCCCAAGGAGCAACTGATGGAGTTGTTGGCCAACAGTGAGGTCAAGCCGGTGCCATGGAGTGCGGCCCTGCAAAAGTCCCTTGAAGACTTCGCCGCCCAACAGGAACAGAAGCAGGCAGGGTCTGCTCGCGTTCTCAGTGCAGCACAAAGTTGCATGACGGCCGCCGACAAGGCGCAACTCGTAAGCTGTCTATGCGACAAAGCCCAGGGTATCGGCTTGCCCGAGCGCTATTGGTTTCCGGAAGATCACACCTCGCAGTTTCGTGAGCGCCTGGTCGCCGTCAGCCCCGACTGGACCTGGATGCAGCGCTCCCCGGACCGCCTGGGCAACATCGACCTGTGGGTGCACACCACCTTCTCCCTGCGCCGGGCCGAAAACCCCGACGGGGACGCGGATGAAGCAAGTGCCAGCGCTGTCGATTTTCCTGCCCAGGAACTCCAGCAACTGCGCAAAGAAGTCGCGCAGCAGTTGCCTGGCTACCTTAAGACCCAACTCAAGAGCCCTTCGTACGACGCATTCATGGCACCACTGGAAGACTTTGTACTGCTCCAGCGCTTCTTCCGTATTGCCTTGGCAGGCGGGCTCGGCGCGGATTTCCCTCTGGCCCGCCTGATTGACCTGGAGCAGGAAACTCACCCCTACGTGCCTTTCCAACCGACCATCCGCTGGGAAGAAGCTCCCGACGCCGATCTCGATGAGGTCCTCGGGAAAGCGGCTCCCGAGGCGCAGCTAGCCTATCGGCGCTGGTACGAAGACCGCATTGAGCGCGCCGTCAGCCAGCGCTCGATCTGCGACCCAGTGTCCAACTAGTGATCTCTGGTCTACGCACAGGGGCGGACTCAACCGTCAAATCGCGAGCAGGCTCGCGATGTCGGTGGGCCTGGCCCCACTGGTGGGTGGGCCCCCTGCTCAGCGGCTGTGTGGTCACCCAAGTTAAAGAAGTTTCCCAATGCCTTAGCTATTACGCCCCTTGGGAAACACCAACCGAAACACCGTCACACTCCCAGGTGAACTCTGCACCTGGGCCGAGCCCTGGTGCAGGCTCATGATCGAGCGCACGATGGCCAGCCCCAGGCCGGTGCCGCCCTGAGCGCGGGAGCGGCTGTTGTCGACGCGGTAGAAGCGGTCGAACAGGTGCGGCAGATGGTGGGATGCGATGCCCGCACCGGGGTTGCTCACCAGCACCGACAGGTGTTCGCCGTGACGTTCGATAACCAGCGAAATCGCCTGCCCGTCAGGACAATGGCGAATCGCGTTGGACAGCAGGTTCGACATCGCGCGCTGGATCATCAGCCGGTCGCCCAGGGCTCGTCCGCTGCCGGAAACCTGCAGGGTGATGTGTTTTTCCTGCGCCGCCAGGCTAAACAAATCGGCGACCTTCAGCGCCTCATCCTCCAGGCAAATCACTTCAAAGGGCACCAGCTCCGCCGGGTGGCTGACCTGGGCCAGGAACAGCATGTCGGAAACGATGCGCGTGACTCGCGCCAGCTCCTCGGTGCAGGACACCAGCACCGCCTTGTACTCCTCGATTGGACGCTCCCGCGACAGGGTCACCTGGGCCTTGCCCATCAGGTTGCTGATGGGCGAACGCAGTTCGTGCGCCAGATCGTCGGAGAACTGCGACAGTTGCTGCACACCATTGTCGAGCCGGTGCAGCATGAAGTTGATGCCATGCGCCAGTTCACTGAGCTCCTGGGGCATATTGGCTTCCGACAGTCGATGATTCAGGTCCTGGGCCGAAACCATCGCTGCGACTTTGCGAAACTCACGCAGCGGAGCAAGGCCGCGCTGGACAACCGCCCAAGCACTGAGGCCAATCAGGATCAACAGCAACGGCAAGGCAATCAGGGTCGAGCTGAGATAGGCACTGAGCAGGGCCTCATCATTGGAGCGGTCAACCGACAACAGCACCACAACCGACTGCCCATCGTTGATCGGCATCAATTGGGTGGCCGTCAGAAAGTGCCTGCCCTGATCATCCGAACGGCTGAAGTAGGTGACCTTGTCCTGGCTCGCCGCGGCCGCCTCACGACGGGCCTGCGCCGGTAACGGCAGTGGGCTGCCGACACTGAGCAACGGTGCCGTCGGGTCGCTTTGATCGAGAATCGTCAGGTTCAGGTTGTCATGCCCCATGACCTGGTCCAGCAATGAGTGTGGCTTGAGCGGCAGGTCGCTGGCGTGCTGCTCCAGTGCCAGGCTGTGGCGAATCTGCTGCATTTTCCTTTCCAGGCCGCCCTTGGCCAGGGCGTCCAGTTCGTGGGTCAGCGCCAGGAACGCGAGAATGGCCAACACCACCACCAGTACTGCGCCCAGGACGCTGACCGTCAACCCCAAGCGCATCGACAGGCTGGCCGGTTTCATTCGCGCGCCTCCAGCACATAACCGACGCCGCGCAGGGTGTGGATCAGCTTACGGTCGAATGGGTCGTCGATCTTGGCCCGCAAGCGGCGGATCGAAACCTCGACCACGTTGGTGTCACAATCAAAATTCATATCCCACACCAGGGAAATAATCTGGGTCCGCGACAGCACTTCACCCGACTGGCGCATCAGCAGGTGCAGCAACGCGAACTCCTTGGTGGTCAGGTCGATACGTTGCTCACCCCGGAACGCCCGATGTCGCCCCTGATCCAGTTCCAGGTCGGCCACCTTCAACACCTGAGGCAACGGAATCTGCGCGCTGCGCCGTAGCAAGGTGCGTACCCGCGCCAGCAGTTCGGGAAACTCGAAGGGTTTGACCAGGTAGTCATCAGCCCCCAGATCCAGCCCACGGACCTTATCGGCAAGCCGCCCTCTGGCGGTCAGCATCATCACCAGGGTGTTGCCACTCTTGCGGATATGTTCCAGCACGAACCAGCCATCTACCTCAGGCAGGTTTACATCAAGTATCACCAAGTCATAGGCCTGTTGCCGGGCCAGGTGAAGTCCATCTGCACCGTTGTTCGCACAGTCCACTACATAGCCACTTTCGGTCAGCCCCTGGTGCAAATAGTCGGCAGCTTTCAGCTCGTCCTCGATCACAAGGATTCGCATAGTTGTTCACCTTTAAACAAATAACGCATGGATTTATTCAGAGCACGACAAAGATTTTTTCATACGACTCTGTGATTCAACATGAACCGCTCATGCACCACGCTAATGTCTGTAGTGGCTTCAGGGTCAACCGGAATCCGCGGCCTTGAGCGCTGCAATCTGCAGGCGCGACAAAATGCCGCAACTAACAGGCAGGCTAATTCACGAACAAACAAAATCAACAAGTGCATCTGAGCGGATAAACCATCGGTGTTTGTATCGTCATATTTCGATGGCGATACCTATAACGCTCCAACACTTTCCATCCTAATACACACGTACCCGCGCACACCGCGGATAACGTATTTGTAATTATCCAGCCACCTTACTGATAAGCACCGACCTCTAGATTAACGCCATCGCCTGTTTCGCATTAAAGGAACGTCCACAGTGCAGGGTTATCAATGCGTCGTTATTCCACCCAGGATCAGAAAGTTAATCACTGGCCCTGCTGTTTTACTGCTCAGTCTGGCAGTCGCCGCCAGTGCCTTGCCGGCCATGGCACAGGCCGCACCATTGACCCTGGAGCGAGCGCTGCAGAGTGCCTTTGCCCACAACCCGAATCTGGCTGCGGCGCAATGGGAAATCGGCGTCGCCGAGGGTGATCGCCAGCAAGCCGGGCTGATTCCCAATCCGCAAGTGTCCTGGGAGGCCGAAGACACCCGACGCCGCTCGCGAACCACCACACTGATGCTCAGCCAACCGCTGGAACTGGGTGGAAAACGCGGCGCCCGAATCGAAGTCGCCGAGCGTGCGCAGGACGCTGCGAGCATCGAGCTGGAACGTCGACGCAATGAATTGCGCGCGGATGTGATCCAGGCCTTCTACAGTTCGACCACCGCCCAGCAACGTTTGTCATTGACCGAGCAATCGCTGCTACTGGCCGAGCGCGGCCTACGCGTAGCCCAGGGGCGCATCAACGCCGGCAAGGCGGCGCCGGTCGAAGCCATGCGTGCGCAGCTGCAACTGTCGCAGGTGCGCCTGCAACTGCGTCGCGCCGAACGTGACCAGGCCACCGCCTATCAGCAGCTGGCACAGGTCACCGGGGCCCCACAGGCCACCTTTACCCGCGCCGAAGAACCGACAAGCGCATTACCGACCATCGCGTCCTCACAGATCCTGCTTGATCGCCTCCCCGATACCGCCGAGCTGCGCCTGGCGCGTTTGCAGATCAACCAGAAGGAAGCCTCACTAGGCCTGGAAAAGGCCCTGCGTATCCCCGACCTGACGGTAAGCATCGGTAGCCAGTACAGCGAGACCGATCGCGAACGGGTCAACCTCCTGGGCGTGTCGATGCCGATTCCACTGTTCAATCGCAACCAGGGCAATGTGCTGGCCGCCGCGCGCCGCACCGACCAGGCTCGGGACCTGCGCAACGCCAGCGAATTGCGCTTGCGCTCCGAGGTTCAGTCAGGCCTGGACCAATGGGCCACCGCCAACACCGAAGTCAACGCCTTCAACCAGGTGATCCTGCCGGCGGCCCAAAGTGCAGTCGACAGCGCCACCCGTGGCTTTGAAATGGGCAAATTCAACTTCCTCGACGTGCTCGATGCCCAGCGCACCCTGTTCGAAGCACGCAGCCAGTACCTGCAGGCCGTGGCCGATGCCACCGATGCCTGGGTGCGTATCGAACGCATCTATGGCGACACCCGCGCCCTCTTCCCCACCCCTTGAAATCCTATCTATAGCCGTATTGCGCACCCGTCCGGTCGTACTGACCCAACGGTGCCTGGAGTATCCATGGACAAAAAAGCCATCCTGGCCATCGCTTTGACCCTGAGCGCCGGCATCGGCCTCGGCTCATTGCTGACCACCCGCGCCACGTCTGCGACCGATGCAGAGCAGGCGCACGCCGAGCACGGCACACCCGCCCAGATCACGGTCGACAAAGCAACTGAAGCAGAACCGGAGGAAGCCGAAGGTCACCTGACGCTCAGCGAGGAGCAAATCAACTCCGCCGGCATTCAACTGGCCGAGGCACGGCCACAGGTCATGGCGCTGTCCCTGGCGTTCCCCGGTGAAGTACGTTTCGACGAAGACCGCACTGCTCACATCGTTCCCCGCGCACCCGGGGTGGTCGAGCAGGTGCTGGTCAACCTCGGACAAGCGGTGAAAAAGGGCCAGTTGCTGGCGGTGATTGCCAGCCCGCAAATCTCCGAGCAACGCAGTGAGCAGGCGGCAGCCCAGCGTCGCGTTGAATTGGCGCGCAGCACCTTTGAGCGTGAACGCCAGTTGTGGCAGGAGCAGATTTCCGCCGAGCAGGATTTTCTGCAAGCGCGCCAGGCCCTGCAAGAAGCCGAGATCGCCCTGAACAACGCACGCCAGAAAATCAGCGCCTTGAGTGGCAGCAGCGCTACCGGTGGTGGCAATCGTTATGAGTTGCGTGCGCCCTTCGACGCGATGGTGGTGGAAAAACACCTGACCCTGGGGGAAGTGGTAAACGACTCCACCAGCGTGTTTACCCTCTCCGACCTGTCGCGGGTCTGGGTAACGTTTGGGGTTTCGCCAAAGGATCTGGGCAGCGTACGAGTCGGCACGGCGGTCAACGTCAATGCCCCGGAACTGAATGCCGAAGTGGCGGGCAACGTGTCCTACGTCGGCAGCCTGCTGGGCGAGCAAACCCGCACGGCCACGGTCCGGGCCAGCCTCGCCAACCCAGACGGCGCCTGGCGTCCGGGGTTGTTCGTGACCGTGCGGGTCACGACCGATACCCGCCAGGCCCCGGTCACCGTCCCTGAAACCGCGATTCAGACCATTGAGGACAGCCCCAGTGTTTTCCTGCGCACTGACGACGGCTTTGAGGCTCGGACAGTGGTGCTCGGCAGCCGCTCCGCAGGCCAGGTGGAAATCCTCCAGGGGCTGGATGCCGGGGCGCACGTCGCCACGGCGGGCAGCTTCATCCTCAAGTCAGAACTGGGCAAGGCTTCGGCCGAGCACGCTCACTGATCCGCTATCGGCACAAGAAGGTCCTCATGTTCGAACGCCTGATCCAATTCGCCATCCAGCAGCGCATCATCGTGCTGCTCGCGGTTCTACTCATGGCTGGCCTGGGTATCGCCAGCTACCAGAAGTTGCCGATCGACGCCGTGCCGGACATCACCAACGTCCAGGTGCAGATCAACACAGCGGCAGCCGGGTTCTCGCCGCTGGAAACCGAGCAGCGCATCACTTTCCCCATCGAAACGGCCATGGCCGGGTTGCCGGCGCTGGAACAGACCCGTTCGCTGTCACGCTCAGGGCTATCGCAAGTGACGGTGATCTTCAAGGAAGGCACCGACCTGTTCTTTGCGCGGCAATTGGTCAATGAAAGGCTGCAGGTGGCCAAGGAGCAACTGCCTCCGGGCGTCGAGGCCGTCATGGGCCCCATCTCCACGGGGCTCGGGGAGATTTTCCTGTGGACCGTGGAAGCCAGCGCCGATGCGCGCAAGGAGGACGGCAGCGCGTACACCCCCACCGATTTGCGGGTGATCCAGGACTGGATCATCAAGCCGCAACTGCGCAATGTGCCCGGTGTGGCGGAGATCAACACCATCGGCGGCTTTGCCAAGGAGTATCAGATTGCCCCCGACCCCAAGCGCCTGGCCGCCTACAAGCTGACGTTGACCGACCTGGTGAGCGCACTGGAACGCAACAACGCCAACGTCGGTGCCGGGTACATCGAGCGCAGTGGGGAGCAGTTGCTGATTCGCGCTCCCGGTCAGGTGGCGAGTCTCGATGACATCGCCAACATCGTCATGGCCAACGTCGACGGCACACCAATCCGGATCAAGAACGTCGCCAGTGTCGACATCGGCCGTGAATTACGCACCGGTGCTGCCACTGAAAACGGCCGGGAAGTGGTACTCGGCACGGTGTTCATGCTGATCGGCGAGAACAGCCGCACGGTGTCGCAAGCGGTGGCCAGCAGGCTTGAGCAGATCAACCGGACCCTGCCTCAGGGCGTGGTCGCGGTGACGGTGTACGACCGCACCACGCTGGTCGACAAAGCCATTGCTACGGTCAAGAAAAACCTCATCGAAGGCGCGATCCTGGTGATCGCCATATTGTTCCTGTTCCTGGGCAATATCCGCGCAGCGCTGATCACTGCCATGGTGATCCCCCTGGCCATGCTCTTCACCTTCACCGGCATGTTCACCAACAAGGTCAGCGCCAACCTGATGAGCCTCGGCGCGCTGGACTTCGGCATTATCGTCGACGGCGCAGTGGTCATCGTCGAGAACGCCATCCGCCGTCTGGCCCACGCCCAGCAGCAACATGGCCGCATTCTCACTCGCTCCGAGCGCTTCCATGAAGTCTTCGCGGCAGCCAGGGAAGCACGACGGCCACTGATCTACGGCCAATTGATCATCATGGTGGTGTACTTGCCGATCTTTGCCCTGACCGGGGTCGAGGGCAAAATGTTTCATCCAATGGCGTTCACCGTGGTGATTGCCCTGCTCGGCGCCATGCTGCTCTCGGTGACCTTCGTGCCGGCGGCGATCGCGATGTTTGTCACCGGCAAGGTCAAGGAAGGCGAGAACCTGGTCATGCGCGGCGCGCGCCGGGCCTATGCTCCGGCACTGGATTGGGTCATGGGGCACCGCCAACTGGCGTTCGCCCTGGCGCTCGCGATGATCGGCGTCTGCACGGTGGTCGCCAGCCGCATGGGCAGTGAGTTCGTGCCCAGCCTCAGCGAAGGCGACTTCGCCCTGCAAGCCTTGCGCGTACCGGGCACCAGCCTGAGCCAATCAGTGGACATGCAACAGCGCCTGGAAACGCTGCTGCTGGAAAAGATCCCCGAAGTGCAACGTGTATTCGCCCGCACCGGTACTGCCGAGATCGCCTCCGACCCGATGCCGCCAAACATCTCCGACAGCTACGTGATGCTCAAGCCGCAGCAACAGTGGCCCGACCCGAACAAAAGCCGCGAGGCGCTGATCGCCGATATCCAGCGGGTGACCGCACTGTTGCCGGGCAGTAACTATGAGTTGTCGCAACCAATCCAGCTGCGCTTCAACGAGCTGATTTCCGGGGTGCGCAGCGACGTCGCGGTCAAGGTCTTCGGTGACGACATGGACGTACTCAACAGCACCGCGACGAAGATTGCGGCGACGCTGCAAAAAATCGATGGCGCCTCGGAGGTCAAGGTCGAACAGACCACCGGCCTACCGGTATTGACCATCAATATCGACCGCGACAAGGCCGCGCGTTACGGGCTCAACGTCGGTGATGTGCAAGACACCATAGCGGTGGCGGTTGGCGGACGCCAGGCCGGCATCCTGTATGAAGGAGATCGACGCTTCGACATGGTGGTGCGTTTGTCCGACGCTATGCGCAAGGACATCGAGGGCCTGTCGAAGCTGCTGATCCCAGTACCCGCCCTGCTCAACGGCAGTGCCAATACCATCGGCTTCATAGCCCTGGCGGACGTTGCCAGCCTGGATCTAGTGCTCGGGCCAAACCAGGTCAGTCGCGAGAATGGCAAGCGCCTGGTGATTGTCAGTGCCAACGTGCGTGGCCGCGATATCGGTTCGTTCGTGCAGCAGGCCAGTGCCCAGATCGAGCAGCAGGTACAGATTCCTGCCGGTTACTGGACCTCCTGGGGTGGCCAGTTCGAGCAGCTGCAGTCGGCTGCCAAGCGCCTGCAGATTGTGGTGCCGGTGGCCTTGCTGCTGGTGTTCGCGCTGCTATTTATGATGTTCAACAACCTCAAGGATGGCTTGTTGGTGTTCACCGGCATCCCGTTCGCCTTGACCGGTGGTGTTATGGCCCTGTGGCTGCGGGATATTCCACTGTCGATCTCCGCCGGCGTGGGGTTCATCGCGCTGTCCGGAGTGGCAGTGCTCAACGGCCTGGTGATGATCGCCTTCATCCGCAACCTGCGCGAGCAAGGTCGATCCCTTGGCGTGGCCGTCAACGAAGGCGCCTTGACGCGCTTGCGTCCGGTGCTGATGACCGCGCTGGTGGCGTCCCTGGGCTTCATCCCCATGGCCCTGGCAACCGGTACCGGTGCCGAGGTCCAACGGCCCCTGGCTACCGTGGTGATCGGTGGAATCCTGTCGTCGACGGCCCTCACGTTATTGATATTGCCGGCGCTGTATCACTGGGCCCATCGGCGGGATGAAGAGGCAGTGAGCGAAAACCCAGCGCACTAATCTATTCGTGCTTACTTGCCCGCAGTCATTAATGACTGCGGGTTTTTTAGTGTTTTGGGTATTGGCATGACTGATCTGTCATCGTGCCGCCACGTCGACGACAGGTCGGGATTGATAATATTGCGCTTTATTTAACCGAGGTAATCGACATGAAACTTAGCCAACTTATCAGCCTCACCGCAGCACTGATTGTGTCCACTAACACCCTCGCCGAAAGTGGCGGCGACAAACGATTTGAAACGATGATGCAGAACAATCGGATGGCCATGCAGCGCTATGCCGCCCAACAAGGCAAGGAACAACCCATCGTCAAGGAATATGCCTATGGCATGAAACTGGATGTGGTCAAAGTGGTGAATGTCACTCCCCCGATAAAGTCCTGCGGGCCCGTGCCGGCGCAGATGACCTATGAAGACGCCCGCGGGCAACTCAATACCCTGCGCTACACCGTTGCCGGCGGCTGCAACCGTCGCGGCGGTTGACCCCGCTGAGCCCGGCAACGTCCGCCCCGCTGGAGCGAGCGCACTCGCTCCAGCGGCTAAGACAGCAGCAACAATCTGGAGAACAAAAAAAAGCGTCCCGAAGGACGCTGAAAAATTCACCTCTTCCAAAGGAGCACGACGCTACCAAGGTGAATGGACACTGTGAACGGTGATCAACCCTCCGAGTTCTTGCCCTGCTTGTCCTCATCCTGTGCGTCAGCGTTGGCCGTCGACTGAACATCAACCGTGCTCGAAGTACCGTGCACTTGTTGCTGACTCAATTTGAACGCTGCCAGGTATTGCTGAGAACGCTCGGCGCCCCCTTCGGCAAACACACTGCTGCTGGCCACGGCAACTACCGCAATAAACACGAACTTCGCAAGTTTCATGACAGGCTTCCTCTTACCATTATCGGAAAGACTCGCCGACCTAGTGGCCTTCAAGTCTTTGGCTTGCCGACAAGTATAAAAAAGCCAAGTTAACAGGAGCATGGGCGGGACATTACATTCTTGATAGGTTGGCTATTAAAACTGGGCCAAACGGCTTATCCCATCACCCACTATTAAAGAATCGCCAAAGGGTATTCGACAATCAGCCTGACTTCGTCCAGATCCGACTCGAATGCCGTGGCCCGGGTGTTCGCCTGGCGCACGCGCAACGACAGATCCTTGAGCGATCCGGACTGCACCACGTATTTGACTTCGATATCCCGCTCCCAGCGCTTCTGGTCCGTCAACGGATTGCCTTCGGCATCGCGGCGCATGTACACCGCGTTGGCGTTGGAGTAGTCGGCATCACTGCCGCGACCATAACGGGTCATGAAACTCAGGCCCGGAACTCCGTACGTGGTCATGTCCAGGTCATAACGCACCATCCACGAACGCTCCTTGGGCGAATTGAAGTCGCTGTACTGGATCGAGTTATCGAGGAAGATCGAGTCCGACTGTCGCAGGTAGTCGAAGTCATCGCTGCCGTTATTGCGCTGGTGGGACAGCGCCAGGCTGTGGGCACCGAACTTCACCCCGGCCTTGGCACTCCAGATGTTGTTATCGAACCGGCCCAGCAACTGCTGGCCCTCATCCACCGCCTTGTAATAGTTCAAGCCACCAAACAGCGAGACCTCGTCGGCCAACGGATAGCTCAGGGTTGTACCGGCGTAGTACTGATTCCAGGCGTCCTTCAGTCGGCTGGAATACAGGCTGACGCTGACGTGCCGGTTGAGGCTGTAATCGCCGCCGAAATACGCCACCCAAGGCGAGTTGACCGGCCCGGCATAAAAGGTTGCGAAGTTGTCGCGCATGTTGCTCGAAACCGGCTGGCTCATCGCGTGCAGACGACCGCCCTGCAGCGTCAGGCCCTCCAGGCTGGTGTTACTGGCCGTGACCCCGGTGAAGCTTTCCGGCAGCAGTCGCGAATCACCGGCAGCCACCACCGGCGTCGCAGGAAACACATCGCCCACCTTGACCACCGTATCAAACGCACGAAGTTTCGCCGCGCCTCCGAGCTTGGTGTATTCATCGCGGGCCTCGCCCCGTGCGTCGACCGGCAATACATCGAACGAACTGCGTCCGCCATTGCGCCCGTCGCCGGTGTCCAGTTTCAGGCCGATCATGGCGAAGGCATCCACCCCGAACCCCACAGTGCCCTGGGTGAATCCCGATTCGAACTTGCTGATAATCCCTTGTGCCCAGGCCTCGGAATAACCATTGCCCGTAGGGCTGGACTGGCCGTTGCGGTGATCACGGTTGAAGTAATAGTTGCGGTTGAGCACCGTCAGGCTGCTGCCCTCGACAAAACCCTCGGGCTTCTCTTCGGCCACTGCCAGTGAAGCGCCGGAACCGACCAGGGTTGCTATCGCCGCCAGGGTCAACGTTGTGCTGTTATTCATCTTTCGCTCCTGAATGTTTGGCGCAAAGTCTTGTTGTAGTGCGGGGCCGGGCGCCCCGGGTCCGCCGAGCGATATCGTGGCAAGCACGAGATAACGTGAAGATGATGGGCGAATGACAATTTCGTCATGCACGGGCGTGGTGTCGGGCGCAATGGCCGGCAACGCCTTTGACTGTACATCCATACAGATAAAGATTGATCCAGGCCGCTGCACCGCGCATGCTGTGCAGCTTGTTACCTGAAGACTGATGGTCGATATGCGTCTGTATCTGTGTGAAAAACCTTCCCAGGCCAAAGACATTGCCGCGGTGCTCGGCGCCAGCCGGCGTGGCGATGGCTGCTGGCTGGGGTCGGGGATCACCGTCACCTGGTGCATCGGCCACTTGCTGGAAACCGCGCCACCGGATGCCTACGACGCCCGTTATAAACGCTGGGTGCTGGCAGACCTGCCGATCATTCCCGAGAAGTGGAAGATGCTGGTCAAGCCCAAGACCGCCAGCCAGTTCAAGGCGGTCAAGCGCCTGCTGGGCGAGGCCCAGGAACTGGTGATCGCTACCGACGCCGACCGGGAGGGGGAAATGATTGCCCGCGAACTGGTGGAGCACTGTCGCTATCGCGGACCGATCCAGCGGCTGTGGTTGTCGGCGCTCGACGATGCCTCGATCCGCAAGGCCCTGGCGGCCCTCAAGCCGGGAGCGGAAACCTTCAGCCTGTATCACTCGGCACTGGGTCGCTCGCGGGCCGACTGGTTGATCGGCATGAACATGAGCCGGCTGTTCACCCTGCTCGGGCGCCAGTCCGGTTACCAGGGCGTACTGCCGGTGGGTCGGGTGCAGACCCCGACCCTGCGCCTGGTGGTGGACCGCGACCGCAGCATCGCCGACTTCGTGCCGGTGCCCTATTGGGCTATCGACGTGCAGTTGCTGCACGACGGTATGCCGTTTACCGCCCAATGGCGGGCGCCGTCGGACCTGTGCGATGAACAGGACCGCTGCCTCAATCAAGCACTGGCCCAACAAGCGGCGCACGCCATGCGCAATGCCGCCAGTGCGCGCCTGGTCACACTGCGCACCGAGCGGATGCGGGAGGTCGCACCACTGCCGTTCGACCTCGGCACCCTGCAGGAAATCTGCTCGAAAAAGCTCGGCCTGGGGGCCCAGGAAACCCTCGACGTGGCCCAGGCGCTGTACGAAACCTACAAAGTCATCACCTACCCGCGCAGTGACTGCGGCTACCTGCCCGTGAGCCAGCATGGCGAAGCGGCGGCGATTCTCCAGGCCCTGGGCCGCGCGGACCCAAGCCTCGCGCCATTGCTCCAGCACCTGCAACCGCAACGCCGCTCCCGGGCCTGGAACGATGCCAAGGTCAGCGCCCACCACGGCATCATCCCCACTGCCGCCGCCCACAACTTCGAGCGCCTGAGCGGCAAGCACCGGGCGGTCTACACCTTGATTCGTGCGCGCTACCTGGCGCAGTTCCTACCCAACCATGAGTACGACCGCACCCAGGCCGACTTCGACTGTGCCGGTCAGGCACTGCGCGCGGTGGGCAAGCAGGTGGTGGAACCGGGTTGGAAACGCGCCATGCCCGAGGCCCTGGCAGCGGCCAAGGGACGCGAACCAGCCGCCCCGCAAAACCTGCCACCCTTGACCCAGGGCAGCGACTATCCAGTTGCCGGCGTCAACCTCAAGGACCTGTGGACCCAGCCACCCAAGCCGTTTACCGAAGGCGACCTGATCAAGGCCATGAAAAACGTGGCCAAGCTGGTGCAGGACCCGCTGCTCAAGCAAAAGCTCAAGGACACCACCGGCATCGGCACCGAAGCCACCCGCGCGGGGATCATCCAGGGGCTGCTGGACCGTGGTTACCTGGTCAAGCACGGCAAGGCGCTGGCTGCCACGCCGGCGGCCTTCAGCCTGATCGACGCCGTCCCCCGGGCCATCGCCGATCCCGGCACCACGGCCATCTGGGAACAAGCCCTGGACATGGTGCAGAGCGGTGAGATGAGCCTGGAAGAGTTTGTCGCCAAGCAGGCCGCCTGGATGAGCAAGCAAGTGGGCCGCTGCACCGGCCTGCGCCTGACCATCAGCGGCCCGGCAAGCCCAGCCGGCAAAGGCGCGACACCCTGGAAAGGCAAACGCAAGAGCACTGCGCGCAAAACCGCAACGACCGGCAAACGCAAGGCCAAGCCCAAGGCCTGAGGCAACTGCCAAACTTGTAGGAGCGAGCTTGCTCGCGATGGCGGTGGGTCAGGCACCATCGATGTTGAATGCCCTGACCCCATCGTCGGAACGCCGCCCGGAGCAAGCCCGCTCCCACAGTGTTTTTGCCTGACCGCAGATCTCACCTGTCCCCTAACTCCCCGCCACCGGACAAGGCCCGCCCGCCTCGGCCCACACTTTGAACTGGCTGACAAACACGTCATGGGGCACCGGCACCGGCGCTCGGTTACCGCCGGGGTTCCAGCCCCAAAGCACCAGCTTGTCATCGCTGACATGCTTGATCAGCGCAGCAAAGTCGCGGTCGCCGTTGCTCGAACGGTCCTTGATCATCTGGCACAACTGATCGGCCGGCAGCCCGATCCAGGCCATTTTGTGCGCGGCCGGTGGCAGGCTCCAGTGAGGGGCACCGGGTGGCGCGTGGGGGCCATAGCTGGCCGGAGGATTGGACTCGGCATGACAAGTAGCACAGGGCAAGCCAGCAGACCCCTTGCCCTCCACCCCGCGCACCACATTCATCCCGTGGGTCAGCCCGGCATCGAACTGCAAAGGCGCATCCCCAGGAATATGGCAGTTCTGGCAGCGCGGGCTCTGGAACACCTTCTGCACCGTGCCAAATGCGCTCAGCGTCGGCGACTCTTCGGCGAACAGGTCCGAGGTGTAGCCGCCCACCCCGAGCAACAGCAACGTGGCCAAAAACAGGTGGCGTCTCATCTCACACCCCCTCCAGTTGCAACGGCAACTCACGCAGGCGTTGCCCGGTCAGCGCGTACACCGCATTGGCCACCGCCGGCGCAGTGGGTGGCACGCCAGCCTCGCCAATACCGCCCGGCTTCTCGTTGCTGGGCAGGATGTGCACCTGCACCTCGGGCATTTCATTGAGCCGCAGCACCTGGTAGTCGTGGTAGTTGGACTGCACCACCTGGCCATCCTTGAAGGTCACCTTGCTGTGCAAGGTGAAACCCAGGCCGAAAGTGATGCAGGACTCCATCTGCGCGGCAATGCTCGCCGGGTTCACCGCAATCCCGCAATCGACGGCGCAGACCACCCGGTGCACGCGGATTTTCAGGTTGTCCTGGGACACTTCCGTGACTTGCGCGACATAACTGCCAAAGGACTCGTGCACCGCCACCCCCAAGGCATGCCCCGCTGGCAAGGGCGCCTGCCAGTTGGCTTTTTCCACGGCCAGGTTGAGCACCCCGAGGTGCCGTGGATGGTCCTTGAGCAAGGTCCGCCGGTAGTCCACCGGGTCCTTGCCCGCCGCTGCGGCCAGTTCGTCGATCAAGGATTCCATGACAAAGGCGGTGTGGGTGTGCCCCACCGAACGCAGCCACAGCACGCTGATGCCGGTCTTGGGTGAGTGCAGGTCGACCCGGTGATTGGCCAGGCCGACCAGGTAGGGACTGTCCGCCACCCCTTCGACCGAAGTCTTGTCGATGCCGTCCTTGACCATGCTTGCCTCCAACATGGTCCCGGCCATGATCGACTGGCCCACCAGCACATGCTGCCAGGCCAATGGCAGGCCGTCCGGCCCCAGGCCGATCCGCGCGTGATGCAGAAAGGCCGAGCGGTAATAGCCGCCACGGATGTCATCTTCGCGCGACCAAACGGTTTTCACTGGCGCACCAGCGGCGTGGGCCACTTGCACCGCCTCACTGACAAAATCCGAGGTCGGGTTGGCCCGCCGACCGAAGCCGCCGCCAAGGAATTCGGTATGAATCACCACCTGCTCGGGCTTGAGCCCGGTGATCTTCGCCGCGACCATCTGGTCCAGGGTCTGGAACTGGGTACCGGTCCAGATCTCGCATTGCTGGTTGGTAATGCGCACCGTGCAGTTGAGCGGCTCCATCGGCGCATGCGCCAGATACGGCACGCTGTACTCGACATCCACGGTCTTCGTCGCCTTGGCCAACGCCGCGCTGACATCCCCCGCCTGGCTGGCCGGGGTGCCCGCGGTGGTGGCCAGCTTGCGAAAGCCCTGCAGCAGGGCAACGCTGTCCAGGCCAGCATTGGGACCCAGGTCCCAGTCGATTTTCAGCGCATCGCGCCCCAGCTTGGCGGCCCAATAATGATCGGCCACCACCGCCACGCCCGTGGGCACCTGCAGCACCTTGTGCACTCCGGGCACCGCCAGCGCGGCCTGAGCGTCGAACGAGCGGACGCTGCCGCCCAGTACCGGTGGACGGGCGACCATGGCGGTGAGCAGGCCCTCGAACTGCACGTCCATGCCGAACTTGGCCTGGCCGGTGATTTTTTCCGGGGAGTCCAGGCGCTTGGTCGGCTTGCCGATCAGGGTCCAGTCCTTGGCTTGCTTGAGCTTGATCGACGCCGGATCCGGCACCGGCAGTTGCCCCGCCTCATTGGCCAGTTCGCCATAGCTGGCCCGCTGCTCGCCGGCAATTACCACTCCCGCCTCAGTGCGCACCTGGGATGGCGCAACGTTGAAGCGCTTGGCGCCAGCCTCGATCAACATCAGGCGTGCGGCGGCACCGGCCTGGCGATAGCGGTCGAACTCCATCCAGGTCGAGGTCGAGCCCCCGGTGATCTGCATGCCGCCAAAGGCTGGCAGGCCGTACAACGCCGCCGATGCCGGGCCGTGTTCGACGCGAATCTTGCTCCAATCCGCGTCCAGCTCCTCGGCGATCAGCATGGTCAGGCCGGTCCAGATGCCCTGGCCCATTTCCGAGTGCCCCAACAGTATGGTGACGCTGCTGTCCGGGGCGATCCGCAAAAACGCGTTGGGCGCAAAGCCAGGATCGGCGGCTGTGGCAGCGCGGGCAAAACGATTGGCCCCGGGGATCACAAACCCCACCACCAGGCCGGCGCCCAGCACGGCGCTGCCTTTGAGAAAGGACCGGCGCGAGCTATCAATGAGTACGCTCATGCTCAGGCCTCCCCGATTTGCGCAGCACGCTTGATCGCCGCCCGAATACGCGGGTAGGTGCCACAGCGGCAAATGTTGCCCGACAGCGCCTGATCGATATCGCTGTCGGTCGGCGCGGGAATTTTCGCCAGCAAGGCCACTGCCGACATGATCTGCCCAGACTGGCAGTAACCGCATTGCACCACGTCGATCTCGGCCCAGGCCCTCTGCACCGGGTGCGAGCCGTCGCTGGACAAGCCTTCGATGGTGACTATCTTCTGCCCCTTGGCCACTGCCGCAGCCGGGGTAATGCACGAGCGCAAGGGCGCACCGTCGACATGCACGGTGCAGGCCCCGCATTGCGCCATGCCGCAGCCGAATTTGGTCCCGGTCAAGTGCGCGACATCGCGCAACACCCACAACAGTGGCATGTCGCCGGGCACTTCCAGGGGTTGATCGATGCCATTGATATTGAACGTCAGCACGGCAATCTCCTCAGGGACGGTCAGGACTCACGGTGTCCTGGGTCAGCGTCGCTGTGGCATCGAGTGCCTACGCGCGCTGGTGGTTGTCCCTTGAGCTAAGCGCAATTCCCCCGGCAATTGGGCTGGCGCGACCACCGGTCAGGCACCGATCTAACCGTCCTACACCCTGGGCCCGCTTAAAATCCGCGTGTAACCCTGCAAAAACAGGGCGAACGCCAGGCACCAGCACAACGCTGAAATCCCCAGGCCATGGCTGTTGAACGGCACCAGCAACACCCGGGACAGACCGGCCAGCAGCACCAGGGCGAATCCCAGCACCACCCCTTTGGGCGGCTGCAGCGGGCGCCCGGTATGCCCCAGGCTGACCCGGGCGATCATCGCCAGCACCAGGCCGCCGATGCCGCCGACCGCCAGCGCGTGGGTGGCCAGGCTCTGTTGCGCCAGCACCCCCAGTTGCCACAGCGCCATGGCCAGCGCGGCCACCAGCAGCCAGGCATAAGCCAGGTACAGCGACCAGAGCAGTGGTACGCGCCAGATGCCCCGGTCATGCCAACGCCACAGGCGCGCCAGGTGCAGTCCACCGATCAACAAGTACAGCGCCGCCAGCCCGGGCCGCGGCAGGTCGTTGCTGCCGATGCCGATCAGCACCGCCGCCAGCAGGCTGGTTACCAGCAGCACCCGGGTCGGCAGCGGGCTGGCCGGAGTACCTGGCGCGCGTTGCAGGCCGCGTTGAATAAAGAAGGGAATCACCCGCCCACCAATGACACTCATCAACCCCGCCACCAACCACAGTGCCGCCAACACCCCACGGCGCTGCCAGGCCAGGTCCTCGTGGGCCATGCCCCACAGCGTCAGCCACTGACAACCGGCCAACAAGCCGATCATCAACAGGATCGGGTAGTTCTCGGTTTTACGCGCCGCGATCAGGTCCCGTCCAAGCAACAGTGCCAGTAACGGCAGGAACGGCAGTTGCAGAACCAGCAAGGCACTCGCGTCGATCGGCAGCAGCCAGGCCAGGCGAGCCAGCAGCCATACCAGCACCAGGCCCAGCAGCGGCCAGCCGCACACCCCGCGACGGCCGGTCCAGTTGGGGACCGCCGTCAGCAGGAACCCGGCAATGATCGCCGTGGCAAAACCAAAGGGCATTTCGTGCCGATGCCAGGCGACCATGCCGCCCAGGGGCTGGGCCGCCGGCAAGCGCCCGTACAACCACAGACTCCAGATCGCCAGCGCGACACAGGCAAACCCGGCGCCGGCAAGAAAAAACGGGCGAAAACCCAAGCTCCACAGGGGAACATCCTTGATCGAAGGCATGTCAGGCCACCCCGTCTATCAGCCATAGATTGCTGCCGAACATTGTTCGTCACTCCCTAATCCGTCAGTTGTAGCTGATAGCTATCAAGTCCCGTGCCAGCTTCAACCTCCAGCAAACCCTGGCCTTGACAGCTTGAGAGTCATATTGACTGCACACCATTCAGGTCATAACGACCACACCGCACGTCATAATGACTACTTGAACCGGCTGCCTGGACGAATTTACCGTCGGCCGCAGCAATCAAGTGCCTAAAAGCAAACCAATATCATTTGCACCCTGACACACCTTTTGTTTTAATCGCGACCAATTCCCATTTGCACCTCTGGTGCCATCACGCCGTATGGAAATGCGCTCTTTATGATGGTCGTCGAAACCTCACTCGTGCAGAACCTCTACACCAGCCACCATCGCTGGTTGTACGAGCTGCTGCGTCGTCGCCTGAGCAACGCCTTCGATGCCGCGGACCTGGCCCACGACACCTTCATCCGAGTGCTCAAGCGTCCGCAGGAGTTCCAGGGCGAAGTCCATGAGCGCTCCTACCTGGCGACCATCGCCCGTGGCCTGTGCATTGATCACTGGCGCCGCCGACAACTGGAACAGGCCTGGCTGCAGGCACTGAGCGAACGCCCCCAGGCCGTGCAACCCTCTCCCGAGCAACGGGCGATCATCGTCGAAACCCTGCACGAAGTGGACGCCATGTTGCAGCGCCTGCCGCAGCGGGTCAGCGACGCGTTCATCCTCGCGCAACTGCACGGCATGCCCTACAAAGCCATTGGCCTGGAGATCGGCGTGTCCGAGCGTATGGTCAAGAAGTACCTGGCCCAGGCCCTGATGCACTGCGCCATTCTCGAGGCCGAACTCGACGGCCTGCTGATCGAGTAACCGCCCTTGCCCACCCCTGCCTTGAACAAACTCAGTCACGCCAGCCTGCAACAAGCGGCCCATTGGTACGTGCAACTCAACGACCAACAGGTCGGCGAGCAGGAGCGCCTGCGCTGGCAAGCCTGGCTGGCCCAGAGCGGCGAGCATCAGGATGCCTGGCGGTATGTGCAGCGGGTCGGCGAGCGCTTTGCGCCACTGCAGGGCGACACCGATACCCAAGCGGCGAGCAAGGTCTTGCGCGGTTCCGGACGCACCAGCGTCACGCGGCGCCAGACCCTCAAGTCGTTGTTGATCCTGACCTCGGGCAGCCTGCTGGGCTTCGGTGCCTGGCGCCAGACCTCGCTGCCCGCCACCCTGGAGCGCTGGACCGCCGACCTCTCCACCGGCACCGGTGAAATACGCGAAACCCGGCTCAGCGATGGCAGCCAGGTCTGGCTCAACGCCTTGAGCGCGCTGGATGTACGCTTCGACAGCCACCAGCGGCTGCTCAACCTGCGACTCGGCGAAATCCTGATCGACACCGCCAAGGACGCCCTCAGGCCGTTGCGTGTGCACACCGACCAAGGCCTGCTACACGCCCTGGGTACACGCTTCAGTGTGCGCCAGGGCCAGGGCCAGGATCGGACCTTGCTCAGCGTGTTCGAAGGTGCGGTCCAGGTGCGCCTGGCCAACGCCCAGGTGCAGGTGGTGCCCGCTGGCCGACAAATGGCCTTCAGCCAGGATCGCTTCGAGCCTCAACACCCGGTCTCCCCCGCACGCGAAGCCTGGCGCCGTGGCGTGCTGCTGGCGGACAACCTGCCCCTGGGCCAGTTGCTCGAAGAACTGAGCCGCTACCGCCACGGCCATCTGGCCTGCGACCCGGCCGTCGCGCAGATGCCGGTGATGGGCTCCTTCCCGCTCAAGGACACCGACCAGGCCCTGCGCCTGCTGGCCGCCGCGCTGCCAATCGCGGTGGAAAAGCCCATGCCGTGGTGGGTCAACGTCAACGCCAGAAGCTAAAGATCAATCAATTACGAATTATTTTGATTCGCGGTTCCCTTTTGCGTTTTTCGTTCGGATAACCCTGCACAAGTACTTCAATTGCCGATCGACTCGATCCAAAGGGACCCCCATGCCGCACCACGTCGCTGCCCGTTTTCGATTTGCCTTGCGCCCCCTGGCGCTGGCCCTGCCGGCCGCTCTGCTGAGCCTTGCCCCGGCAGTCGCCCATGCCGCTGAAACCGCCGCCAGCGAACAGTCCAGCAGCAAGCGCCAATACAGCATCGCCAGTGGCTCGCTGGTCGCGGCCCTGAACAGCTACGCCGAGCAAAGTGGGGTGTTCCTCGCCGGGCACAACGACCTGGCCAGCGGCAAGCGCAGCCCGGGCCTCAAAGGTAACTTCAGCGCAACCGAAGCCCTGCAGCGCTTGCTGCAAGGCAGTGGCCTGCAGGCCCAGGCCCTGGACAATGGCGGCTACATCCTGCAAGCAGCCCCCAAGGGTGACGGCACCCTGGAACTGGGCGCCACCACCATCTCCGGCCAGGGCCTGGGCGCGACCACCGAAGATACGCACTCCTACACCACCGGCTCGACCGCCACCGCCACCGGACTGCCGCTGTCGCTGCGCGAAACCCCGCAATCGGTGACCGTGATCACCCGCCAGCAAATGGACGACCGTGGCGCCCAGAGCGTCGGCGATGTGTTGCGCAATACCCCAGGCATCAGCCAACAGGCCTACGACAGCGACCGCATGGAGTTTTCCTCCCGCGGCTTTGCCATCACCAACTACCAGTACGATGGCATCAACCGTCCCTACGACGGCGTCTACGGTGAAGCGGCGACCAACGTCGACGCCGCCACCCTGGACCGCATCGAAGTGGTCAAGGGCGCAACCGGCCTGATGACCGGCTCCGGCGACCCCTCCGCCACCGTCAACCTGGTCCGCAAGAAGCCGACCAAGGAATTCAAGGCCTCGGTCAGCGGCACGGCCGGCTCCTGGGACGCCTACCGCACCGAGGGTGATATCTCCGGCCCGCTGAACGACAGCGGTAGCGTGCGCGGGCGCTTTGTCGGCGCCTATCAGGACAAGAACTCCTACCTGGACCACTACAGCCAGAAAAAGGACCTGTTCTACGGCATCCTCGAAGCCGACCTGACCCCCGACACCCTGCTGACCTTCGGCATCGACAAGTCCAGCGTGACCCCGCGTGGCACCTCGTGGACCGGTAACCCGACCTACTTCGCCGACGGCGGCCGCACCGACTTCCCACGGCACTTCAACCCGGGTGCCGACTGGAGCCGTCGCGACTTCGACGACATCACCTACTTCACCTCCCTGGAACAGGCCCTGGCCAACGACTGGACGTTCAAGGTCAGCCTCGACCAGAAAACCACCGACCACGACACCCGCCTGGCCTCGGCCAGCGGCGGCAGCCCGGACCGTGCTACCGGTGAAGGCATGTTCCTGTACTGGGGTCGTTGGGAAGGTCACCGCGTGCAGAACACCGCCGACGCCAACGTCTCGGGGCCGTTTACCCTGGGCGGGCGTGAACACGACCTGGTGGCCGGCGTGATGACCTCGCACTCGCGCCAGACCGGCTCGACCTTCGACACCAGTGCCTTCAGCCAGGTGCCGGGCAGCATTTATGACTGGGACGGCGACCTGCCGTACCAGGAGTTCCCGAAAAACGGCAAGTACGAGCGCACCCAAAGCCAGAACGGCATGTACCTGGCTACCCGTCTGCGTCCTACCGATAACCTGTCGTTCATCCTCGGCAGTCGCGTAAGCACCTTCAAGTACAACGAAGACTATTCCTACACCCAAAGCGCGGGCCTTGACGACACCCACGCCAGCTACAAGGAACACGGGGTCGTCACCCCCTACGCCGGGGTCGTGTATGACCTCAACGATACTTACTCGGTCTACGCCAGCTACACCTCGATCTACCAACCGCAGACCTACAAGGACATCGACGGCAAGACCCTGGCACCGGTCGAAGGCGACAGCTACGAAACCGGGATCAAGGCCGCCTACCTGGACGGCACGCTGAACGCCAGCCTGGCCCTGTTCCGCATCGAACAGGACAACGTCGCCGAGTCGATCGGCACCAACCCGGTCACCAACGAAGGCATCTACAAGGCCATCGACGGCGCGACCACCCAGGGCATCGAGCTGGAGCTGGCCGGTGAGTTGCAAGAAGGCTGGAACCTGATGGCCGGCTACACCTATGCCCGCACCCGTGACCAGGATGAGCAACGGATCTTTGGTTATCCGCTGACCACCTCCAAGCCGGAGCACGTGTTCCGCACGTTCACCTCCTACCGTCTGCCGGGCGCACTGGACAAGGTCACCGTCGGCGGCGGCGTCAGCTGGCAGAGCTCGTTCTACGGCAACATCTACAGCTCAAGCGTGGGTGACTACACCCGGATCAAGCAAGGCGGCTACTCGCTGGTCGACCTGATGACCCGCTACCAGTTCAACGAGCACCTGAGCTTCACCGCCAATGCCAACAACGTCTTCGACAAGAAGTACCTGTCAGGCCTGGGTAACTTCGACACCACCTACTACGGCGAGCCACGCAACCTGATGCTCACCACCAAGTGGGACTTCTAAACCTGTGACACCCGCACGCTGCCCGCTCCCCGGGCAGCGTGCGGTTTCCCCCGCCTGACTACCGACAATCGTCATCCCCCACAACCACGAGCCTTTGCCGTCGCGAGCCATTACACTGGCCCACCGGACTGCCAAAGGACGTTGACCGATGAAGCACGCCATCACCAAAGATGCCGACAAAGCCCCGCGCTTCTGGCGTGATGCGGCCCTGCCCTTCATCGAGGCCCGCGCCATCGCCGATGGCCGCGAAGTCTGCTACGCCCGCCATTCCCACGAACACTTTTCGATCGGCGCAATCACTGCCGGACGCAGCACCTACGTGCATGAACAGGGGGCCTGGCAAGTGGCAACCGGCACCGTGGTCCTGATGAACCCTGGCGACGTGCACGCCTGCAACCCCATCGACGATCAACCCTGGTCGTACCTCATGTTGTATGTCGACACGCCCTGGCTGACAGACCTGCAGCATCAGTTGGGCTTTGCTGCCGAGCTGGATTTTCGCCGGTTCGCCTGCGCCCATACCGCCGACCACGCGCTGTTCGATGGCCTTAACCTGCTGTATGAACTGCTGCTCGATGCCCAGGCCTCCACCCTACAGAAGCACAGCGCCACGGTGGCGTTTTTCACCGAGGTGCAGATCCGTCTCAACCCGGCCCAGGTCATGCTCGATGAGCCCAACAGCAAGCTCGAACGGGCTGCCGAATACATCCGCGAACACTGCACCCAGGCGCTCAAGCTCGAAGACATCTGCGCGGCCGCCGAGCTTTCGGCCTCGTACCTGATCCGCGCGTTCAAGCAGCAGTACGGCATGACGCCCCATGCGTACCTGGTCAACCGCCGCATCCAGTTCGCCCGCCAGCAATTGCGCCAGGGTAGGCTGATCGCCGACGTGGCGCTGGACGCCGGGTTTGCCGACCAGGCGCATTTCCAGCGGGCGTTCAAACAGCACCTGGCCGCGACACCCGGGCAGTATCGCGGCTGACCCTCAGGGCAACAGCAGGTAGCCGGCACTTACCGCCAACAGCAACGCCATCACCCGATTGAACAGGCGCAGGCCTCCAGCGTTGCTCAAGTACTGGCGCAGGAACGTCCCGGCATAGGCCCAACAGGCCACCGACAGATAGCACACCACCAGGTACACCGCGGCAAACTGCCAGACCAGTCGCGTATCGCCGTCCGCGACAAACGCCCCCATCCCCGCGACACAGGCCAGCCACGCCTTGGGGTTGAGCCATTGCATCAAGGCGCCGTAGAACAGGGTTGGCGCCTGTGCGGCAGCGGCGGTGCCCAGGCGTCCGTCATCGGTGGCAAGCTTGCAGGCCATGAACAACAGGAATGCCACCCCGGCCAGTTGCACCACCCGGGTCAACCCCGGCCAGAGCTTGAGCAGCTCATGCAGCCCCAACCCCATCAACACCAGCAACAGCACAAAGCCCAAAGTGGCACCCAGCACATGCCGCTGACTGGCACGAAAGCCATACTGCGCACCCGAACTCAAGGCCACGATATTCACCGGCCCCGGCGTGATAGACGCAGCCAGCGCAAACGCGGCCATGGACATAATCAGACTCATTGCACTTCTCTCCAGCAACTGGGGAACATCCCTGGGTGCAAGGTAAAAGCCAGGCCAACGCCTGTATTGAAGAAAAACACCCAACCACTCACCCATCGAGAAATTGGTTGCGGGCCCATAGGGAACAGAACCCGGGTAGCTGCGCGCTGTCACTAACTGTATGGGGATACTGTCACACGAAGGAGGGCCACCCATGGTGACTCACTACAAGACCGCCGGGCACCTTGCCTGCGGTCATCACGGCAAGAACCTGGTTTCCACCACCGAGTTCGCCCGGGTCAAATGCCGCAGCTGCCGCAACACCGATGCATTCAAGGACGCCCGCAGAGAAGCGCGCAACGCCGCCCGCCGCGCCGCCCGCAAGGCCAAGGTGGCCCATGCCGCCCTCGACTGGCGCGCCGCCTGGCTGCAACGCCTGAGCGACCTGCCCGGCCGCCAACGCCTGCCACGGGGATTCAGCGGCCAGCCGTTCGTTTAACGCGCGGCGTCATCGTTGACGAGCATCGCGAGCAGGCTCGCTCCTACGGTGATTCTGGGTGCCCGCAGATCCCGCATACACCCACCAAACCTGTGTAGGAGCGAGCTTGCTCGCGATGGCGGAGTGTCAGGCTACATCGATGTTGCCTGTGCTGGCCTCATCGCGAGCAAGCCGCAAGCGGGCACTCGCTCCTACAGTGATTTCGGCTGCACGCAGATCCCGCATACACCCACAAAACCTGTGGGAGCGGGCTTGCCCGCGATGGCGGTGTGTCAGGCTGCTGGATGTCGCCTGTGCTGGCCTCATCGCGAGCAGGCCGCAAGCGGGCACTCGCTCCTACAGTGATTTCGGCTGCACGCAGATCCCGCATACACCCACAAAACCTGTGGGAGCGGGCTTGCCCGCGATGGCGGTGTGTCAGGCGCCATATAGGTTGGCTGTACCGGCCTGATCGCGGGCAAGCCCGCTCCTACAGTGATTTCGGCTGCTCGCAGATTGCGCATACACCCACAAAGCCTGCTCGCGATGGCGGTATGTCAGGCGCCACCGATGTTGCCAGTACCCTCCCCGTCAAATCCCAGTGCACTGGCTGACAAGCCAGCCACCCGCGCGTCGGCGTAGCTTGGTGGCGTGGGCGAACGACGCGATATGCGCTCCAACCTCAATAACAACAAGACCCCTGGTGACCCATGAGTACAGTAGATCCGATCACCCTGGCGGTGGTGCGCGGCGCGCTCGAGACTGCGCAGCGGGAAATGACCCTGACCCTGGAAAAAACCGGTCGCTCGAGCGTGTTCAACCTCGCTCACGACTATTCCAATGCCCTGTTCGATCATCTTCCGGAAATGATCCTGCAAGGCCAGGACATCCCCATCCACCTCGGCTCCCTCATCCCGGCCATGAAATGCGTCGCCGGCTTCTTCGGCGACGACATCCTCGAAGGCGATGTGATTTACCACAACGACCCGGCCTACAAAGGCAGCCACATCCTCGACTGCTGCATGTACAAACCGGTGTTCTACCAAGGCGAACTGGTGTTCTGGGCCGTCTGCAAAGGCCACCTGACCGACATCGGTGGCCCTGTGCCCGCCGGCTATAACCCCGACGCCAAGGAGATCTACGCCGAAGGCCTGCGCATTCCGCCGGTCAAGCTCTGGTCCCAGGGCAAGCGCCGCGAGGACGTGATCAACCTGCTGCTGACCAACATGCGCGCCCGGGCCTATCAGGAAGGTGACCTCAACGCCCAATACGGCGCCTGCACCGTCGGCGAGCGGCACCTGCTGCAACTGCTCGAGCGCTATGGCGTGGAGCAGGTGCGGGCCTGTATCGCCGAGCTCAAGGACATGGCCGACCGGCACATGCGCGCGCTGCTGCGTGAAGTCCCCGACGGTTTCTACAGCGGCACCGCGGTACTGGAAGACTCCGGCCACGGCCTGGGCGAACTGGCGATCACCGCGCGGGTGGAGATTCGCGGCGACGAGGCCCACGTGCTGATCGAAAGCCCGCCGCAGGTGCCGTACTTCATCAACTCTTATGCCGGCAACTCGGTGTCGGGGGTGTACCTGGGGCTGATGATGTTTGCCCAGGTACCGCCGCCCTACAACGAAGGCTTGTACCGCTGCGTGTCGGTCGACCTCGGGCCACCCGGCACCCTGTGCAACGCCTCCGAACCGGCGCCCCACGTCAACAGCACCACCACGCCGATGGAAACCCTCGCCGACGCGGTACGCCAGGCCCTGGAACAAGCCGCGCCAGAGCGGGTCACCGCGTCCTGGGGCCACGCCAGCGGGATCAACATTGCCGGCCATGACCCACGCAATGGCAACGCCGAATACGTGACCATGGTCCTCGCCTCGATCATCTCCGGCGCGGGTGCCAACCAGGCCATGGACGGCTGGCCGGCGTGCGGGCCGCTGTGCTGCTTCGGCGCGCTGATGTCCGGTGACATCGAGTTGCTCGAGTACTCCTACCCGATCCTGATCCACCGCTACAGCCTGATGACCGACAGCGGTGGCGCCGGTGAATTTCGTGGTGGCTCAGGCACCCGTATCGAAATCGAACCGCTGGACCACGCGATGACGGTGGTCGGCTTCGGTGAAGGCCGGCAACTGCCCACGGCGGGTGCGGCGGGTGCCAGCAACGTCCTGCTGGAACCGAAACTGGGGCGGCTGATCCACCGCAAGGTCGATGACGCAGAAGACCACTTCACCTACAACGCACAACTGACGGCCCAGCCCGGCGAACGGGTGATCAACATCAACCCCGGCGGTGGCGGCTACGGCAACCCGTTGCGCCGACCTGTGAGCAGTGTGCTCGAGGACGTGCGCAACGGCCTGGTGTCGCTTGAAGGCGCGCGTCGCGAGTACGGCGTGGCCATCGACGGCAACGGCCAGGTCGACGACGCCGCGACCCATGCCCTGCGCACCGCGCACTGATCACGCCAGCCCCTTGAGCCATCTGGAATCCGACACATGAGCCAACCACAATATCGCCTGGGCATCGACGCCGGCGGCACTTTCACCGACTTCATCCTCGCCGATCGCCAGGGCAACGTGCAGTTGTTCAAAGCGCCCTCCACGCCCCAGGACGGCACGCTGGCAATCCGTAACGGCCTGGCGCAGATCGCCGATGCCATCGGCCGCACCCCGGCCCAGATCATTGCCGACTGTGACCTGTGCATCAACGGCACCACCGTCGCCCTCAACGCCCTGATCGAAAAGACCGGGGTCAAGGTCGGCCTGCTGTGCACCGAAGGGCATGAGGACAGCCTGGAAATCCGCCTCGGCCACAAGGAGGACGGGCACCGCTACGACGCCAGCTACCCGCCCGCCTACATGCTGGTGCCGCGCCACCTGCGCCGGCCGATCAGCGGCCGGATCATCAGCGATGGCCGCGAGCATACGCCGCTGGATGAGCAGGCGATCCACGCGGCCATCGAGTACTTTCGCCAAGAACAGGTCAAGGCGGTAGCAATCTCCTTCGTCTGGTCGGTGCGCAATCCCAGCCACGAACAACGCGCCGCCGAACTGGTACGCGCGGCGCTGCCGGACGTGTTCGTCTGCACCGGCAATGAAGTGTTCCCGCAGATCCGCGAATACACCCGCACCTCCACCACCGTGGTCAACGCCTACCTGAGCCCGGTGATGGGCCGCTACATCGAGCGCATCGACGCGCTGTTCGAGGAACTGGGAGCACGCCAGCCAACTCGCTACTTCCAGTCCAACGGTGGCCTGGCCCCCGGCCTCGTGATGCGCGAGCGCGCGGTCAACGCCATCAACTCCGGCCCCGCCTCCGCGCCCCAGGCCGGCCTGTGCGTGGCCCAACCGTTCGGCATCGACAACGTGATCACCGTCGACATGGGTGGCACCTCGTTCGACATCACCCTGAGCAAGGCCGGGCGTACCAACTTCAGCAAGGACACCGACTTCCTGCGCTACCGCATCGGCGTGCCGATGATCCAGGTCGAAACCCTCGGCGCCGGTGGCGGCTCGATTGCCTTCCTCGACGACTTCGGCATGCTCCAGGTCGGCCCACGCAGTGCCGGGGCCAATCCTGGGCCGGTGTGCTACGGCAAGGGCGGCGTCGAGCCAACGGTCACCGACGCCAACCTGGCCCTCGGTTACCTGGCCGATGGCGCATTGCTTGGCGGCAGCATTCGCTTGAACCGCCAGGCGGCGATCGAGGCGATCCGCAGCAAGATCGCCGAGCCCCTGGGCATCAGCGTGGAGCGGGCGGCCACCGGCATCATCACCCTGGTCAACCTGAACATGGTCAGTGGCATCCGCCGGGTCTCGGTGGAACGCGGCTACGATCCCCGGGACTTCGCCCTGATCGGCGCCGGAGGCGCAGCGGGTATGCATGTCATGCGCCTGGCCGAGGAGATCGGCAGCAACGTGGTGCTGATCCCCAAAGTTGCCTCGGGCCTGTGTGCCTACGGGCAGATTCTCTCGGACATCCGCTACGACCAGTTGACCACCCTGCCCATGCGCCTGGACGACGACCGGGTCGACCTGCCCCTGCTCAACCGGACGTTGTGCGCGCTGCGCGAACGGGGCATGGATAACCTGCGTGAAGACGGCTTCGGCGCCGGCAACAATGTCGAGTGCCAGTACCACCTGGAAATCCGCTACCTGGGCCAGATCCACGAATGCAGTGTCGAACTGTCCTGCGACCAACTCGACCCAAGCGCCCTGGCGACCTTGCGCGAGGCCTTCCACACCCGGCACAAGGCGCTGTTCTCCTACAGCGAACCGCAGAGCCCGATCGAACTGGTCAACCTTGAGTGCTCGGTGATCGCGCGCCTGCAACGCCCACCCATGCCCGAGTTGCCGCCAGCCACCAGCGACGCCCCGGCCCAGGCCAGCAGCCACCGCTCGATGCTGTTCGATGCCCAGGCGGCCTGGCAGCAGACCCCGGTGTACAACGGCGAGCACCTGCAGTCCGGGCAGACGGTCGAAGGTCCCTGCGTGATCGAGGAAGCGACCACCAACATCGTGGTGCCGCCAGGCTGGCGCGCGACGCTCGCGCCGTCTGCCACCTACCGGCTGACGCGTGGCGGTTGACCCCCTGTAGACATTGGCAAATGATGGCCTCCCAGCGGCGCCGCCAGTCCTTGACCGGCGGCGCCGCCCTCAGAAAAACAACAACACGAGGGCAGCCATGGCACACACCGTCTCCACCCGCCACTGGTCCGACAGCGAACGCCAGCCCCGCTGGGCGCAAGCGATCGGCAGTGCCTACTTCCCGTTGTCGCTGGAATTTGCCGCCAGCGACCGTTTCAGCGGCAACCTGCAGATCTGGGAAACCGCCAGCACCCCCCTGACCCTGTCGCGCCTGCGCTCCAGTCAGCTCGGCTATTCGCGCAGCAAGGCCCAGGTCAGCGAAGACCAGCAAGCCTGCTACCTGGTAACCGTGCCCCGGCGCAGTGAAGTGCATTTCGAGCAGGACGGCCGCGCCCTGCATTGCCAGCCCGGCGGGTTCATTTTCGAGCGCGGTGACGCGCCCTATCGTTTTCACTACGCCAGCGACAACGACCTGTGGGTGTTCAAGCTGCCGGAGCAAGCGCTGCACGGCCAGCTGCGCGGCGCCGAACGCTATACACGCTTTTGTTTCGACGCCCGGCGAGCCCTGGGGCGGATCTTCGTCGATCAGTTGGCAATGTGCGCAGCACGCTTTGACGAGTGCGCTCCCAGCGCGCGCCACATGTTGCTGGAACAGGCCCTCTCGACCCTGCTGATGGCCCTGCGCGACGATGAGCGCGTGCTCAGCAGCGAGAGCTCGAACCTCGCCGCCCTGCACCTGCAACGCATCGAACGCTACGTTGAACAACAGCTGGGTAACCCCGACCTCAACCCGCAGCTGATCGCCGAGGCCTGCGGGGTGTCGGTGCGCTACCTGCACAAACTCTTCAGCAGCACCTCCTACAGCCTGGGTGAGTGGATTCGCCGGCGCCGGCTCGAGGCCGTGCACCGTGGCCTGCTCGATCCCAACTGCTACTTGTCGATCGGCGCCCTGGCGATGCGCTGGGGCTTCAGCGACCAGGCGCAGTTCACCCGCAGCTTCCGCCAGCATTTCGCCTGCACCGCCAGCGAAGTCCGCGCCAGCGCCCGGCACGGCCTGGATCCAGGGGCACGGTTGATCCAATAGACGCCGGCCTCAGAACCCCACCGTGGCCGACAGCAGCCAGGTGCGCGGGGTCGACAGGGTCAGGCCCGCCGCACTGTCGGACGAGGTGGCGGCCGACGCCCAGTAGGTCTTGTCGAGGACGTTTTCCACGGCGGCGCGCAGCGTCACTGGGCTGTCGCCAACCTTGAAGGCATAACGGCCGCCCAGGTCGTAGCGTTGCCAGGCATCGATCTCTTGGTCGTTGGCCGGGTCCAGGTACTGGGAGCTGGTGTGGATGGCCCGTGCGGTGAGGGTCAGGCCCTGTACCGCAGGAATGTCCCATTCCGCACCGAGGTTGGCGTTGACCTGCGGTGCGCCGGTCCCACGATTACCGTCGTACTGGCCATCGGTGGTATCGCTCTGCTTGCTGTCGAGCAGCATTACCCCACCCAGCAGGCGCACGCCGTGCAGAGGTTCACCGAAAACATTGAACTCCAGCCCCTGGTTGACCAACTGGCCGTTGGGCTTGAAGTTGTTCTGGTCATCGTACTGGTAGGCCGGCTGCTCGATGCGGAACAGGCTGCTGGTCAGGCCGAAGGTGCCATGGTCGTACTTGATGCCGACCTCGCCCTGCTTGCTGCGGTACGGCGCGAAGACCGTATCGGCATTGTTCGCCGTGCTCGGCGCGGTCTCGCCCTGGGTCAGGCCTTCGACGTAGTTGGCAAACACCGACAGCCGATCGCTGGCCTTGAACACCACGCCCAGGGCCGGTGAAGTGTCGGTCTCGTCATTCACCGGCTCATCGCGCACGCCATTGCTCCAGGAGGTGACCTTGACCCGTTGCAGGCGCGCGCCAAGGGTCAGCAGCAAGCGGTCCTCGAACAGCCCCAGGGTGTCGGCCAGGGCCACACTGGTGAAGCGGTCTTCGGTGTGGGTGCTGGTATCGATGCGATTGGGCTGGCCCGGATAGGCCACTTCCACCGGCTGGTAGATATTGCCGATGCTGCGCAGGTAGCGCTCGCCGGCGTTGTCGAAGTCCATGTCGAAGCGGTTCAGGCTCAGGTTCAGGGTGTGGTTGACCGTGCCGGTGCTGAACCATTGGCGGGCACCGAGGGTGGCGGTCTGCACGTCTTCATCGCGGCGGAAGGTGCGCGGTACCAGGGTGAAGTTGCCGTTGTCCTGGGTGTTCTGCACGCCATGGCGCAGGAAATCGTAGTTACCTTTGCGCGCGCCATAAGCGGCGTAGAGCATCAGTGAGTCGCTGACATCAAACTCGCCACGCAGCGCACCGAAGGAGTCCTTCGATTGCGCATAGGTCCAGGGTTGGGCGAAGTTGCGGTCGATATCTTCGGCCTTCGGCACCTTGGCCCCGGGTGCCAGTTCGACCCGCTCCTGAGGGGCGTCGGCGCGCCGCTGCTGGTGTCCGATGTCCAACGACAGGCGCACCCGCTCTTCGCGCAGGTCGAGGCCTAGCACCCCGGTTTCCCGCTCGATGGCCTGGTGGTCCCACTCGGTGTCGCCGGACTGCTGTACACCGTTGAAGCGCACACCAAAACGCTGGTCCTCGCCAAAGCGCCGGCCAATGTCCAGGGCACCGCCGAACTGTCCGGCAGAGGCATAGTTAGCCGTGATCTCGGTAACCGGTGCATCCGTGGCGCGCTTGGGCACGATGTTGATGCCGCCACCGATACTGCCACGCGGGGCAATGCCAGAGAGCACCGCGCTCGGGCCCTTGAGGATGTCGACGCGCTCGGCGATTTCCATGTCGATGGCGTAGGTCGGGAGGATGCCGTACAGGCCACCGTAGGCCACGTCACTGTTGAACAGGCTGAACCCACGGATGGTGAACTGCTCGAAACGCCCGCTGGCCGGGTTGGTGGTGCGCACCGACGGGTCGGCGGCCACCACGTCGCCGAGAGTCCGGGCTTGCTGGTTCTTGATCGCCTGCTGGGTGTAGGAGGTGACGCTGAACGGGCTGTCCATGAAGTCCTGGTCACCGAGCATGCCCTGGGAGCCGGTACGATTGACCTGGCCACCGGCGTAGGGCGCCACGCCCTGCTCCGCCGTGGCGCCCACAATGGCGGTGGCCGGCAATTGCAGGCTGCCGGCGTCCGGCGCCGGCACCAGGATATAAGCCTGCTCACCCACTGCCTGCAATTGCAGACCGGAACCCTGGAGCAATCGGGCAAAGCCCTCTTGCACCGCGAATTCGCCGGACAACCCCTGGCTGGTGCGCCCGCCGACCAACGCCGGATCCACCGCGAGGTTGACCCCGGCCTGCCCGGCAAACCGGGTCAAGGTGGCACCCAGGCTCCCGGCCGGCACCTGGTAGCTGCGCCGGGCGGCGTCTTCGGCCCAACTGCTGGCGATCAATAACGGGCTGGCGTTCAGGCTCAGCATGAGGCTCAGGTGCAACAAAGGACGCATACGGCTTGGCACTGCGGGCATTGGAAGAGTCTCTGGTTTTTGTTCACTTGCCAGGAATGACCGGCGAGACGCAGAAAAGGGACAGGCATGCAGGAAATTCTGGAAAAAATAAATAAATCGCCCTGCCACTGCGCACACCCACCACAGGGGCCCACAGATCCCGCAGCCAGCCACCAAACCTGTGGGAGCGAGCTTGCTCGCGATGGTCGTCAACGATGACGCACACTGCCTGGATGTCCGTGTCGCCCTTGAGGTTTTCGCGAGCAAGCCGCAAGCGGGCACTCGCTCCTACAGTGGTTCAGCCCAACTGGCTGCGGGGAACCAGGGTCACCCAATAGCGGGTGCGCGAATGCACTTCCAGCGCCAGGCTGGCTGCCAGCAAGGCCAGTACCCGGTCGGTGTTGTCGAGGCGGAAGCTGCCGGTCACCCGCAGCTTTTCCAGGGCCGGTTCCCAGCGCAGCAACCCGGGACGATAGCGGCTCAGTTCCCGCAGAAAATCCCCCAATGGCTGGTCCTGCGCCGTCAGCACCCCGCTGCGCCAATCCGCCACGGAGGGGTCGAAGGCGCTCACCGGGCCAGCGCCCGAAGCTTGCAGGTCGACCCGCTGCCCGGCATTGAGCACCAGCAGCGGCCCATGCAAGGGCTGCAACTGCACCGCACCGCTGACCACCGAGACCTGGCAATGGCCGTCATTGAGGCGCACGCACACTTCGCTGCGGCTGACGCTGATCTGCCCATAGGGCGCTTGCAAGGTCAGGGGCGCCGGGCCAGGAACCTTGAGCGCCACCTCGCCGCGTACCAGGCTCAAGTGGCG
This sequence comes from Pseudomonas sp. NPDC087626, assembly GCF_044743405.1. Classification (NCBI taxonomy): domain Bacteria; kingdom Pseudomonadati; phylum Pseudomonadota; class Gammaproteobacteria; order Pseudomonadales; family Pseudomonadaceae; genus Pseudomonas; species Pseudomonas sp. NPDC087626. The sequence goes on from NZ_JBIUWJ010000011.1 coordinate 90,253, forward strand.
GGTCCCCAGGTCGAGGTTGACCGCGCTGGCGCTGTTCAGCTGCAACGAGCTGCCATCCGCCAGGGGCAGCCGCCGCTGTTCTCCGGTGCCGGTGTGCAGGTCGGCGCGCCACACGTCCAGCGGCAACTGCCGGCTCAGCAACCAGGCGCTGGGAACCAGCACCGCCACCCCCAGGGCACGCTTGAGCACGGCCCGTCGACCCGCATCCGGGCGGTCCAGGGTGGCCAGCGCCAGTGCCGACGGCAAGTCGCAAAAGCGTTGGCGCAACGCCTGCGCTCGCTGCCAGGCGCTCTCGTGGCTGCCATGGCTGTTGCGCCACTGCTGCAGGCGCTGATGATCGTCTTCACTGGCACTGCCCGATTCCATCAGTGCCAGCCATTGGGCCGCCGCGCGCGCCACTTCGCGGGCTTCGCTGGAAGGCACGGCACGACTCACAGTTCCACCAGCAAGCAATGTTCGTAGGCATGGGCCATGTAGCGCTTGACCGTACGTTCACTGACTTGCAGGCGTTCGGCGATCTCGCGATAGCCGAGGCCGTCGAGCTGACTCCAGAGAAATGCCCGGCGCACCAGCACCGGCAGGCCATCGAGCAATTCGTCGAGGGCCTGCAGGGTTCCCAGTAGCAGCCAGCGTTGCTCCGGCGAAGGCACGCTGTCCTCCGGCAATCGGGCCAGGGCATCCAGGTAGGCCTGCTCCAGGTGGCGCCGGGTGTAGAAGTTGCTCAGCAGGCGCTTACCCACCGTCAACAGGTAGGCACGGGGCTCGCGCATCTCGGCAATCTGCTGCGAGCTGGACAGTACCCGCAGGAAGGTATCCTGACTCAGGTCCGCGGCATCCCAGGCATTGCCCATGCGCCGCCGCAACCAGCACTCGAGCCAGCTGCGATGGTCACGGTACAAGGCGTGGAGGGCGTGCTCCGGAGGCGTCGCTGCGTCAATCATGTCAAGAGGCCCTGCGCGAAGGATATTTCAAATGAGAGTGATTCTAATTAATACCTTGTCACTTCACCATGTCCTTTTTGCACATTCAGCGATTACCACGGCTTGAGTTCGCCCCCGGTTCTGCTTCAGGAGGAAATCCGCTAGGCTTGGTTTTTCTCTTCAGGATGGACCCAGGAATGCCCGTGCTCGACACCTCCCTGCAAGACACCGCCGCCCCCGAGGGCGTTTGTTATGGCTGCGGCAGCCGCAACCCCCATGGCTTGCACATCAAGAGCCGCTGGCATGAGGATGGCGTGCACGTGGTGGCCGAGCACCTGCCCGATGCCAAGTATTGCGGCTGGCCGGACCTGGTCTATGGCGGGCTGATTGCCATGCTGGTGGACTGCCATTCCAACTGGGCAGTGATGGCCTACCACTACCGCGCCGAACAGCGCGAACCCGGCAGCCTGCCGCGCATCAACTGCGTCACCGGCAACCTGGGCATCAAGTTCATCAAGCCCACCCCCATGGGCGTACCGTTGACCTTGCGCGCGCGGGTCGAAGGTGAAGTCGGGCGCAAGAGCCGGGTGATCTGCGAGGTGTATGCCGGCGAGGTGCTAACCGCCGTCGGCGATTCGGTGTTCGTGCGGGTCGACACCGGACAACTGGCCGCTGCCGCCCACGGCCGCGAGACCACTTCGGACACTTAAGGATGATGGGCGGACAGCGCCATGACGCTGCCCGCCCCTGGCGCTACTTGCGCGCCACCTTATAGCGCAGGCAATCCTTGTAGAAGCTCTCGCGCACCGCCGCCGGCTTGAAGCGCGACGGGCTGTCGTAGGTCTGCTCGGTAATACCCAGGGCCATCATGCGCATCCACGACTTGTTGAACTTGTAGGTCTGGATCTTCTGCCGTGCGGCATACAGGGAAACCCCCGACAGCTTGAGCTCCTGGGCCCTGGCCGCAGTACCGGCGCCCCAACTGCAGACATACCGGTCGTTGGCCGGCAACTCCTTGGCCTGTGCAGACGCCACGACGCTGACCAGGGCAACCGGGATCAGCGCGCTGAGTAGATTTCGCATTAAATATTCCGTTTAACCGCCTGAAATTCCGGCGATTTTGACGACACATCGAATGCTCAGGGGCCAGCAAATTGCCTTATCGCTGCAGCTGGCGCTGCCAAAGGGGCGGAAACAGTTCGTGCTCCATCGGCACATCGGCGGCCAGTGCCTCGCGCAGCCCCGGAAAATCCGGGGACGTCGCCCAGGGTCGCGGGGCATGGCGCACGTCATCACCGATCACCCGCACCGAAAACGCCCGCCGCCGATTTTTTCCACCCACCCCTGAAGACGCATGCAGGGTCAGCATGTTGAAGCACACCATGTCCCCAGGCGCCAGCTCCCAGCCGAGGATCGGGAAGTCCTCGCGGTGATTCTCGATGTCGGGCAATTCGCCCAGGGTGCCCTCGGCAAACCATTTGGCCTGGCTGTCCATGAACGAGCGCGGCATCAGCCACGGGCCCTTGTGCGAGCCGCCGATGAATTCCAGGGTCGCGGCCCTGGGCACCGGGTCGACCGGAATCCAGAAGCTCACGGTGTCCGAACCGCTGATGTTGTAGTACGGCTGGTCCTGGTGCCAGGGGGTACGTTGGCGGGTGTTGGGCTCCTTGACCAGCAAGTGGTCATGGTGCAAGCGCACCTGCTGGCTGCCGAGCAAGGCTCCGGCGATCGGCCCCAGCGCCGAGTTGAAGATGAAGTCGCGGTAGTCGCGGTTTTCCTGCCAGTTGCAGAAGTCCTCGAAGAACCAGCCCGGGTCGCTGGCACTGCTGGCGACCTTGGCCCGTGGGCTGGGAGCGGCCAGGTTGGCCTCGATGCCCGCGGTCAACTGGCTGATCTGTTCTGGGGTAAAAGCGTTGCGGATGCACACGGCGCCCTGGGTCTGGTAGGCCTGCACCGCCTCTGCGCTAATGGGGCAGGTAAAGCCGGCGTCGGCAAATCGGATCATTTCGTTCATGACGTTGGCCTCACTCACCGTAAATGTCGAAGTTGAAGTACTTCTTGGCGATCTGCTCGTATTCGCCGGACTGGCGGATGCTGGCCAGGGCGGTGTTCAGTTGCTGCTTGAGCTCGGGTTCGTTCTTGCGGATGCCGATGGCCACGCCGTCGCCAATGATGCTTTTGTCGGTGATCGGCTCGCCGGCGAAGGCAAAGTCCTGGCCTTGGGGTTTTTGCAGCAGCCCGGCATCGGCCTGCACCGAAGCCTGGAAGGTGGCATCCAGGCGCCCGTTGATCAGGTCGGAAAACACCTGGTCCTGGGTCTGGTAGGTATGGATATTGACGCCCTGGTTGCCCCACTGCGCGCGGGCGAAGGCTTCATGCAAGGTGCCTTGCACCACCCCCACGGACTTGCCCTTGAGGGAGGCGGCGGTGGGCTGCAGCCCACTGTCTTTCCTGGCCACCAGCGACGACGGTGCGGTGTAGATCTTGTCGCTGAAGTCCACCTGCTGGCGGCGCGCGGCGGTAGCGCTGAAGGCCGACAGGATGGCGTCGAACTTGCGTGCCTTCAAGGCCGGGACCATGCCGTCGAAATTCTGCTCGACCCAGATGCACTTGACTTGCAATTCGGCACACAGGGCGTTGCCCAGGTCGATATCAAAACCGCTCAGCGAGCCATCCGGCTGCTTTTGTTCGAACGGAGGGTAACTCGGGTCGACGCCAAATTTGATCACCGGTTGGGCCTGGGCCAGCGGCGCGAACAGTACGCCGAGCAACAGGGCGCGGTAGCGAAGTTTCAAGAGTTGCATGTAGACCTCGTCTTTTATTGGTTTTCACGGTTGGGCAGGTCGTCATTCTCAAGGGTTGAGCGGTAAAAAGGCCTCGGTCAGCTTGACCCAGAAACCGGCACCCCGAAGCAGGATGTCGTCGTTGAAGTCGTAGCGCGGGTCGTGGGCCATGCAGCTTTTTTCCCCGTCGCCGTTGCCGATGATCAGGTAACAGCCAGGGACCTGCTGCAGGAAGTAGGCGAAATCCTCGCTGCCGTTGAAGGGCACTATGTCGTTCAGGACCTCGTCCTCCCCCAGCCAGTCGGTGGCCACCTGGCTGGCGAAGCGGGTCATCTGGGGATCATTGACCAGCAGCGGGTAGTCGGCACTGTAGTGGATATCGGCGGTCGCGCCGAATGCCTGGGCCTGGGCGTGGATCAGTTGCTTGATCTGGCTTTCGAGGCGGTCGCGGACGGTGTTGTTCAGCGCCCGCACCGAAATCAGCATCTGTGCGCTGTCGGGGATCACGTTGGAGGCCTTGCCGGCGTTGATCGAGCCGACGGTGATCACGCTCATGTCCTGGGGCGAGACATTACGCGAGACGATGGTCTGCAAGGCCATGATGATGCTCGCGCAGACCACCACCGGGTCCACGGTCAGATGGGGCATCGCCCCGTGGCCACCCACACCGTGGATGGTCACCGTGACCTGGTCGGCGGAGGCCATGAACGGTCCGGCGCGAAAACCCAATTTGCCCACCGGGTAGCCGGGCATGTTGTGCGCCGCAAACACCGCGTCACAGGGGAACTGTTCCAGCACCCCCTCCTGAATCATCCGCCGGGCACCCGCCAAGCCCTCCTCGGCCGGCTGGAAAATCAAATGCACGGTGCCATCGAACGGGTGGTCATGGGCCAGGGCATAGGCCGCCGCCAACAGCATCACTGTGTGCCCGTCGTGCCCACAGGCGTGCATCTTCCCCGGGATCCGGCTGGCATACGGCAGGCCGGTCTTCTCCAGGATCGGCAGCGCATCCATGTCGGCGCGGATGCCGATCACCCGTTTGCTGGTGCCTTTTTTCAGGGTGCCGATCACCCCGGTCTCCGCCAGCCCGCGCGTCACCTGATAACCCCACTGGCGCAGGCGCTCGGCGACCAGGGCGCTGGTCTCGACTTCCTGGTAGCCGAGTTCGGGGTTGGCGTGGATCTGATGGCGCAGCGCGCGCATCTCCTGTTCGATTTCTTGCAACAGCGGCAGGGACTGGGTCATGGTCAGCAATTTCCTTGTTGAACGTCAGGCCGGGATTGCGCACAGTGCCAAGGCGTTTTCTGCCAGGTTCTGCTGCTCCCTGGCACAGGTGCAGGGCTTGGGCGCTATGGGTCCGAGCTTAGAGGCAGGGAGCCGGCGCCGACAGGCAATCGAAAGTCAACAGGGCAACCCAGGGTTAACAGCGGTGACACCATGAAGTTCTATCAACTCAATGCACTGGTGGCCGTAGCCGACGCGGGCAGCATCCGTGGCGCCGCCAAGCGCCTGGACACCTCGCCGGCCGCGGTGACCAAGGCGATCCAGAAGCTTGAAGCCGACACCGCGACCCAGTTGCTGATCCGCAACACCTCGGGGATCGTGTTTACCGAACTGGGCAAGAAGCTGTTGATCCAGGCCCGCCTGCTGGTGGCGCAGATGCTCAACGCACGCCAGGTGCTGGCCGACAACAACGGCGAACTGGTGGGACGTTTGTCGGTGGCGGTGACCCCCTGGCTGGCGATGACGCTGATGCCCAAGGCGGTGGTGCGCTTTCGCCAGTTGTTCCCGCAGGTGCAACTGGAACTGTATGAGGGGCTGTCATCGGTGGCCTGCCCGCTGCTGCGCGATGCCAGTGTCGACCTGTTCATCGGGCGCCTGGACACGCGTTTCTCCAGCACCGACCTGACCTACCTGCCGCTGTTCACCGCCGACTGTGCGGTGGTGGCCCGCCGGGAACACCCGCTGGCGGACAGCCGGCGCATGGAGGACCTGGCGGCGGCCGACTGGATCATGGCGTCGCAGCAAGACGGCACGATCTCCACCCAGGGCCATGTGCACTTCGCCCATTCGCTGTCGATCATCCTCAGCCTGCTGCGCGAAACCGATATGCTCAGCGTCTTTCCCTGGCCGCTGGTGGAGCTCTGCGCACAACGCGAAGGCCTGTGCGCCCTGCCCTTGCGCGAGCCGGTGGGCAGCGCATCGGTCGGTGCCATCAGCCGCAGCGGACAACCCCTGCGGCCAGCGGCGGAGCGGTTCCTGGAATGCCTGATCGAAACCATCCACTTCGAGATGGGCCACGCCCACTCGCCGTATCGACGTATGTTGCAGACCGTCGATTTGCTGGTTTGAGGTGGCTAGCGGTAGTCAGGATCTCGCCGTTGCAGACCTGTACCTCTTGACCCGGTACATCTCACCATCCGCATGGCTGAGCAGCGTATCGGCATCTTGGCCGTCGGCGGGATAGCAGGCCACGCCGATGCTGCACGACGGCGTGCTGATCGCACCAAACTCGGCACCCAGCGGCTCAGCCATGGCCGCGAGAATCTGCTCCACCTTGTGCGCCACCGCGTCCGGCGACTGGATATCGGTCAACAGCACCGTGAACTCATCACCGCCCATCCGCGCCACCGTGTCGGTCTCGCGGACGCACGCTTGCAGCCGGCGAGCGATCGCACAGAGCACCCGATCGCCGGCGGCGTGGCCATGGATATCGTTGATCTGCTTGAAATCGTTGATGTCCAGAAACAGCAACGCCAGCGTGCTCTGGTGCCGGTGGGCGGCGTGCAGCGCTGAGTCCAGCCGATCATTGAACAGCGAACGATTAGTCAGTTGGGTCAGCGGATCATGATGGGCGAGGAACCGTAACTCCTCCTCGGCCTGCCACAGGGCCGTCACGTCTCGAGCGACGCCGATCCGCGCGCCCACCTCCTCGGACCAGAACGCCGCCCACAGGATGTGGACGATAGCGCCATCCTTGCGCAGATAGCGGTTGCGGAAATCGACATGGGGCCGGCCATTCATGACCCGGACAATCGAAGCCCGGGTGGCCGCCAGGTCGTCAGGGTGCATATAGTCGGTGATCGGGGTGCCGATCAGCTCATCGGCGCGGTAACCCAGCAGCGTCTCGCAGGCATCGCTGACAAACGCAATCTGGTTATCCCGGTCGACGACAAACACCGTGTCCAGCATCAGATGGATCAGTTTGGGATAGAGCGCTTGCAGGTCTACGGGCATAGGTCAGTGCAATCTGGTTCGAATCTCATGATCATGCCCGATCATCCGGGGCGACGGCTAGAATTCCTTGAGCAGACGCAATCAATCGCTGATCCACGAACTACTCGCTCACCCCGCACTAGTACCCCGCAGGAAACCCCTGCAGCAACAACCACCCCGCCACAAAGAGCCCAACACCGAACGTCAGGTGCGCGATCACACTCCTGCGCCTCGCCACATTCGGCGCCGCGGTTCGCGAAGCGGCGATGCCCAGGCCGAATGCGGGCTGCAGGATGAAAAACGGCGCAATCACACTGACCAGGCCCGCCACCAGTGCGGGCAGCAGCGTGGGGTTGTGGAGCCAAGCGAGTCCTTGGACACCGACCAGCAGCGTGGCGAAGAAACACCCGGTGAGGTAGTGAAACACCCAACCCAGCAGGCGTTCATGCCTGACTCGGGGCGCCGTCACAATCGAGGCGTGCCAAAACCGGCCTCGCACCATGTGCCCCAACCACCGCCCGACGAGCCCGTAATCCAGCGACGCCAAGCCCAACAACCGCGCCTGGATAAACGCCGACAAGTCCATGATCAACGTCGCCCCCATGCCAACCAACAGAATGCGCAGTAGCGCCTCCCCTACTCCCATGTCATCTCCCCTTGCCTTCAGCCTGTTTTAGCGATTTGATCCGGGCAGTCTGCAAGTTCAAGTCGACTTGAGGTCAAGCATGAAAGAGATGGAAATCGGTGAAGTGGCACGTCGTTCCGGCCTGCCGGCTTCAACCCTGCGCTACTACGAAGAAAAAGGCCTGATCCGCTCGATCGGCCGCCGTGGCTTGAGCCGCGTGTTTGGCGCGGATGTACTCCAGCAGTTGTCATTGATCGCCCTCGGGCAATCAGCGGCGTTTTCCCTGGACGACATCGCCACCATGCTGGACGCCGACGGCCGGCCCGCCATTGATCACCAGCGCCTGGCACAAAAGGCCGACGAACTGGACCGCACCATCGAACGCCTTAGCGCGATACGCGACGAGCTTCGTCGTGCAGCATCCTGCCCTGCTCCGCGGCATATTGAATGTCCAAAGTTTCAGGACATGTTGAGTGCTGCTGGGAAACTGCAGACCAGGAATAGAGCAGGTAAAGGAAGGTCGCTGCCTAACGTTCGCCAACCCGCACTCGGAGAAAATTAAGTTTGAAATAAGGTAGGAACCTTATCTTTTGATTTTTTGGATCTGAGCATTTCGAGCATGTGCACCTTTAACGCGGAGTCGAAACCCCTTTTCAGTATCGTTCTGGTGAATTACAAGACCCTGGATTTGACCAAGGTCTGCCTGGATCTTTTATCTGCACATGCACAAAAAACCGGGATCCCGGTATGGGTTGTCGATAACGGATCTGCGGATGCCAGCACTGAGTATTTGCGCTCACTCGATTGGATCAACTTGATTGAACGCACGTCGCTCACCCCTGAGCCAGGTCACATTGCCCATGGCAACGCCCTGGATATGGCGCTGGAAAAGGTCGATACCGATTACGTGTTTCTGCTGCACACAGATACATTCGTTTTCGATCCACAGGTATTTACGATGATGCTGGAGCACTGTCGTCAAGATCCGACAGTCGTCGCCGTCGGTTGTACTGAGCAACTCGATCGAGGAATGCCCAGGACACTTTGGCGATTCACTTCGCGCCTGGCGAAACATCATTTCAGACGCCTTAAGCTGTCGCTAGGTCTGCGCTCCAGAGATCCGAAACCTTACAGGGAAACCCACCTGAAGAGCTTTTGTACGCTTTGGAACAGCAAAATCATCAAGCAGCACGGCTTGCGTTTTCAGCTCGATGAGCGAGTACCTGGCTATGCATTGCAGGACGGGCTGATCGATATCGGCTACAAGGTTGTGTTTCTTTCACCGCGAAAAATCTTCAATTATCTGGACCACATCCAGGCGGGAACGGTCGCTGCCGGCGGTGGTTATGGTCAGCATCACCGACGCACAAAGATGTACGAAAATATTCTCAAACGCTTCAATACGTTGAACACGCCCACAGCCTGAACATGGCTAATGCCGACCATAGGCTCGGCGGGATCTGAATTCAGTGGCTTGCAAGGCTACGGTAGGAAACCGCAGACAACAAAAAACCCGCACTAGGCGGGTTTTTTGGTTGTTTCAGGTGGTATTGCAAGCACCTGAAAACAAAAGGTGGTGCCCAGAGACGGAATCGAACCGCCGACACGGGGATTTTCAATCCCCTGCTCTACCGACTGAGCTATCTGGGCCGCGGCGCAATTAAACGTTTTTTACCCCCGTGGCGTCAACCACGAAATCAAAAAAAACTAACGAATACCTATGCTTACGACTGTCCTTGACGACGAAAAAAGTCAACGGCCGCGGAGTGTCTGGATAAAGGTGGGATTTGGCTGCGACAGGCACTCATTGCGTCAGGGTATTGCCAAGTCAGCAAACCTTAGAAGAAAATGAGAGTCATTATCAAATATCTTCGTTCCGGGCCACCCCCATGTCCTCTGTCGACCACTCTCAACAACATGCCGTGCAGACGCTCTACGAGAATCACCATCAGTGGCTCTGTGGCTGGTTACGCCAGCGGCTTGGCTGTGTCGACAACGCGGCGGACCTGGCCCAGGACACGTTCATCCGGGTACTGACGCAACGCAAGGCGCCTGAATTGCGTGAGCCTCGCGCCTACTTGAGCACCATTGCGCGCAGTTTGATGATCGATATGTTCCGCCGTCGGTCCCTGGAACAGGCGTACCTGGAGACCCTCGCGCTCAGCCCCGAACCGATCGATATCTCGCCTGAAACCCGCACCCTGATCATCGAAACCCTGATGGAAATCGACCGCCTGCTCGATGGCCTGGGTGGGCGCACCCGTGAGATTTTCCTGTTGGCACAGCTTGACGGGCTGAGCTACGTGGAGATCGGCCGACGCCTGAACGTCTCGGTGAACACGGTCAAGAAACACGCGGTGCGCGCCCTCACGCATTGCCTGCTGTTGGCAGACGACTGAAGTGCGCCCGCTCGCCTTGGATCACGCGACACTCGAAGCCGCAGCGCGCTGGTACGTCGACTTGCGTACAGAAGTGCCCGACGCCGCCATCCGAGAAGCACACCGACGCTGGCTGGAGTGTGACCCTCGCCATGTCCAGGCATGGGAGCGCCTGACCTGCCTGCAGGACAAACTCGGCCAGGTCGCACCGGGTATCGCCCGGCCGACACTGACCAGTGCCCGGGCCAAACGCCGTGACGTGCTCAAGGTCCTGTCGATTGTCTTGGCGGCTGGCGGGGCTGGTTCGCTGGCCTGGAACACAACACCCTTGCCGACCCTGATGGCCGACCAGCGGACCGCCACCGGCGAACGGCGTCGGGTGCTCCTGGATGACGGCAGCCTGGTGCGACTCAATACCGCGACCGCAGTGGACATTCGCTACAGCGCGAGCTTGCGCGAAATCCACCTGCTCAGCGGTGAGATCCAGATCGAGACTGCGCCAGACCAACAGGCACGGCCCTTTATCGTGCATACCCCATCGGGCAGCATTCGCGCCCTGGGCACCCGCTTCGTGGTGCGCTACGACGCGCAGCGCACGCGGGTCAGCGTGCAGGAACATGCGGTCGAGGTGCGCAGCGCAAATAATCTCGGTCCGGCCGTGCGAGTGGATGCCGGGCAGCAGCTCGACTTCGACAGCAATGATACCGGCACGGCGCAGCGCTCCAGTCCCCAGGTCGACGCCTGGACCCGCGACATGCTGGTGATCGATGACTGGCGCCTGGGCGATTTCATCACCGAATTGCAGCGTTACCGTCCAGGTCATCTGGGCTGCGCTCCAGCGGTCGCCGACCTGCGGATTTCCGGCGCGTTTCACCTCGGCAGCAGCGATGCCATCCTCGATAACCTGACCTCGACCCTGCCCGTGCGGCTGCGGCGTTTCAGCCGTTATTGGACGCGCGTCGAGGCCATTTGAGGGGGTTTTGCAGAAATTTTATCGAAGGGGGTTGTTGATTTTGATTCTCGTTCGACTTTGTAGATAGAGGCGCAAATAGACGCCGCCATTTACTGCCATCGGGCGAAAGGAAACCGCATGATCCCCCGCACCCCCCAGCCGCGCAAAGTCTTCAGCAAGTCTGCCGTCAAACCCCTGAACCGCGCGGTGCATATCGCGCTGCTGGGGATGGCGCTCGCCTTGCCACTGGGTACGCTACTGATTGCACAGCCTGCCTGGGCACAGACCAACATTGAAACCAGCTTTGATATTCCGGCCGGCGCCCTGGGTTCGGCACTCACCCAGTTCGCCGCGACTGCTGGTGTGACGGTCTCGTTCGATCCTGCCCACGCCAGCGGGCAGAAGACCGCCGGGCTGCGCGGCCGCTACACCACCGATGCCGGCCTGCAGAAGCTGCTGGCCGGTAGCAGCTTGCAAGCGGTTCTCCTGCCGAGCGGCAGCTACTCGCTGCTGCCAAGGGTGCCGGGCGCTGCGCTGCAGTTAGGTGCAACCAATATTTCCGGCCAGGCCATCGAGTCGGCCTATGGACCGGTCGACGGTTATGTCGCCACCCGCAGCGCCACCGCGACCAAGACCGATACGCCGATCCTGGAAATCCCCCAGGCGATCAACGTGGTGACGGCCGATCAGGTTGCCGTGCAGGGCGCACGCAACCTGACCCAGGCCCTGCGCTATACGCCGGGCTTGAGCACCGGCGGTTTCACCGACCGCAATGTTATCGCCGACGAGATCACCAGCCGAGGTTTTGCCCCGACCCCGTTGTACTTCGATGGCGCCTACGTGCCTTATGCCGGCAGCCTGGGCGGGGCTCCGCAAATCGACCCCTACACCCTGGAGCGCATTGAGGTGCTCAAGGGCCCCTCCTCCGTGCTGTTCGGGCAGAACCAGCCGGGCGGCCTTATCAACCTGGTGTCCAAGCGACCCACCAGCGAACAGCGCAGCCAGGTCAAGCTCGGCGCGGGCAGTTACAACCGGGTCAATGGTGCATTCGACACCAGCGGCCCGCTCGACGACCAGAAGGCATTCACCTATCGCGTGGTGGGCCTGGCGAAGAAAGGCAATGAGCAGGTCGCGCACACCAATACCGAACGCATGCTGCTGGCGCCCAGCCTGACCTGGACGCCCACTGACGACACGTCGTTGACCCTGCTGGCGCAAATCCAGCGCGACGATGGCCTGGCCGATTATCAGGCGCTGCCGCGGGTTGGCTCCCTGGATCGCGGTCCGACTGGCCAGAAAATCAAACGGGATTTTTTCTCCGGGGATTCGCGCTACAACGACTACAAGCGCGACCAATACATTTTGGGCTATGACTTCAGCCACAACCTCAGCGAAGACCTGACGTACCGGTCCACCGCGCGCTATACCGACGTACGTGACCAGTACAAAGGCTTCTATCTGCGCAGCTTCGTCACCGATGATGCCGGTGTGGTTGATCAGACCCAAGCCAATCGCGTCAAGCTGGACTGGCGCCAGCACAACATCGCCTACACCGTCGATAACAACCTGCAATACACGTTCAACACCGGCGCCCTGGAGCACACCACGCTGGCCGGGGTCGACTATCGTCACTTCAGCCGCAAGTACGACGGCTACAACGCCTACAACGTGTTGCCGGTCGACCTTTACGGCAAGAACAACTACGACACCGCAAGCGTAACCCCGGTGCTCGATACCAAGTGGGACAACACCATTCGCCAGACGGGTGCGTACCTGCAGGACCAGATCAGGCTGGACAAGTGGATCCTCACCATCGGCGGCCGCCAGGACTGGGCGGAAATCGACAACAAGGACCTGCTGGCCCATACCGTCACGTCACAACGGGACAACCAGTTCACGGGGCGAGTGGGCCTGACCTACGTCACCGATTTCGGCCTGGCGCCCTATGTCAGTTATTCCGAGTCCTTCCTGCCGACCCTGGGCACTGCCGCACCCGAGCGCGGTGGCAAAGCCTTTGATCCAACCGAAGGCGAGCAGTACGAAGTGGGGGTGAAATATCAGCCGTACGACAAGACGCTGATCACTGCCTCGGTGTTCCAGGTCAAACAGAAAAACGTGCTGACAGGCGACACCGAGTACCCGCAATACTCGGCGCAGAATGGCGAAGTGCGCTCTCGTGGCATCGAACTGGAGGCCAAGTCCAGTCTCGATAATGTCGATGTCATGGCCGCGGCCACCTACATCGACTCCTTCTACACCAAAAGCACCTATGGCGATCAGGGCAACCGCAGCGAAGCCACGGCACCGGTCTCGGCCTCGCTGTGGGTGGATTATCATTTCACCCAGGCGACCATCGATGGCTTGACCTTCGGTGCTGGCGCCCGTTACACCGGACGCAAGCCGGGTGACTCGGCCAACTCCTTCGACGTGCCGGCCTTCGTGGTCTACGACACCACGGTCAGCTATGACCTGGGCAAGCTGGACGCCGGCCTGCGCGGCGTGCGCACCAGCCTCAACGTGCAGAACGTCTTCGACCGAGAGTACGTCTCGGACTGTAACTATGCGTTTGGCTGCTACTACGGTCAGGAGCGAGTGGCGTCGGTGGAATTGACCTACGACTGGTGATCCCGTAGGGCAACGAGGCAGCCTTCGCCAGGTGCACAAACACTTCGGTGTCCGATTGCGCAACGCCTGCACCCACGCAACCTATTGGCGAGGCCGGGTGCATGTGGGGCGCAAGCGGACCTTGGCGAAGGCCTGCGTTCCATAAACCCCACCTACTGCATGCCTTGGATATGGAATCAGGTACCCGAGCTGGAGGCATGCTCCGCTTGAGTTCTCACCCCAAAGAGCCGATCGGCTATTTGGCGGCCTCGTTCCATCCCTTCCGGCGTCAACCAGATGGATTTGCTCTTGTTTACCGGATCACGGATGAATCCATGCTCTTGCAATCGGTTCGTGATCTCGAAATCGTACCCTTTCCAAGTATTTCCGTTATCCGCACTGAAGGTTACCAACAGGGCGAGAACGGCTTCTTCAATCAAGCTTTCGTCGTATTTCATGATCGCTGCTCCACTCGTACTCTTTAACTTCCCGTGAGCCCGGAACTCGAATGGTAACTCGAACGGGGACGGATCTATTTTTCCCTCTTTCGCACTGGACGGTAAAATAAATCCGTCCCCATTTATGCAGTCCCCATTTATGCAAATTTATGCATGCCATGAATTCATCCAGCTGGCGTACCATCGGCGCGTCGACAGAATGGAGGTTGATATGGGCAATGCTCAGGGCAAACGAGTCGTAGTCGTTGGTGCAGGTATCGTGGGCGCATCACTGGCGTACCACCTCGCGAGTAAAGGCGCGAATGTCACCGTGGTCGAGGCTGAAGGTATAGCGTCGGGAGTGACGGGAAGTTCATTCGCATGGATCAACACCTCACACGGTGAACCTGACCCCATTGCGCAACTGCGCGGTGCTGCAATCAAGCAGTATCGCCGCCTCGAAACGCAGCTGCCGGATCTCGAGATACGGTGGACAGGCGCTTTGTCTTATAGCGCGATGCCGAATGGAGCGCTGCAGGCTTCAGCTAACCAGGTGTCTCGATCGCAGATTCTCGACCTTGAACCCAATCTAAAAAATCCCCCTCAGTCTGCTTTGTATGCGGCTGAAGAAGGGGCGCTGGACGCCGTGGCAGCTACCCATGCGTTGATCGCCGGCGCCAAGGCATTCGGGGCGAAGATTCTCACTCAGACGCGAGTTCTTGGTTTCGTAACCCAGCGTGCGAAGGTAACCGGAGTCGAAACAACACAGGGCATCATCGATGCAGATGTTGTGGTTTTGGCCGCCGGGACAGGTATCACGAAGCTGACAGATAGGCTTGAAGTGCCCCTTCCAATAGAGGCCTCGCCTGCCATTTTCATCCGTTACAAGGCCCAACCCGACCTCGTGCACACCCTCATCTCCAGCCCTGAAATGGAAGTGAGGCAAAGTTCGGATGGTGCGTTGCTGGCGGCAGAAGATTACCTGGACAACACCATGGAGAATCAGCCAGCAGCGATAGCGCTCCGCACTGCCAAGACCATCCGCAACGAACTCCATGGAGTTGTTTCCATAGAGCCGCAATGGGCTTGTGTCGGGCTCAGGCCCATGCCCGCCGATGGCATCCCCATCATCGGTTATCTACCAAAAGTCAGCGGCGTCTATGTGTGTGCAATGCACCCTGGAGTTACTTTGGCGGCGATAGTGGGACGTCTTGCCAGCGAGGAGATCGTCGAAGACAAAGCGTCCAGTGCCCTTGGCCCATGCCGGCCCGATCGGTTTTTGCGAGCGTAGTGGATGCTCTTCTGAGGCAACTGTCGGCCAATAGCTGACAGCTGCCTCCATATCGGGACGAGGCCACGGCACAGAAAGTCAGTCCCAGCAGGGTACCTATGTCATGGCAAATTGCGAGACGATGTATGTACACACGCTCACCCTCGTCGGGTTCCTGCTCTGACCGCAGTGCTGTTGCTACGGAGATGAAATGACGTTTCCCCCCTTGCACAATTTTAAAGTGTTTGAAAGCGTAGCCCGCTTGGGCAGTCTGGCAGCAGCCGCGGTTGAGTTGCACGTCACCACCGGCGCGGTGAGCCAGCAAGTCAAAACGTTGCAGGCCAGCCTTGGCGTGGCGCTGTTCACCAAACGCGGTCGACAGCTTGTGCTGACCGACAACGGCCGACTGCTACAAAAGCACGTAGCGAACGCAATGAGCGAAATCAGCGACGCGGTGGCAGCATTGCAAACCGACTCCGCTGCAGAGCAGGAGGTCGTCGGGATCACCTTGTCCATTCCTCCTGCGGTAGGAGTGGAGTGGCTGACCACACCGCTGCTGCGCTTCATGGAGGCGTCCCGCTCGGTGCGGGTGAGCGTGATCACCGCCCCGAGCATGCCGCAAGTGGACTGGCGCCGCGCCGATATCGCGGTGGTCTACGGTTCGCCACCATGGCCAGGCGTATGGTGGCGTCTGCTGCACGGCATTCGCATGACGCCAGTCTGCAGCCCGCAGTTCTTGCGAGGGCCTAAAGCCATTCGGGAAGTGCCTGACTTGGCTCAACACCGCCTGCTACACGAAGATAATGGCCGCCAGTGGCAGCAATGGCTGGTTGACGTTGGCTTCAGCCGTATCGGCGAAGAGGATATCTTCTTTGAAGATTTCGGTATGGTCTTGCAGGCAGCACGGGACGGTTTCGGCGTGGCGCTGAGCGATGAACTCGTCTCCGCTCGCGATCTCGACGAAGGCCGATTAGTACGTCCGCTGT
This sequence comes from Pseudomonas sp. NPDC087626, assembly GCF_044743405.1. Taxonomy (NCBI): domain Bacteria; kingdom Pseudomonadati; phylum Pseudomonadota; class Gammaproteobacteria; order Pseudomonadales; family Pseudomonadaceae; genus Pseudomonas; species Pseudomonas sp. NPDC087626. The sequence continues at coordinate 106,424 of NZ_JBIUWJ010000011.1, forward strand.
CGATCACCGTACCTGCGTTGCACAATTACTATGTTGCCTGCTCCGAAGGGACGCGCGAACGCCCGGAAATCCGGGCATTCATCGACTGGTTGCTCGCTACAGCCGGGCAGCCCGATCAGTAACCGTAGCCACGACCATCAGTAAACTGGATGTTGGTGAGAATGCTGATGCCCTTCTCCACCTTGTAAAGCTCGGAACTCTTGATCAGTTCCGGATCGCTGAACGCTTCACCCTTGGCGCGCCCCGCCAGAATCAGAGCCATCTTGTCGCGGATCGCCTGTACGTCCGCGTATGTCATGGCCGGAACCTTGGTTGGATCCTCGTCAGCATGAGCGCCATAGATGGCCGTCTGCTCGTTGATCACCTTCAGCGTGGCGTCGAGAGAAGCAACGTAGTCGTTAAGATTCCCTGCCAATAGCCAGGACGGGTAGACGTGATCCCCTGCCAGCAAAATATTGTGCGTCTCATCGAAGAGTGCCACTTCATCCTGCGTGTGACCGGGCACGCTGATCAGACGCACCTTGAGACCGCCAAGGTCGATCGTCTCATCTGGTTTTATCAGCCGCGCGACCTTGAAGGGCGGCACGACCATGTGATCGAAGTTGCCCAGGTAAACCGGCTCGGGGACACGGTAGAAGTCATCCTCTCCCCTGAACTGACGAATGAAGGGCGTATCCACTAAGTAGATGCTTTTAAAATTGTGCAGGCCGCCAAGGTGATCGAAATGCAGGTGTGAGGGCAGCATAGACAGCGGCTTGTTGGTGATTTTACGCGCCACCGACGTGATGTCTTCTTTCTGGTTGGCCCCGGAATCAAACATCAATGCCTGATCCTCACCCACCAGCAAATACGAAAAATTTTTCTGGTAGTAATTGGGCTCACCGATCGCGTAAAGAAAGTTCGATAACTTGTGCACCACAAACGCCGGGCTTTGCGCAGTGGAGGCTTCCTGGGCCTGAATGGCAAATGGCACGCAGAGGATAACGGAGGAAACCAGGGTCAGGATTTTTACGAGTTTGTGCATGGCGTGTGAACCTTTTCTCTTATTGTCAGCGGAAGGCAGTGTGCTTTTGGCAATGCCTATCTGACTGGCTGTCGGTGCGCACATCAATGGATGATTTTTAAAGCAGGACACTTCAGCTCAACTAAAGCATGCGTCAAATAGTCAGCTAGCTTTTCGACTCCAGGAAGTAAAAGCCGAAAATCATTCCCCTTCAATCTACTGAGCGCAGGTTGTGCTAGGAGGCCTTGCCTCCATAGCTATCCACCATATGAATAATGCATGTGCAAACATGTGATTTCCATAATCTCTATGGATTGGAGAGCATTTGCCCATCGAAACCAGCCATCTCCAAAGGGGAATGCCATGTTCAGTAAGGCAGTAGCTCTCGCACTTATCCCGGTGGGTACCGCATTGCTGGCAGGCGCAGTCCTGCCCTTCCAGGCCGCCAGTAACGCAGCCGTGGGTCGAGCGTTAGGGCACCCGCTTTGGGGGGCGTTAACGTCGCTGTTTGTCAGCTCCGTTGTGGTGGTGATTGCACTGTTAGTCATGCGGGTATCTGCGCCGGATGTCGGCAAGGCTTTGCAGGGATCCTGGTGGTTATGGATCGGCGGCATTTTGGGTGCCGTGTACGTAGGCAGCGCAACGGCCATCACCCCTCAGCTAGGAGCTAGCGGATTTCTACTGCTCGTCGTCGCAGGACAGATTTCGGCTTCCATCCTGGTTGACCATTACGGATTGATGGGACTTCCCAACAAACCGGTCACCTTCACTCGACTGGCAGGGGTAGTGCTCATCTTTGGAGGTGTATTGATGGTTCAGGGTATCAACACTCCAACAGTTGATAACAGCGCTACCCAAACCAGCAAGTAACCCGCTCTTCCCGCTTTATGTAAACCCGCAACGCAACCGCAACTTTCTGACTCACGATAGGAGATACAAAGATGAACTTCGTAAAACTTCAATTCAGCGATGGCCGTCCCGATGTCGAAGGTATTGATAGCGTCAACGCTATCTTGCGCAGCGTGGGAGTACGCGCCAGCACTGTTTCTATTCCCGAAGAGGCCAAGCCGATTCTCAAAGCATCGCTGACTAACGCCATCAGTGAAGAAGACCAAAACCAGTTGCTGTCAATATTCAGTCTCAACCGTGCTGAACTGCTGGAGCAAATCCACCTCGCAGGCCGGACTCCCGAGCTGCACCGTGGTGGCTACCTGGGTACCCGTGAGGGAGATACAGCGCCCTATCCAAAAGTTTACGACATGAAGGCCATGACTCCAGAGATGCGAACTTGGGCTCTGAATCGTTATGGTCGTCTTCATGTAAACACTTCGGACAATGGCGCGGGCATTGATGAGGTGATGACAGTGGTATCTGGAGGTGCTTTCACCTGGATGTTTGTGCTGCCAGATGGCGTCCTTGCGCGTCTGACTGTGCATGAAATCAATCCTCAAGGACCTGCCGTGCGCCTCAGCTATCCTGGTTTCGGCATGCACGCCGGCTACATGGACCCGCACCAGGGCTTGATTGTTGCCTACGCCCATGGGCCGGAAAGCTTCACCATTCGCTTCGATGAACCCAGCGTAGCGCATGCAGAGTTGCTCGATACCAACCCATGGGTCGACTTCTCGGGTGAGGTGCCTCAACTGTTTTCGAAGGTTAACTGAGTCGTCGAACTGGGTGCCCGCACTATGAAGAGTGCCCAACTGAGGATTCGAAACTGGATGGGGACTCAAATCAGTGATCCGACAGGAGTGATCGTAATGCGCAGATTTTCAATTCAACGTATCGACCATGTTGTACTGCGGGTACAGGACATTGAGCGCAGGGACATCCATGATTGACCTGGTTGATGTGAATGGGCCTATCGGTCGTCAGGGTGGTCAGCCGGCGGGTAAGCAAAGACACAACGTCGATCACTTTTGCCTTCGGGTTGAGCCGTTTGATGAACAGGCCATTCTCCGCCACTAGTCGTGATGGAACGCAACCTGGATGCTTCAGCTTGATGTCAGCTTGGCTGAGAGCACTCGAAAACGGCTTCCCGCAGCCAGCGGTGTGCGGCATCACCCTCTTTCCTGGTATGCCAGGCCTGCTGGTAGGCGAATCGCGGGATATCAATGGGCGGTTCGAATTGCCGTAGCGATTTGTGATTGCGCATCGAGCCCACCGCGCGACTGGCAACCGTAAGAATCAGATCAGTGCCCGCCAGTACTTCAACCGCCGCACTCCAGTGCGGCAAAGCCAACGCAATGTGACGCTTCAAACCCTGGGCGGCTAACGCCTGCTCGATCTCATCGTTCGCATCGGGGCGTAGTGCGAGCATCACATGCGGGCGCGACAACCAATCGTCCAGTGATAGGCCACCCTTCGCTGGCAGTACTTGCTTATCTGCAAGACTGATGAATCCTTCGCAAAACAGATCTTGAAGCGCAATGGCATCCGCAACCTCGGGAAAGATGCCTAGTGCAAGGTCGAGTTCACCATCCAGCAGCTGAGAAATCATCATTTCTCGACTGGCCTGGCTGATAGCCAAATCAATACCTGGAGCTTCTCGACGAACCTTCTGGGCAAGCCGAGGTAGAAGGATTCGCGCGGCATAGTCCGATAGCGACAATCTGAAACGGCCTCTTGCTGTTGATGGCTCAAATGACGGAGCGCCCAACAGCGAATTCAGGTGGCCCAAGGCATCCTGAAGCGGTTGAGCCAGCGCTTGTGCCCTCGCTGTCAGAACCATCGTCCCATTGCGACGAATGAGCAAAGGGTCATCGAAATGTGCTCTGAGCAAACCGAGCGCGTGGCTGACTGCCGGCTGGCTTTTATGCAGACGTACTGATGCTCGCGTGACGTGTTTCTCAGCCAACAACGCATGAAGCGTTACCAGCATATTGAGGTCAATCCTGCGCAGTTCATCCATGGAATGAATACTCGAGTCGCTAGATAGTGAATTCAATAAATTTAACACATGAACAGGCGCGTATACCGAGCGTTGAGCGAGCTGTTTAACGGAGAGATTTAGGGTGGGCGAAACAGCGCTTTATCTTTTTTACCGATGCTGACAGCCTTTATGAAGAGCCGCTGTCGCGCCCAGTATCGGTTGTACTGCGATATTGATAGTGATCGTCCTGATGCGTTTGCCCGTGCCTGACTTCCAACGTGCCCCGCAGTCTCCATCGCACTCAAGGGGCTTGACCCTATAGCGGCTATAACCCTCACGCTAGTAGCCAGTTCGTCTCAAATAGGAATTGCTCATGGACAACCGCATCCCTCCGCCGCTGGTTGCTGCCCTGTTCGGTCTGTTGATGTGGTTCGCAGCTCGACACTCACCGGGCACCCTGGAGCTGACTATCGAGTGGCGCATTGCCCTGGCGCTGGTGGTGGCGCTGGCAGGCGTAGCCATTTGTCTAGCCGGCGTACTGTCCTTTCGCCGTGCCCGCACCACGGTCAACCCGCTGAAGCCGCAAACCGCTTCGGCCCTGGTCAGCTCGGGCGTCTACAGATACACACGCAACCCGATGTACTTAGGTTTCGCCACAGTCCTGATAGCCTGGTCAATCTTCCTCGCCTGGCCGCCGGCACTCCTCGGCGTGCCGGGCTTCGTGATGTACATGAACCGCTTCCAGATCGGGCCGGAGGAGCGGGCCCTTGCCAGGCTTTTCGGGAGTGAGTTCACGCAATACTGCAGCCAGGTCAGACGTTGGCTCTAGAACAGAGAACCTCGGTTTCTGGCCGATAGCAGCCCAGCGCAATGAGCAACAGGCCGCCAGAAACCAAACCACCCATTACCCACCCCCACTCGGCACATCCAACCCAACCTTCACCCGATCCAGCGCCACAATCGTCTTGAACCAGGTGACGTTGGTGTTCTGCGCAAACAGGCGCCTTGCCAGGGCCTGGTACTCCTGCATGCTGGCGACGGTCAGCACCAGGACAAAGTCCACTTCCCCGGTGACGTAGTAGCACTGCTGCACCTCGGGCACTGCGAAGTGGGCCTTCATGGCTTCCAGTGCCTCCAGGCTGGTGCGCTCGGCCATGACCTCGACAATGATGGTAATCGGTCGGCCAACGGCGGTTGGGTCGACGATGGCGACGTTGCCGGTGATCACGCCACCCTCCTCCATGCGCTTGAGGCGTCGCTGGACGGCGGCGGTCGAGAGGTTGACCTGCTCGGCGATCAAGCGCAGCGCCATGGTGTTGTCGCACTGGACCAGGTCGAGGATCGCACGGTCGAATTTGTCCAGGGCTTGGCTTGTTGCAGGGTTTTTTATCATGCTGACTCGCGAGAAATTTTCTCGAAAACTAGCAGAAAACCGCGACCCTTTATCTACTGCCGCGAAATATTATCTTGGCCACACGCCGCACCCGCGGCTGTCCGGGCACCCACACAGGATATTATTGGCATGGTCGCGCTGTTTCATCTGTCCCCGTTCCTGTTGGTCACCGCTATGCTCGTCGTGCTGCGGCGGCCACCTGTGCAGGCCGCCGTCGCCGGCACTCTGCTGGTACTGCTGCTGTGGCTCGCCGGTGCAGCCGATGCCTGGCACCTGGGCAGCATGGTGGCCGCCCTCAAGGACACGGCGGTGCTGTTTGCCAGTACCGCCTTCGTGATTGTGCCGGGCCTGGCCTTCGTGATCGTGATCGAACGCCTGGGGGTCAACCTGGCGCTGAGCCAGTGGGTGCGTTCATTGGGCCTGGGCAGCGGCGATCAGGTGGTGTTCATCGTGCTCGGCCTGGCGCCGCTGCTGGAAGCCATGACCGGGTTCGGCGTGTCCTTGATCGCCACGGTGCCCTTGCTGCTGAGCCTCTTCGAGCGCCGGGTCGCGCTGCGCATTGCGCTGGTGGGCATGGCGATCATGCCGTGGGGCACGCTCGGCCTGGCCTCGGTGATAGGCGCTTCGCTGGCGCACCTGGATGCCCGGGCACTGTCATCGACCTCGGCACTGACCAGCGCGCCGGTGTTTTTGCTGCTCAGTGGATTGGCGCTGTATCTGGCGGGTGTGCGTGAGTTGCGGGCATGGGCGGCGCTGGGGATTTACTGGCTGTTGTTTATGGCGGCGCTGTACAGCGCCAGTCGCTGGCTGGGCCCGGAAGTGGCCGGTGTTGCCGCGGCCCTGGTGACGGCCCTGGCGGTGCTGGCTGGCGGAGTGTGGCGCGTGCGACGCAGCGCCAGTCCGCGCATTGCCGTGCACTGGCCGCGTCAGGCATGGCCGTACCTGGTGCTGATTGTCTGCATCGTCTCCTTGAAGCTGATCCTGACCCTGACTTCCTGGCAGGATCAATGGCTGGTGTCTGGTGCCCAGGTCACCTGGAAACCCCTGGCCTCCCCTGGCGTAGCCCTGCTGCTGGTGCTGGTCGGCGTGTGGCTGCATGCGCGGGCCACACCACACAAGGTGGGGTCGGACGGCAGTCTGCCGGTGGCACTGATGGCGCGGGCGAAGCGGCCGTTGCTGACGATTTTTTTCTTCCTGGCGATGTCGCAGATCATGGTCAAGGCCGGCTTCCTGGCGGGATTGATGCAACTGCTGGCCGGCCTTTCACCCGCCGCCGCGATGCCGTTGGTGACGATGTTCGGTGCACTCTCGGGCTACATGACCGGCTCGAACGTGGGCGGCAACGCGATCTTCATGCCGGCCATCGCCCTGCTACCCGAATCCGCGCGCCTATTGTTGGCCGCGGTGCAGAACAGTTCGGCAGGGCATGCCGCACTCGGCTCGATATCGATTGTCATGTTGATCGTGGGGCTGGCAAAAACCCAGGCGGAGGAAGAAGGCGAACTGATCAGGTTCGGCTTCGCCCTCGCTTGCCTCAATACGGTGCTGGTGGCGTTGGCGGCCACGTTACTCAGCGGCTGGTTAAGCTGGGCGCTGGTGTGGTGAGCCTTTGTGCCAACGCCAGACGATCAGGCGGTTTGCCGGCGCATCGCGAGAATCGCCGCACCAAACCCGATGAAAGTTACCCCCACCACGCGGCTGACCCAGCGCGACCACTCAGGTCGCGCCAGCATGCCCTTGGCGCGCGAGGCGAGCGCGGCATACAGGCTCAACGACAGCAACGAAAGCGCCATGAATATCCCGGTCAGGATCAGGAATTGTGGAAACAGGGCTGCGCCTTGATCGATAAACTGCGGGAACAACGCGGTAAAGAACAGCGTCGCCTTGGGGTTGGCGAGCGCGGTCACCACCGCTGAGCGGTACAGTTTAAAGGGGTTGGGGCGAACGCTCTGCCCCTGCTCAATCCCATCAGCCAGCAATGGCGTCTTGTTGAGCAACTGCTTGACCCCCAGGTAGAACAAATACCCGGCGCCAGCGATCTTGACCATATTGAACATCCATTCCGAACTGGCAAGCAGCGCGCCCAACCCCAGCATCGCGGCCGCCGACAGGCAGAACAGCCCACTGGCATTGCCCAGCGACGACCAGATTGCGCTGCGTTGACCATGGGTCAGGCTGTTGTTGATCGCCATCAAGGTCGCAGGACCCGGGCTGGCGATGGCAATCGCAGCGACCAGGGTAAAAGCCAACATTGTGTTCGGGTCCATGGTTCCAGCCTCCTTGAGAATGGCGGGTATGCTACCGAATGTTTCATCGCCTGATGATAAAAATCATCTTCGGGAGCAAGCGCCCAACGGTTCATCCGGTTTTTTGCGGGATTAGCTCGAGTGCGCCTAAAAGGCTGCGGGTGAACGCAGCCATCCATCCAGGCGTTTGATCAGGAGAACTCAATGCCACAGGAGGTGAGTCGCGCAAAGGGATCTCCCGAGCCGAACTCCCAACCTTCAGGCATGGTGGTTTTCCAGCCACGCTGCTTATCCATCCGGTTTTTTTCTTCTTCCGAGATCAAAACAATCGCCAAATGCCGCTCAATCATCATTGCCACAGCTTCGACCAACTCGCCGGCTTGATACATCTTCATGCTTTGGTCGCGGATCAGGACACAGGGCACGATGTGTTCTCTATACCTGCCGCCGCTGGATGACCTGGCGCATATCAGCCACGCATCAGGAACGACGTGCTCAAAAATCCGCGTACTACCAACCCTGCCCTCTTCCCAATGATCGCGGAATATTTGTGCAAGTCGCTTGATGGCTCTCTGTTTCTGCTCTGCTTGCGTATGTTTAGCGATGTTGGTTGTCATTGGGTCCAGGCCATTGAAGATTGATCAAGTGCTGCCATTGCTTCCCTGCGCTGCGCAATGAGTGCGGCTTTGTCCTGCGCGCAAAGATGTTGGCCGGGGGTCGGCAAGGCACAAGCGGTGGCCTCGCTCCAGCGGTCGAAGGCCGCAGTGGCAACGAACGCGGGGCCTTGGGTCTTGCGCACCAAGGCTTGGTCTTTTTGCTCAGCGATTACTGGATTGACTTTGGCATAGGTAAACCGCGAAGAGGGATGGTTCACCACGGCCACCGGCACATCACCGGCAAGCGAGCGAATCAACTTACCGTTACGTACGCTGAAGCAGACAATCAGATCCGGTGCCAACACCGCCAAGACTTCGCTGAATGCTCGCTCACCCCGCTGCCAAGCGCCTTGCGGCGGCGGAATTCGACTGTCTGGCAGGAACTCCTGCAGAAAGTTGTAATAGGCAACACTGCTCCAGAAGTCTGCTTTTTGCGCGCCGGTGAAGGCCTGCCGAACGTTCTGCACCGCCGTCATGATTTTCGTGAAATGGGGATGGCGCCGAAGTTTACCGGTGGCTTTAGGGTGCCTCTGGCCTAGGGCAAGTGCCTTGATGATTTCGGATGTAACGGTGGGGCGCTCGTGCTGTTTGGCGCCATAGTGAGACTCGCACACCAGGAGAATGCGTAACCCGCCACATCCTCGCTCGTAGTGCGAGCCGACCCAAGGTGCAAAGCGCACCGTACTGTTGTTCATGGTCTTCCTTGGTTGGGGGTTCTGCTGAACCATTCCTGATGGAGCGCAAGATACCTGCAAGCTCAAGCCCGTACCACTCAGGCTGCGTCAAGGTCCACAGGACGCTCGCTTGACTTGGTATTGCTGGGGTCGCTGCGCCACCCAACACAGCCTTCGGCAGCTGCTACAGGTTCCTGTTGTCGCTTAACTGATCGGCATTAGGCACAATCGCCGGCTTTTTTCGCGACAGGCAGTGCGACCATGCAACGGATTGTTATTCTCGGCAACGCCGGTAGCGGCAAATCTACCCTGGCCCGCGCCCTCGGCAGCCGCCTTGGCCTGCCCGTGGTGCATTTGGACAGGCTGTTCTGGGAGCCTGGCTGGGTCGAGCCAGACGCCGAGCAATTCCGCGCCCGGGTCAAGGCCGCGGTTGCGCCAAAGGCCTGGGTCTGTGAAGGCAACTATGCCCGGCGCACCTTCGACCTGCGCCTGCCCGGTGCCGACCTGATTATCTGGCTCGATACACCGCGGCTCACCTGCTTCACCCGAGTGATCCGGCGCAGCGTCATGAACCGCCCTCGCCCCGACCTTCCCGCAGGCTGCAGCGAGAAGATCGACCGGGCGTTCCTGACCTTCCTGAACTTCGTGTGGAACTTCGACCGTGGCTACCGTCCAGGCATCGAGATGGTGCGCCAGGCCATCGGGCCCCACATCCCTACCCTGCACTTGCGCGGTTCCCGGCAGATCCGCGCCTTTGTCGACAGCTTGCCGGCAACGCCGCAATCAATCAGCGTCGACCTGCAGGGCCTGCAGGATAAACCCGAGTGATTCCGGGGCCGCACGGTGATTGTTCGGCGAGCGGTGCTGGTCCCAGGGCATAGCGTCATCGGTGCAAAAATCGCCGATGCACGCCATGCTCAGCTCAGCCTCCAGTAGCCCCAGGGGAACCCAGAAGTACGGGGTCTGGCGCAGAGGATTCGGCACCGTGGAACCACATGACGAGCAAAAGTCGTTGCGGTAGCCGCTGGGTTTTTGCCAACTGCTGATCTGCTCCTGCCCTGCGACCCAGCGAAAATCAGCCGCCTTGACCAGCGTGGCGAGGTTATGGCCGACCCCGGTTTGCTTGCGGCACAGGGTGCAATGGCAGCGATAGAAATAGCGCGGTTCAACTTCCAGGGAAAAACGTACCGCCCCGCACAGGCATTGCCCGGATGTCATGGATTGCTCCTTTGTACAACGATAGTTCGGCATTTCTACAGGCTGGACTGGCCGAGGACCAGAAAAAACACCAGTGGGCAACGAGATGTCCTGCACCTGCGCTACGAGTTCGCGCCGATCCCCCGCACCACCCGCCGGGCCGTCAGGATGCCCAGCAGTGGTGCGAGGGCGAACACGCCAAACAACCAGCTTGCGGCATTCGCCGTACCAGCGACACCTCCGGGATCAGTCAGGCCGGCGAGGTTCGCCACCATTCCCGCCAGCGCCGCACCGAGCGCGGTCGCGAACAATTGCACGGTGGTGATAGACGCCGATGCCAGGTCTTGCTCTCCCGCCGGTGCCACCTGGAATATCCGGGTCAGCAGATGGGGCCAGGCCAGGCCGACGCCCAAGCCGATGATCACCAGCGCCAGGCAGATTGGCAGGAGTGCCTGCCAGTCGCCGCCACTTTCGCTGCGCAGCAGAACGGCCAGCGCCGCCATGCCGGTGAATCCGAGCAGTGGACCGGCGAGGATCACCCGGCCCACTGCTCTGCCGCTCGCGCCTGAACTGCCAATCGATCCCAGCGTCCAACCCGCCGCCATGAGCGCCGCGAGGTAACCGGCCATCAGCGGCGACTGCTGATGGAGGACCTGGAGGAACAGCGGCACAAAGATCTCGCCGCTGGTGACCGCGACCGCAAGCAACGACATCGTTGCGTAGAGCACACCGAGCGCCGAGGTCATGGAAAATGCACCGGCCGGAAGCAATCGCTGGCGGGCGCGACTTTCGCTCCAGATCAATAGGGCTGTCAGGATCGCGGCTGCGCCAAGACCGAGGATATTCCACGACAGCATCGACCCAACGCTGCCCGCCGACACGCAGAGTACCGCCGCTGTCAGCAGCACCAGTTGGACCAACGGCAATGGCACGCGCGACGGTTGGTCCGCGCTGCGTTTGGGCAGTATGCGTGCCGCCAGCAGGGCGAACAGAATGGCGACCGGGATCAACGACCAGAACGCCGCCCGCCACACGCCCAGTTGCGCAAAAATCCCCCCGACGGCGGGACCGACCAGTGTTGCCACCCCCCACATGCCGGAGACCAGGGCCATCGCCCGCGGCCATAAGGCTTCGGCGAAAACCAGCCGGATCATCGCGTAGGACAAGGCGAACAACAACCCGCCGCCCAGCCCCTGGACAAGCCGGCCCGTGAGCATCACGGCCATTGACGGGGCGAATGCGCAGATCAGCGCACCACAGGCAAACACCAGAGTCGCACCAATGTACGCGCCACGAGGTCCCATGCCAGTCAGCCAGCGCGCCGACAGCGCCGAGCCGAGGATCGAAGCCGCGACGAAGAGCGTGGTGTTCCACGCGTAGTAGTCCAGGCCGCCGATGTCCTTGACCACCGAGGGCAGGATGGTGGTAGCGATATAGACATTGATCGCATGGAGCACCACGCCACCGGCGAGTGCCAGCGAGCGCACGCCATTGGCCCCCGATAGCAGGTCGGCCCAGCCGGTGCCTGCCGGTGCCACAGATTGCAGATGATCGTCAGTGGGTCCTTCACACGTGTCCATGTCAGCTCCAGTCAGTGATCCCACTCGCAACCGCGAATGGGTGCTTGCAACGGCAAGCCGACCTCCTTATAAAACCTCATCCATAGATGAGGTCAAGAGAAAGCTGCCATGTCGATCGATGTTCGCGTGCCTCTATCGGTAGGGGAAGTGTCCCGGCGCTGCGGTGTGACGGTTGCCACCGTGCACTTCTACGAGGCCAAGGGCTTGATCCACGCCGAGCGCAGTGCCGGCAACCAGCGGCGTTATGCGCGCGAAGTGCTGCGCCGGGTAGCCATTATCAAGATCGCCCAGCGCGCAGGCATCCCCCTTGCGACCATCAAGGCGACGCTCGACCAACTACCGACCGGGCGCGCCTTGACCGCGCACGACTGGCAACACCTGTCGACGATCTGGCGCGACATGCTCAGCGAGCGGATTCACAGCCTCACCCAGCTGCGCGATCAACTCGACGGCTGTATCGGCTGCGGCTGCCTGTCGATCGACGACTGCCCGCTGCGCAATCCCGGTGATCGCCTGGGCCAACTGGGCAGCGGTGCGGTCCTGCTCGACCAAGACACGCCGGCCAACAACTGAGTACCGCGACCTGCCCCACGCTGTAGCTCTCCCATAGATTTTTTTCATGGCAGGCTTCTTCGCCGCTGCAATACCTGAGAGAATGTTTGTTAATGATTCTCAATAGCCCTATTTATATCATTAACAACCAGGAACCTACCTTATGCCGCGCGTTACCCCGCTGCGTTATTTGAATGCGCCCCGAAATCTGCTGGCCATGGCCATCTGCATGGCTACCCTGGCGCCAGCCTTTGCCGATGACAGCAGCGCTATGCCAGAAACCTCCAGGCCGACTACCCTGGAACTGGGCGCTACCGAAATTACCAGCACCCAACTGGGTAGCACGACCGAAGGCACGAGTTCCTACACCACCGGCGCCATGTCCACGGCAACCAAACTGCCGCTGACCATGCGTGAAACGCCCCAGGCCGTCACCGTGATTACCCGCCAGCGCATGGACGACCAGGCCATGACCAGCATCAACGATGTGGTCAATGCTACCCCTGGATTGTTCCTCGATTACTCCGGTGGCCCCGGCCGGCAGTCCTACTCGGCACGCGGTTTTGACATCGACAACCTGATGTATGACGGCATCCCGAGCGGCTATCAAGGCGCGGTGGTCGGCGCCCAGCCGAACCTGGCGATGTTCGATCGGGTCGAGGTGGTACGCGGGGCCACCGGCCTGGTGACCGGTGCCGGCAACCCTTCGGCAGCCATCAACATGGTCCGCAAGCGGCCACTGGCCGAGCAGCAAGTCACCCTCACCGGCGCCGCCGGCAGCTGGGACAACTACCGCGGTGAAGTCGACGCCTCCAGCCCACTCAACGACAACGGCACCTTGCGCGGCCGGGTCGTGACGTCCTACCGCGACACCAACAGCTTCGTCGATGATGTCGATGAACAGCACGGCCTGTTCTACGCGGTCACCGAAGCAGACCTTGGCGAAGACACCACCCTGACCCTCGGTTTCTCCAACCAGAAGGACAAGACCAACTACTTCTGGGGCTCTTCGATGATCGGCCTGGATGGTCATCATCTGGACCTGCCGCGCTCCTACAACCCCGGGACTGACTGGGAAAACAAGGACCAGGAGATCAACACCCTGTTCGCCGAAGTCCGCCAGCAGTTGGCCAATGACTGGAAGCTGCAGTTCAACGCCAACTACGCCGAACAGAACGCAATGTTCACCGGGTCTTACCAGTCGCGTTGGGTCAACAACACCCTGGCCCGTACCGTCTACCAATCCGGCCACGATGAAAACCAGGCCGGCGTGGATGCGTTTCTCAGTGGTCCGTTCGAAGCGCTCGGGCGCAGCCATGAATTGGTCGTGGGCGCCAGCAAGCGCATCTACGACATGACCACCCACAACTACTCCCCGTACGACACCAACTGGCCGATCAATGCCGGCAAACCGGACTTCGTGCACACCGACAACAGCCGCGAAGTGACCACCCAGGACGGTCTGTACATGACCACCCGCCTGAGCCTGGCCGACCCGTTGAAGCTGATCCTCGGCGGCCGCCTGGACTGGTACGACTACGACAACCGCGATGGCGACGGCGACTACAAGGTCACCCGCAACGTCACCCGCTACGCCGGCCTGATCTACGACCTGGACCAGCATCACTCGGTCTACGTCAGCTACAGCGACATCTTCACCCCCCAGAGTTCCAAGGGCACCTCCGGTACTCCGCTCAAGCCCATCGTCGGCAAGAACTACGAGGTTGGCATCAAGGGCGAATACTTCGACGGCGCGCTGAATGCGAGCCTGGCAGTGTTCCGCATCGACCAGGAAAACCGCGCTGTGCAGGTGTACGTACCGGACTGCCCGCAAGCTACCTGCTATGAGGCCTCCGGTGAGATTCGCAGCCAGGGTATCGACTTCGAACTGCAAGGTGCACTGACCGAGAACTGGCAGGTAGGCGGCGGCTACACCTATGCACGCCTGCACACCCTCAAGGATGCGGCCAACCCGCAGAACGAAAACCAGCGTTTCGACACGGACACCCCGGAGCACCTGTTCAAGCTGACCGCCAGCTACCGCTTCCAGGGCCCGCTGGAAAAACTGCGGGTCGGCGGCAACATCTCCTGGCAGAGCCGCATGTACAACGACGTCGCGCTGGCAGATGGCAGCACCTACCGCCTGGAGCAAGGTGCCTACGCCATTGCTGACCTGATGGCCGGCTACCGGGTCAACCAGAACCTGGACCTGCAACTCAACGCCAACAATATCTTCGACCGCGAGTACTACTCGTCCATCTCCAACTCCACCAGCTACGGTGGCGACACCTACGGCGCTCCGCGCAACATGATGTTGACCGCCAAATACAGCTTCTAGATAGCCCGGGCGCAGGGACGCGCACGATTGCTGATGCATGTTTGAATAGCGCACGGATTGACGGTACTTCTTCTCCCCCACTCCAAGGACAGGCACATGGCTCTGATCTCGCAACGAGTAGAAATGGCGCGCAACGGCGCCAACGACAAGGTTATCTGTCGCCTGGCATCTGGCTGGGTGGTGATGGGCGACGTGCAGTTCCTGCCGGGATACTGCTTGTTGCTGCCCGACCCTGTGGTGCCCAGCCTGAACGATCTGGATGCCCAGGCCAGGGCCACCTACCTGCTCGACATGGCCCGCATCGGCGACGCCGTTCTGCAGGCTACCGGGGCGCTACGGATGAATTACGAGATCCTCGGCAATTCCGAGCCAGAACTGCATTGCCACCTATTCCCGCGCTACGCCTCAGAACCGGAAAAACATCGCAAAATGCCCGCCTGGTTCTACGACTGGAAAACCGCCCCACCCTACGCCGAAGAAACCCACGGTGAGCTGCGCCGCAAAATTGCCGAACTGCTGACTACCCCGTAGCAGCTGCCGAGCCCGCGAGGCTGCGTTCGGCTGCGTAGCAGACGCTAAGGACCCACGCCCCCCCGGCGAGGACTGCGTCCTCGAACGCAGCCTCGCGGGCTCGGCAGCTGCTACGCTTTTATTGAACACCCGACACTGCCCAGGTGACTGCCATGAGCACGGCTGCGCTGTCAGAACTCGATGCTGCCCTGCCTGGTCTGGCCCGCAGGATCCGTGTGTTGGACGCGCTGTCCTGGCCGGTCGGGATTGAACAGGTGTTCCTGGCCAATTGGCGCGCCGGCAAGGCGGCGTTGCCCAGAGTCGAGTTACAAGCGCGTGAGCACAGCGCCGAGATTGCCGCCCTGCAAAGCTTTGCCGGACGCTGTGACGAGGGCCATCCGGCCGGCAATTACCTGGCCATGACCGCCCGCAGCTACGCCACGGCCGGGCGCATGCTGGGCGCCATCGGGACTCCCGATTTCACCCGTTACTCCTCGGCGCTGTACCGGCGTCCGGACTTCTATTACACGAACCTGCAATTGAGCATGCTCGACGCGGCCCAGTTCTTCCTCAAGACCACCGACGCGCTGCTGGGCGGCGCGCGGATTCCCCCAAGCCAGGCCGACATCCCGGCCGAGGCTTTCGCCGCCTGGATGCAACCGGAGCTGGACAGCTTTTTCGGCGCCGGCCAGATCAGCGTCGTGCTCGACCCGAGCCTGGCCGCCAAGGCGATTGCCGGCGCAAGCCGGATCCGCCTGCGTGCCAGCGCGCTGTTCTCGGACCTGGACAAACAGCAGTTGCTGCAACACGAGGCCTTCGTACATGTCGCCACGGCGCAGAACGGCGCCCGCCAGACCAATCTGAAAAGCCTCGGCCTCGGTGCCCCACGCACCACCCAGACCCAGGAAGGCATTGCCACCCTCGCCGAGCTATTCACCGCCAGCATGGACATCAACCGTTTGCGCCGCCTGGCCCTGCGAGTGCTGGCGGTCCAGCAAGCGCTGGATGGCGCCGATTTCATCCAGGTATTCGAAGGGTTTCTGGCGGCCGGCCAATCGCAGGAGGAATCGTTCCGCTCAACCCAACGGGTGTTCCGCGGGGCCGACCTGCGTGGCGGCGCGGCGTTCACCAAGGACGCGGCCTACCTGACCGGATTGCTCGGTGTGCATACCCTGCTGCGCATCGCCATCCGCGACAACCGCCCGGACCTGGTCGGACATTTATTTGCCGGGCGCCTGACCCTCGGTGATACCGTACGCCTGGCACCGCTGTTCGAATCCGGCTGGCTCCAGGGACCGACCTACCTGCCCGCCTGGGCCAATGATCTGCGGCGACTGGCGGCGAACCTGGCGTTTTCAGCCTTCATCTCGCGGATAAAGCTTGAGGTGCTGGATCTGCAGGTGCTGATGGCCTTCGCCGACGAACACGAAAGCGATGCCAGCGCCATGTGAACCATGCACGTATTGGGCGGCAACCAAAGTCCATTCAGGGGAAGCCAGATGAACGCGACAACCGTGGGGAAATGGGCGACCTGCCTGCTCGCCCTGCAACTGCTGCTGATGGCGGGATGCAGCAGCAAACCCAACCGGAGCACCTATGCGAGCAGCAGCCAGGGCTCCAACTGCTATGCCAAGGCGCTGCCCACTGCCGGGGAAGGCGGCCTGGCCTGGGGCTCGACCTTGGGTGTGGCGCGGCAAAAATCCATGGCCAGCTGCCAACGCTATGCCGGTCGGTCCGGTGGCACGCCGAGCACCTGCAAAGTGGTGCTGGCGCAGTGCAAAACCCGCTAACACCGACGGCCAGCAAACGGAGTGGATCGATTCTGCTGCTACGCTTTGAACTCCTCCGAATGGATTAATACGATGTATTGGTGCATCCCCCTCTCCCCATCTGCCTGGACGCGGCCATGAGCCGTCGGCTGATGGCTGGCCTCACCGTGGCGCTTATCGGCGTGACCAGTTACGTGCTGGTCCAGTGGCAGATGGTCAACCAGCACAAGCGCGAGGTGCAGTGCACCGAGGCCCGGCAGGCGCTCAAGGATGTGCAGATTCGGGCGCGCGCGTTGGCGGCCGGTTTGTCGCTGGACGCTTACAGCCAGGAGGAGGAAGCCAAAGTGGCGGCGCTGATCAAGGCGCTCGACGCCGCCAGCAACGAGGCCGAGGTGAATGCGGTGATTGCCGCGCATGCTGCCGCCATCGAGGCCGAGGCGGCGGCGATCGATGCCCAGGTGGACACCCGGGGCGACCAGGTCTTCCTCGAACAGCGCCGCATGGAACAGCGCATCACCGTGGACGTGAAACAGGAACTGCAGCGCGCGGCGAAGGCCGTCAGCGTGACCTGTGACTAGCCTCGGGCCTGGCGCGGCTTGCGCAACTCCGCCACCAGCAAGGCCGCGGCTCCGGCCATGATGGCGATATCGGCCAGGTTAAACACCCCGGTATGCAGCGATCCCAGGTTGAGCACCAGGTAATCCACCACGTGCCCCTCACGCAGCACCCGGTCGATCAGGTTCGACGCCCCACCCAGTGCGATGCAGTACACCGCCAGCGCCTTGCCTGGCGAACTGGCCCAGCGCGACAAGGCCCAGCCGATCGCCCAGCACACCACAGCGCCCACGCCGACTATGAAAATCAGTTGTTTGACCGCCGGTGCCAGGCCGGCCCCCAGGCTCAGGAACGCACCCGGATTGAGGCTCAGGGCGATATCCAGCCAGGCGAAACTGCCACCGATCTTGAAGCTCTGCGCCGCCAGAGACAGCAGCGCGAGCACCTTGATCCACTGGTCGAACGCGATAAATACCAGGCCGAGCAGTACGGCAAACCAGCGACTCGTTGTGACTCGTTCCATGAACAATCCTTGGGCTGACTCTCATGCCTGGACAGGAGGCACGCACCGCCGTTTTGGCAGCGGCGGCAAGATAGCTCAGCTGACGAGTGTCGTCCATCCACCGCCAACCGGAAGCGGTCGGTTCCGCTGACGGCTCAATCCGCCATGCCTGCGCCGGCCTTTTCCTTGAGCCAGTCGATCAGCACCTGCACCCGAGGGGGCATGGGATCGCGATGGGGGTGGACGAGAAAATAGTCGTAGCGCCCAGGCTGGGAAAATCCACCAAAGGGCAGGATCAGTTCGCCCTGGTCGATGCGGCTCTGCACCAGGCGCTGACGGCCGATGGCGATGCCCGCGTGATTGATGGCCGCCGTCACACACAAGTCGGAGCGATCGAAGGTCAGCCCGCGTTGCGGCAAGAACTCGAGCAGGCCCTGCTGCCGAGCCCAGAGTTGCCACTCGGCATCGTAGACCGCGTTGTCCCAGGCCAGGGCATCGTGCAACAGCGTGCAGTGACGCAGGTTGTGCGGCGCCTCAAGCAGGCCATGGCGCTCGGCATACAGCGGGCTGCAGACCGGCGCGATGGTCTCGCTCATCAAGGCATGACTGGCCAGCCCAGGGAATTCGCCATTGGCGTAGAGCAGCGCGAGGTCGACGTTTTGCGTGCGAAAATCGATGGCGTCGTTGCCGACGCGGATGTCCAGGGCAATGTTCGGGTAGCGTTGGTGAAAGTCCGCCAGGCGTGGCACCAGCCAGCATTGCGCAGCCGAAGGACGGGCATACAGCGCCACCGACCCGCACAGCTCGGCCTGGGGCGACTGTTGCAGGGCTTCGGACAACTGCTCCATCACCCCTTCGAGGATCGCAAACACGCGCTCGCCCTCCCCCGTCAGGCGCACCCGACGGGTCAGGCGCTCGAACAGGCGCAGGTCCAGGGCTTGTTCGAGGCGGGCGATGCGATGGCTGACGGCGCTGGGCGTGACGCACAATTCTTCGGCAGCCAAGGCAAAACTCAGGTGCCGGGCGGCGACCAGAAAGGTGTGCAGGTTGGCGAACTGTGAGCTGTTGAGCCGGGAGCTCAATCGAGGAGGCAGGTTCAGCATCGGGGCGTTTTTCCGCGGACGAGAAACCCGGGGCCGCGCGGCCCCGGGTGCAATGGCTAGTGTGCGGCCAACAGTGTACGTCCCTGCTCCAGGTACGCGTCCATTTCTTGCGCCGGCACCATGCTGCCGCCCGTGCCCCACACCAGGTGCGTGGCGTTGGCCAGGCGCTGTGCGTCGAGACCCAGGCGTTGACGATAGCCCTGTTGCTCTTGCAGCACCCGCAGGAACCCGGGCAATCCAGCCAGCGCCGAGGGCTCCAGCTTCAGGCCTTCCTCTGCATGCAGCAGGGCCAGCAGGCGGTACATCTGCTCGTCGCTGAGGGTGTAGTAGCCGTCGAGCAAGCGTTGCATCGAACGCCCGACAAACCCCGACGGTCGCCCCACCGCCAGGCCGTCGGCGGCGGTGCGGTTGTCGATGCCAAAGTCATAGACGCTGACCTCGTCGTGCAGCCCGGTATAGACCCCCAGCAACATGCATGGCGAGTGCGTCGGCTCGGCGAACACGCAGTGCACCGCGTCGCCGAAAATCTGCTTCAGGCCAAAGGCAACGCCACCAGGGCCGCCGCCGACACCGCACGGCAGATAGACAAACAGTGGGTGTTGCGCGTCGACCGTAATCCCCGCGGACACCAGTTGGTGCTGCAAGCGACGCGCCGCCACCGCGTAACCGAGGAACAGATTGATCGAGTTCTCGTCGTCGACGAAATGGCACTTGGGATCGCTCTCGGCCTGCTGCCGGCCCTGCTCGACGGCGACGCTGTAGTCCGATTGATACTCGACCACCGTGACCCCGCAGGCACGCAGGCGATCTTTCTTCCACTGCCGGGCATCGGCGGACATGTGCACGGTGGCCTTGAACCCCAGGCGCGCACTCATGATGCCGATGGACAGGCCGAGGTTGCCGGTGGAGCCAACGGCGATGCTGTACTGGCCAAAAAAGGCCCGGGCGGTATCGCTGTCCAGGCTGCTGTAGCAAGCGCCCGGCTGAATCAGGCCGCCGGCCAGCGCCAGGTCCTCGGCGTGCTTGAGCACCTCATAGATGCCGCCCCGGGCCTTGATCGACCCGGAAATCGGCAGCAGGTTGTCGGCCTTCAGCCACAGTGCGCCCTGCACCGGCAGTTGCGCCTCGGCACAGAGGGTAGCCTGCAGGCGCGGCAGCGCGATCAGCGGCGACTCGATGATGCCCGCGCTCGCCTGGGTCTCGGGGAACGCCGACTGAATGTAGCTGGCAAACCGCTCGAGCCGGGCGCTGGCGTCATCCACGTCGGCCAGGCCCAGGGGCACATCACTCAAGGCCTGCGCGGTCGGCGCCAGGGCCGGGTTGAACCAGGTGACGGGCTCGACCCGGGTCAACGGACCAATCAGGGGATGGCTCTGGCACCAGTCAGCCAGGGATTTGTTGTGAATCATGGTTCTACTCCAGACAGTGGACAGCATCGCGGGTGTGCTCAAACCCACTGCGATACCAATAACGTCATACCCAGGGCCACGACCGAGGCCAGCAAGGTTCCAACGGTAAATTTTTTCAGCGCCTCGCCCAGGGACACCCCCAGGTATTCCTTGACCACCCAGAACGCCGAGTCGGTCACCGTGGTCCAGCCAATGGCGCCGGCGCCGATCGCAATCACCACGATTTCGCGGTTCTGCCCGGGCATGGCGTCCAGCAGCGGCAGGACCATGCCCGCGGCACTGATCATCGCCACGGTGGCCGAGCCCACGGCCAGGTGCATCAGGCCGGCGACGAACCAGGCCAGCAGAATCGGATTGAGGTCCCATTGCGACAGCGTGCTGGCCAGGACCTTGCCTACGCCACTGTCGATCAGCACGCCATTGAAGGCCCCGCCGGCACCGATGATCAACAGGATATTGGCCAACGGCGTGAAGGACTGCTCAGTCAGGCGCTGCAGCTCGGCCATGCCCAGCCCGCGATACAGGCCCAGGGAACCGTAGGCGAACACCACCGCAATGGCCAGCGCGGTCAGCGGATTGCCGAGAAAGCTCATCAGTTGATAGAAGCCACTGCCCTGGGGCAGGCTCATGGTCACCAGGGTCTTGCCGACCATCAGCAACAACGGCAGCAGGATCACCAACAGCGTCAGCCCCAGGCCTGGCATCACGCGGGTGTCTGCCAGGCTGGTGGGCGCCGCGGCGAAGCTCTGGCCGCTGGCCGGCTCGTGGCGCTTGCACACCAGCTTGACCCACACCGGTCCCGCCACGATGGCGGTAGGCAGGCCGACGATCAGCCCATAGATAATCACCTTGCCGACGTCAGCGCCCAGCAGTTGGGTGATCGCCATGGCTGCCGGGTGCGGCGGCAACATGCAGTGCACGGTCATCAACGAAATCGCCAGGGGCAGGCCGACATACAGGATGTTCAAGCGGGTTTGCCGGGCGACCACATAGATCAGCGGAATCAGCAACACAAAGCCGACCTCGAAGAACACCGGAATGCCGACAATGAAGCCCACCAGCATCATCGCCCAGGAGGCACGTTGCTCGCCCAAGGTGCTGAGCAGCGTGCGGGCAATACGCTCGGCGCCACCGGACACTTCCAGCATCTTACCCAAGATGCTCCCCAGGCCAATTACCGCCGCAAGAAACCCCAGGGTGCCGCCCATGCCCTTTTCAAAGGAGTCGGCGATGGACGACAGCGGCATGCCCGCACCCGCCCCGACGACAAAACTGGCGAGCATCAACGCCAGGAAGGAATGGACGCGAAACTTGACCACCAGCACTACAATCAAGCCGATAGCCGCCATCAAAATCAGTAGTAAACCCGCCTCTTCGTGCATGACATCCCCTTGTTATTGTAGTGAGCGCATGAGACCGCGCGGATCGCGGTCCGCGGCGATTAAGCGCCAGGGGTCTGGGGGCTTACAAAGGATGGTTCTTCAATGGATGGATGACGTGGGGTCATCTATGGGAGGGCTGGCTTGCCGAGCCCCACAGGGTCTGGTGTATGCAGGGACCTGTGGGAGCTGGCTTGCCAGCGATGGTTGCAAGGACGGCGCGGTGCATCAGGTTGTGCGCGTTATCGTTGGCGACCATCGCGAGCCTGCTCGCGATGACCGTCTACGATGGCGCGCAGTACCGAACCTAAAACCGCTCAGCCAGATCCGTGGTCATGAGCATCTGCTGGAACCTCTCGAGAAATACCGACTCAGCCTGAGTCAGTTTCTGTTCACGGTTCCACAGCAAGTAGACATTCACGTCAATCACTCCCTCCCATGGCGGCAAGCGCCAGACTTCTCCAGCCAGCACATCAGCCGCGACGATGTGCTCCGGCAGGCAACCGATGCCATAACCTGCGCCCACCAGCCGGCGGATTTCATCGAGGCTCGGAGACGAAGCAACAATGCGCCCAGTGAACCCTTGCTGATCACGAAACACCGTAAGCGGCGACAGGTTGCCGCCAATCTGGTCGCTGGTAAAACTGACGAAGTTTTCACTCTGCAAATCCGCCAGGGTCAGGTTCGTGCGACCGAACAGCCGGTGCCGCTTGCCGCAGAAAAACGCATAGCGCTGCTGCAGCAACACCCGTTGCTCAAGCTTGGGCTGTGGGGTGCGGCACAGGCTCAGGCCGAACGAGGCGGTTTTTTGCAGCAGTGCGCTGGCCACATCCGAGCTGCGCAGCACATCGACCTCGAACTCCACCTGCGGGTATTCAAGGTGAAATTGCGCGAGGAACTCATCGTAGCAGCGTGATTGAATACGACTGATGGTCAGCATGCGGATCTTGCCCACCACCGTCTCGGCGGGTGAATCCAGGGCTGGGCCCAGGCGCGAGACCGTGCCGTACAGTTCGGCGGCGATCTGCATGACTTCTTCACCGGCCTTGGACAGGCTGATACGCGGCCCACGGCGCACCACCAGCGCGCTGTCGAGTTGCTCCTCCAGGCGCCGCAGGGCCTGGCTGATGGCCGGCTGGCTCAAGTGCAGGCGCGCGGCGGCCCGGCTGATGCTGCCTTCCTGGCCGATCACCAGGAAGGTGCGCAACAGATTCCAGTCCAGGCGGTCGTTGAGGAAGCGCTTGGCGTCGGGATCGCGTAACGAAGGGCCGGCAGGGATCATCATTATTCCTGGTGCTTATACTTGAGTATTTAGATTAGAAGCTTTTCCTAGCATAGGGGCTGGCGCAAGATCCAGCAACGCACCGCCAGAGTGCGAACGTCGTGCCTGCGCATGACACACATTTCCTCCTGCTTATAACAATGACGTCCAGGAGCTACAGATGACGAGCACTACCTCAAGTCCGCGACGTGCCGCGGCAGCGGCCTTTATCGGCACCACCATCGAATTCTACGACTTCTACATCTATGCCTTCGCGGCAGCGCTGGTTCTCGGCCAGCTGTTCTTCCCCAGTGAAAACCCGATGCTCAGCACCATGGCGGCGTTCGGCAGCTTCGCGGTCGGCTTTATTGCCCGCCCGTTCGCCGGCATGGTCTTCGGCCATCTGGGCGACCGCCTGGGGCGCAAGAAAATGTTGCTGGTGACCATCGTGCTGATGGGGGTGGCGACCACCTGCATCGGCTTGCTACCCACTTATGCCCAGGCGGGTATCTGGGCCCCGATCGGCCTGGTGGTCCTGCGTTTACTGCAAGGGATTTCGGTCGGTGGCGAATGGGGTGGTGCGGTGCTGATGGCCAGTGAACACGCGCCCAAGGGCCGCAAGGTGTTCTTCGCCTCGTTCGCCCAATGGGGCAGCCCGGCCGGCCTGCTGTTGGCGCTGATCGCATTCCGCTGCATCAGTGAAATGGAGCAGGACGCACTGATGAGCTGGGGCTGGCGTATTCCGTTCCTGATGAGCGGCGTGCTGATGATGGTCGGCCTGGCGATTCGTTTCGGCGTGCCTGAGTCGCCGGAGTTTGCCGCGGTCCAGGACAGCGGACAGACCGCCGAGAACCCGGTGCTGGAAGTTATCCGCAAGGACTGGAAGAGCATTCTGTTCGCGGCCCTGGCGGTGACCATCGGCTCGGGCGGTTTCTTCTTCACCAACACCTTCATGATCACCTACGTCACGCAGTACCAGGGCATCGCCAAGACCACGATCCTCGACTGTCTGTTCGTGGTCACCGTGCTGCAATTTCTCTCCCAACCCTGTTCTGCGCTGTTGGCCGAACGCCTGGGTGAGGGACGCTTCCTCAAGTGGGTGGCGTCGCTGTGCATCCTGGTGCCGTACCCGATGTTCCTGCTGGTACAGACCGGCAACCTGTTCTACATGACCGCGGGGATTGCCCTGGCGGTACTGCTGCTGGCAGCGCTGTACGCGGTGATCGCCGGCTACATGGCTGAAGCCTTCCAGGCACGGGTGCGTTACTCGGGCATCTCGATTGCCTATCAGTTGGGCAGCGGCGTGAGTGGTGGCCTGACACCGTTGATCGGCACCTTCCTGGCGGGTCACTTCGCCGGTCAATGGTGGCCGCTGGCAGTCTTCTTCAGCGGGCTGGCGCTGATGTCGTTGATCGGTGTACTGGGCCTGGCTTATTTGCGCGGCGTCAATGCCAAGCCGGTCGGGCTGCCCCTTTCCCAAGGAGTTGTTTAATGAGCAAGCCAAGCGCTATGTCGCAAATCGAGTGGCAGTCGCGCTGCGAGTTAGCCGCGCTGTATCGGCTGGTCGCCTACTACCGCATGACCGACCTGATCGACACTCACATCACCCTGCGTGTGCCCGGGCCGCAGCGGCATTTCCTGATCAATCGCTACGGCGTGGCGTTCGAGAAAATGCGCGCCAGTGACCTGGTCCTGATCGACCTCGAGGGCAACGTGGTCGATGGTCAGCACGGTGGGCACGTCAATGCGGCCGGGTTCGTCATCCATTCGGCGATTCATGAGGCTCGCCCGGATCTGCACTGCATCATCCACACCCACACCGCTGCCGGTATGGCGGTGGCTGCCCAGCGCGACGGGTTGTTGCCGCTGACCCAGCACGCGCTGAAGTTCTACGGCAACCTGGCGTATCACACCTACGAAGGCATCGCGTTGTCGATGCACGAGCGCGAGCGGCTGGTGGCTGACCTGGGCTCGCACAAAGCGATGATCCTGCGTAACCACGGCCTGCTTGCGGCCGGTGACAGCGTGGCGGCAGCGTTCCACGAAATCTACTTCCTGGAGCGCGCCTGCCAGGCGCAGATCCAGGCGATGTCCGCCGGGGTAGCGCTGAACATCCCCGACGAAGCCGTGTGCCGGCACACCGCCGCGCAGTTTGGCCGTGAGGGTATCGAGGGGATCATTGATCTGGCCTGGCAGGCCGCGCTCAGTCTGATCGACGAGCAGCGCGCCGATTGGTGCCGTTGACCATGGCCAGTCTCGTATTGTTGTGCCAGAACCCTGCGCTGACCGATTGGCTGGCCGCGCTGTTCGCCAGCCATGCTCCGCACTTGCAGGTGCTGCGTCCTGAAGATTCAGGCGCACAGCAGGCCCAGGTTGCGGTGTGCTGGTTCCCACCAGCGGGCAGCCTCGGCGCCTTGCCGAACTTGCGCCTGGTGTACTCGATTGGCTCGGGGGTCGACCACCTGGCCCAGGATCCTTCGCGTGATCCGGCGCTGCCGGTATGCCGGGTGGTCGACCCGGATCACACCCAGGGTATGAGCGAGTACGTGCACTGGGGGGTGTTGCATTTTCACCGCGGCTTCGACCAGGTGATAACCGGCAACGCTGCACAACGCTGGCAGCGTCCGCTGCAGCGCCGTGCGCAAGGGTTCCGGGTCGGGGTGATGGGCCTGGGAGCGATCGGGGCACCGGTGGCCATGCGGCTCGCCGAGGCCGGCTACGACGTGCGCGGTTGGGCGCGCACGCCGCGAGCAATCGATGGCGTGAGCACCTTCAGCGGAGCGTGCGCACTGCAGGGGTTTCTTTCGGAGTTGGATGTACTGGTCAACTTGCTGCCGCTGACCGCCGCCACTCAAGGTGTGTTGGGTCGCGAGGTGTTCCAGTACATGGCGCGAGGCAGTGCCTTGATCAATTGCGGGCGTGGCCAGCACCTCAATCATCCGGACTTGCAACAAGCCCTGGCGAGCGGGCAATTGCGTGGCGCCTTGCTGGATGTGTTCGAGCAGGAACCGTTGCCTGTGGACTCGCCGCTGTGGCACTCCCCTGGGGTCTGGGTAACGCCGCACATGGCGTCCGCCGCCTCGGACCAATGCATCGCCCAGCAGGTCGCCGACAACGTTTCGCGGCTCGCCGCGGGACTGGCATTGAACAATCTGGTCGATCCCGAACAGGGATATTGAGCGGACCGCTAATTAATCACTGCGCGTTGTGTGCCGCGTTATCGGCCAACGCACATGCAACCTGAATTGTCTTGGCATGAGGTCATCCATGAAAACATTTTTCCACCCGGCACAACGTCTGCACCATCCACGTTCCTACCTCTCGCGCGGGCAGATGCGCGAGCCGCAAGAGGTGCCCGCGCGTATCGACCCACTGCTGGCGGTGGTCAAGAAGCTCGGCTACCCGCTGCAGGAACCGCTCGACTACGGTCACGCGCCACTCGCCGCCGTGCACAGCCCGGCCTACCTGGAATACCTGAGCAGCGCGTACCAGCAATGGCACGAGGTGCCGGAAGACTGGGGCGATGAGGTGATGTCGAACATTTTTATCCGCGAAGGCAATCCGCTGCGCGGGATCCTGGGCAAGACCGCCCGCTACCTGGCCGACGGCAGTTGCCCGATTGGCCAACACACCTGGCAGGCCGCTTACTGGTCAGCGCAAAGTGCGGTGGCCGCCGCCCAGGCGATTATCCAGGGCGATGAGGCGGCCTACGCCCTGTGCCGTCCACCAGGACACCATGCCCGTGCCGAAGGCGCTGGCGGCTTCTGTTTTCTGAATAACGCAGCAATTGCCGCCCAGGCGTTGCGGGGCACGTTCGCCAAGGTCGCGGTGCTGGATACCGACATGCACCATGGCCAGGGCATCCAGGAGATTTTCTACGACCGCGACGACGTGCTCTACGTGTCGATCCATGGCGACCCCACCAACTTCTACCCGGTGGTGGCCGGCTTCGACGACGAAACCGGCACTGGCCGCGGTGAAGGTTTTAACCTGAACCTGCCGATGGCCCACGGCTCCAGCGAGGCGGATTTCTTCGCATGCATGGACCAGGCCGAGGCCGCCTTGCGCGCCTTCGCCCCAGACGTACTGGTGCTGTCGCTGGGTTTTGATATCTACGAAAACGACCCGCAGTCCAAGGTCGCGGTAACCCATGAAGGTTTCCGAGTACTGGGCCAGCGAATCAAGGCGCTGGGCCTGCCATGCGTGGTGGTGCAGGAAGGCGGTTACGACATCGCCACCCTCGACGAAAACGCTGCGCGGTTCTTCGACGGCTTGACCGCCTCGCGCTGAGCCTCAATCGCCCGGGCTGGTTAACCCACCAAGGGTTGCAGCCTGGGCTTACCGAGCAATACCTAAAACAACAAGGGTGCAACTTACGCCTCGGCGCAAGTTAGCGGTCGGGCTTGACCTTGCCCGCAGCAAACACACCTGGTCCAGAACAATAAAAATTCACGCTGCCACTCTTAAACGTTGGCAAAAAGGAAGTGCACCATGTGGTTCAAACTTTTCACCCTGGGGATGGCCGGCGCCAGCGTCTGCCTGAGCAGTACCGTAGTGGGCGCGGCAGAGTCGGCCAGCGGCTTTATTGAAGACAGCACGACGTCGGTAGGTTTGCGTAACTTTTACTGGAATGCCGACAACCGTAGCGGCAGCTACCGCAACCCCGAAGGCGAACGGCAAAGTTATCGTCAGGAGTGGGCGCAGGGGGTACTGGCCAAGTTCAACTCAGGTTATACCCAGGGGCTGATTGGTTTCGGCATGGATCTGCATTACATGGGGGCGCTCAAACTCGACGGCGGCAACGGACGCGTCGGGGATGGCATCGGCAATGGCGGCATCGTTGCACGGGACAATCAAGGAGAGCCTAAAGGTGGCTACTCCAAGGCCGGTGGCGCGGTGAAGATGCGGGTCGGCCATACCGAGTTGGCCTACGGCGATCTGTTTCCCGATTCGCCAGTGCTCAAATACGGCGACATTCGTCTGTTGCCGCAAACATTAAGGGGCTTCAACGCCACGGATCGCTCGCTCGACGGCCTGACCCTGAATGCCGGGCGTTTTGTCTCCAGCAGCGACCGCGCGCAACCCAATCATGGTGGGCATCTGGGCACGGCCTACAGCGGGCGCCAGGCCGACAGCGAGTTCGTCAGTTATTACGGCGGTATTTACACGGGGGTCAACAACCTCAAGATCAAGCTGTTTGGCTCCGAACTCGATGACATCTGGAATCAGCAGTTCGCCTCGCTTGACTACCGCCTGCCATTGACCGTCGGCGGCGTGGTGAATACCGGCGTCAACTATTACCGTACCCGCAATACCGGCGCGGCATTGCTGGGCGATATCCGCAACGATGCCTGGAGTGCGCGCGCGGGCTATGCACTGGGTGGGCACAAGTTTGAACTGGCCTATACGCAGATCGATGGCGACCAGCCATTCGACTATGTCTGGAACAGTTTTGATATCGAACTGGATGCGGCCTCCCAGGGCAGTGACTTCAACAGCCCCAACGAAAAGGCCTGGAGTGCCCGCTATGACCTGGATGCCGCCGTGCTCGGCGTGCCGGGCCTGACCTTCACCGCGCGCTACATTCGTGGCACTGACATCGACGGCAGGGATGCCGGCGGTGCCTACTCCCGATACCAGGCGGTGCGCGATGGTTCGCAGTGGGAGCGGGACCTGTGGGTCAAATACGTGGTGCAGTCAGGACCGGCGAAGAACCTGTCGCTGCGCTTGATGCTCGCCTCGATGCGGACCGGTGGCGATTACGGCGCGATTGCCAACGACCTGGATCAAACCCGGATCATCCTGGACTACCCCTTGGACCTGGGTTTCCTGCGCTAGCTTGAACGCGCTCCCAGCGAGCGCAATCAACAGAGGCCATCGCCGGCACCGCCGTGTATGGCCTCCCCCCGCCAAGAACCTCGCATTGATTGCGCTGATGATTACTATCGAGCGGCACGCCTGTTGAATATCCAGGACTGATTCCTATAATCGCCTCCCTTTTTCCCCCCGCCTGCCTGCAGGCGACCTGTCCCTCTGGAATCAACACCATGCCAAGCGCCAGCCAGGCCCCTCGCGACATCCCCGAACATAGCCAACAAAGTGTCAAACAGCAGTGGTTGGCGATTCTCTCCGTCGCCGTAGGTGCATTCGCCCTGGTCACCAGTGAGTTTCTTCCGGTGGGCGTACTCAACGATGTCGCCAGCGACCTTGGCATCAGTGCCGGCCACGCCGGCCTGATGGTTACCCTGCCCGGCATCATGGCAGCCCTGGCCGCCCCCTTGCTGTCTGTCGGGATTGGCGCCATGGACCGTCGTTATCTACTGATCGGCCTGACGTTGATCATGATCATCGCCAACTCGGTCGTGGCCTTCGCCAGCGACTTCAACCTGCTGCTGTTCGGGCGCGTACTGCTGGGCATCAGTATCGGCGGCTTCTGGGCGACTGCCATCGCGCTGAGCGGCAGGCTGGCACCCAAGGGCGTTGGCGTCGCCCAGGCGACCTCGATAATCATGGTCGGCGTGACCTTGGCCACCGTCCTTGGCGTACCAGTAGGCACCTGGCTCAGCGGCCTGATGGGCTGGCGCATGACGTTCCTGATCACCGCGTTGATGGGTATTCCGGTGCTCCTGGCGCAGGTCTTTCTCCTGCCCCGCCTGACCCCGGAAAAGGCCATCCGCATCAGTGACCTGCCAGCCCTGTTCGTCAATCCACAAGCGCGCGTTGGCTTGATTGCGGTATTGCTGATTGGCCTGGCGCACTTTGCCGCCTACACCTACGTCGCCCCCTTCTTTAAACACAGTGCCGGCTTCGATGGGCCGACTATTGGCTCGTTGCTGCTGCTCTTTGGCGTGGCCGGGGTCATGGGTAATATTTTTGCCGGCTTCGCCGCCAACCGCAGCGTACGCCATACCCTATTGCTGGTCGCGCTGATGATCGGCACCAGCACCGCCCTATTCCCCCACTTCGCCACCGGCATGACCGGCGCGGCGATGCTGATCGCGCTCTGGGGTTTCGCCTTTGGCGCCTTCCCGGCCTGCGCCAGTATCTGGATGTTTGTCGTAGCGCCCAAGGATGTCGAACGCGGGATGCCGCTGTTTGTCGCCTTGTTCCAGGTGATTATTGCGCTGGGTTCGTTTTTCGGCGGGCAGATCGTCGACCACCTGGGCAGCTCGGTGCTGCTGAGTCTTGCCACGGCGCTGGTAGGTTGCGGTTTTGTCACGGTGCTGGTGCTGGGGCGTAATATCACCAATAGCCTGGCGGCCCAGCCCTGCTAACCCGGGCCAATTTGTGGGCGCCCTTCAATAGCGCTCACAGTTCCTTCGATTGTTGCGCGGGTGCGGTAAACCACTTGTCCTTGGGTACACGCTTCTCTTCGCTGGGGTCACCGAGATAGTGCGGCGACATAATTTGCACTGAATACTCGTTGAATACGTCCTGAATATTGGCGTGCAACAGGCTGAGCAATACCGCCCGCGGTCGGGGTTGACTGGGAATTGCCTGGGCCACCAGTCGATACTCGGGATAGAAGTCCGACAACGCGGTCTGGAACACCTGCGCCGGAGGGTCTTCGAGAACGCCGGGGGTGCGCCTGGCGGCCTCCAGCAACATCGCCTCGACCTGCCGCCACGGCGTGTCGTAACCGATGGTCACGACCGTGTCGACCACATACCCAGGACCTTGCACGGTACGGGAGTAGTTCTTGGTAACGGTGGCGGTAATCATCGAATTGGGCAGCGTCAACACCTCCCCCAGACCTGTTCGGATGCTAGTCGTGAACATGCCCAGCTCTGTGACGGTGCCTTCATAGTCGCCAATGCGCACGAACTCCCCGGGACGCAAGGTTCGGGTGTACGTGAGGATCAATCCGGCCGCCGCCTGCCCGACCACACTGGTGGCACCGAGGGAAATCATCAAACCAATCAGTACCGACAAGCCTTTAAAGGCATCTGTACCGGCGCCGGGCAAATAGGGATAAGCCATGGCCAAGGCAAACAGCCAGATAGCCAGGGAGGTCAAGCGCTGGGTCGGGTGCAGGGTTTCTTGATTCAGCCAACTGAAGGTGCCGGGGACCGCCATGCGGCGCAAGATCCGGCGACTGAAAGCTGAGATACCACGGGCAATAAAAAAGATTGCGACTGCGACGCCGAAACCAGGAATTGCACCGACGATCCCTTCGAGTAGATATCCCGCGACGTCCAACAGATAGTTGTTGAGGCTTTCGCCCCAGGGCCGGGTATAGGGAAACCGCGACAAAATAAAGCCAAGCCATTCATACGTGAGCAACAGCACGACGAGCCAGCGCAGTAACCCGAGTAAACGACTGACCAGCGGATACAGGTAATTGGCATCTATTACCTGTACACGTCCGACTTTCAGCGCCTGTGTATGCCGATCCATCAAGTCCGGCAGTTTCCTCAGCAATCTGCGGCGCAGATACGCCATGCCCCAGAGCGCGGCAATCAGAATACCGGTGGCAAGGGCTGCAGCTGCCAGTGACCTGAAAATGAAATGCAGGCTGCGGGCTTCCTGGGTTTCGCTAACCACTTGGCGCAGTTTGTCGGCCGCGCTTTCCGCGGCCTGGCGCACTGACTCATATTGGCTGGCATCGACATCCTGGGGAGAAACAATAAAAGCGCGCCTGGAGCCCAGCAGCACCATATAACTGTTCTGAATGGAGTCGAGGGTGACATTCAGATCGTCTGACTCATCCATTGCCTCACTGATCGCCGCTTTCGCACGCTTGACCCGTATTTCCGGTATTTCACCGTATAACGCGGCGCGGAAAACCATGACGCTGCGGTTGTAGATTTTCAGTTCAGCGGAAGGTGCTTCTACCGTTGCGGGAGAGGCCTGCGCATACCCGGGAACTGAGCAAAACAACCCGACAACAGCAATCAACAGCGCGACAAACCTGCTCCGCATGCGTCAGTTCCTTACTTCACATAATTCAGGTCAGGGGTACGTATCGCAGCGTAGCTCACCGACGGGCTATTTGCTGATTGAGGGGTGCCCGAGCACGTTGGCGAACACCGCATTGGCGGCGGTGGGAGGCGTACTTTCTAGCCAGGTAGTTATTGCAGGGCGATTACAACTATAGACCTTTAGTTGGAATTCGCAGATCGGCGGCAAAGGAGTCACGACGACCCAAACTCCATTAGGTTTGGGTCGGTGGTGTAATGGTTAGCGCAATCGGTTCCGTCCACTTGCGAAAACGCTCACACCTCAGAATCGCCAGGTCATGTTGCCGCTGAGGGCTTGAATCCAGGCGTCGCCGTACTCCCCGGAGACTTGATGACCCGAGATCGACTTGGTCTGGTCCACAGGCATATCGCCTAGCCAGACCATGGCCCAACTGACGTTGATGTCGGTGTCTTGATTAAGCGCATAGGTTGCGCCTGTGGCGATGCGCCAGGATTCGCCCATGGGTACAATCACGCTGCGTTTGCTGTCGGAGACGGCGCTGCTGTCGTAGGCCATACCAACATTCCACAGCCATTGCTCGGTAGCCTGGTACTGCGCGCCCAGGGACAGGTGCCAAGTGTCCTTGAACCCGGCATCGACTGATTTCGACTGTGCGCCCAACGCCGTGGTGTCGACCTGTACACCGATCTCACCGAACTGCGACCAATCCTGCCAATTAGCCGAGGCCAGCAAAGCCCATTGCCGGTCCAATTGCTGGAACAGGCTGAGGGTCACGGTCTGCGGCACGCTGGTGTCGAGTTTGGTGGGAGTGTCGTTGATGCGCTCCAGCAGACGCCCGTCGCCTTTCACATCCAGCCGGTCTTCGAAGTCCAGATCGACTTTACTGGTGTAGGTCAGGCCAATACGCGTGCCGGATTGCGGGGCGTAGATTACCCCGACATTGGCGCCATAACCCCAGGCCCCGTCCTTGTATTTGTACTGGCCGTCAGCACGATCGGTGAAGCCGAAGGGAGCGCGGTCGATGGCGGTTTGCGCCTGCATCATGCCGTACATGGCCTTGACGCCAACACCCACCGACCATTGCTCATTAAATCGGTACGCAACGCTGGGTACCAGGGACAGACCCAGCAGACTGGAGTTCTGCGCGAAGTAGCGACCGTACCAGTCATTGTCGTAGTTGACCGCCAGGCCGAAGTCACCGTACTGGCCGAAGCCGACGCTCCAGTGGTCGTCGAGTTCATGGCTGATAAAGAAACTGCCACCGGGAATCGGGTCGAGAGCGTTACCGCTGCCGGTTCCTGCGACATTGCTACCGGCGTCGCGATCGAAGCTCAGGTCGCCATACAGCACTTGCAAGCCTGCGGTAATTTGTGTGCCTGACAGGCAACTCATGCCCGCGGGGTTACTGGCGATGGTCGATGGGCCCTGGGCGCGCGCAGCGGCACCGGCGTTGGCCAGGCCGGCATTATCGGTGCCAACTTCGTAGAGCAGAATGCCGCCGGCCCAGGCTTGCTGGCAGCACAGTGCCAGGAGTGTGCAGGCGGGCATGACACTACTTCTGGTTGGCATGATTAACCTCACAACTATCCATTGTGCGAATAACGTAGCGCACGCACCCGACTCCAGGGCGTAACAGTTGGTGCGACCGCGCACGCTCAAGTCGAATAGATACTAGTCAAGAAAACACAAACCATGCTCTTCGAGGCTGCTTGGTATTGAGGCGGTAAAGGTGAACGACCTCAACAGTGAATCCGATTTCGCGCAAGATGCCATTAACCTACTAGGCTCTTTGGGTGCTTTGAATTAAACGGGAGTTCTTTCGATGGGTCGGTTGGCCCCCTTGAACTGCCTTTTGGCACGGCGTAGGGGGATTTACTCACCGAGATCCTGATCGTTGCGTACTTGATGTGTGCGTAACAACTGAAAGGGTCAACCTTCGATAGGGTACCGCTTATGAAACGGCTCTCACATCGTACCAAGTTCTACCTTGCGTGCTCATTGCTCATCGCCCTCAACGTTGCCCATGCAGCCCAGACCGAAAAACCCAATATCCTGTTCATAGTCTCCGACGATACCGGCTACGGTGACCTCGGCCCTTATGGCGGCGGTGTAGGTCGCGGCATGCCGACACCGAGCATCGACGAACTGGCGGCGCAAGGCACCACTTTCTTTTCGTTCTATGCCCAACCCAGCTGCACTCCCGGCCGGGCAGCCATGCAGACCGGGCGCATTCCCAACCGCAGCGGCATGACCACTGTGGCATTTCAGGGCCAGGGTGGCGGTTTGCCGGCAGCCGAATGGACCCTTGCCTCCGTTCTCAAGACCGGTGGCTACGACACTTACTTCACCGGCAAGTGGCACCTGGGCGAAGCCGATTACGCCATGCCCAATGCCCAGGGCTACGACGTCATGAAGTACGTCGGCCTTTATCACCTCAACGCCTACACCTATGCCGATCCAGAATGGTTCCCGGACATGGACCCCGAGACCCGCGCCATGTTCGCCAATGTCACCAAGGGCGCGTTGTCCGGCAAGGCAGGTGAAAAACCGGTCGAGGAATTCAAGATCAACGGCGAGTATGTCGATACGCCGGTTATCGATGGAAAACCCGGTGTGGTCGGGATTCCCTACTTTGACGGATATGTCGAGAAAGCCGCCATGGAGTTTCTCGATACCGCCGCCAAGTCCGACAAGCCGTTTTTCATCAACGTCAACTTCATGAAAGTGCATCAGCCGAATTTGCCGGCACCGGAATTCGTACATAAGTCGATTTCCAAATCCAAGTACGCCGACTCGGTGGTGGAACTCGACACCCGCATTGGCCGCATCATGGACAAGCTCAAAGCGCTGGGCATGGATAAGAACACCCTGGTGGTTTACACCACCGACAACGGCGCTTGGCAGGACGTTTATCCGGATGCCGGCTATACGCCCTTCCGCGGCACCAAAGGCACGGTACGCGAAGGTGGCAACCGAGTACCGGCAATCATGGTATGGCCGGAAAAAATCAAACCTGCGATGAAAAACCACGACATCATCGGAGGCCTGGATCTGATGGCGACATTCGCGTCGGTGGCCGGCATTAAACTGCCGGAGAAAGACCGCGAAGGTCAGCCGATCATGTTCGACAGCTACGACATGACCCCGGTATTACTGGGGACCGGCCCCTCACCCCGCAAAGAGTGGTTCTATTTCACGGAAAACGAACTGTCGCCCGGTGCCGCCCGTGTCGGCAACTTCAAGGCCGTTTTCAACCTGCGCGGCGATGACGGCGCCCAGACCGGTGGCCTGGCGGTCGACTCCAATCAGGGCTGGAAAGGCGCCAGCAAGTACGTGGCAACCGTACCGCAGGTCTTCGACTTGCTGCAGGACCCGCAGGAGCGCTATGACATCTTCATGAACAACTTTACCGAACGCACTTGGTCGATGGTTCCTATCAGCATCGCCATCAGCAACTTGATGAAGACCTACGTGCAATACCCGCCTCGCAAGATGCAAAGCATGACTTACGACGGACCGATCGAGCTGTCGAAATATCAAAAGTTCCAGTCGGTTCGAGAGGAACTGCAAAAAGAAGGCATTCACTTGCCGATGCCCGCCGGAAACTAGTTAAGCAGGCAATGAGCGGCGGCTTTATCTACGGCCGCCGCTTAATGACAGCGTCAACCGTGTTCTTTCGCAGAAATATCGGGTCATGCCCAGTGTCCAGTCAGTGCCAGGCGGTTCGCGAAGGCAGGACACCCTGCACGGCGCTGCAAAAAATCTGGCAATATTCGGCCGCACTGAGGACACAGGCATTACTGTCCGAAGAGGAGATACCGGCGAGCGCCTGCTCCCCGACCCATGCCGCAGCCTCTGCATCGAGGCCGATTTCATTCAGTGAATGAGCAATCCCCAGCAATCGGCTAGGGCTAGACTGTTACTTTGTGGGAAATGAACCTCTGCCGTTTCTGCTTATTTCAGTTAAATAGATCTGTCCCCTCTTGGGATTACCATCCGCCACCGAGTGCTTTGAATGCAGCAACCGCCGAGCGCGCCGATTCCGTTTGTGCCTGGGCCCGGGCGTCGGATGTCTGCAGGAGCTTTTCATCGGCACGTAGCACCTCAATCAAGCTGATCGCGCCTTTTTGATATCCCATGAACGAGGATTGTCTCGCAAAGGCAAGAGCGGTTTCACCTCTGCCCAGCGTGGCAGCCTGGGCTTGGCGATTGGCCAAGGAGGAGAAGGCGTTCTCAACATCTGCAGTGGCTTGCAGGACTGACTGGCGGTAAGCGGCCAGGGCTTGCGCTTCGCTGCCCTTGGCCTGCTCGATCTGAGCGTTTACTCGGCCGAAATCGAAAAGCCTCCATCGCAGCCCTAGTACGGCTGCCGATTGGCTCGCTCCGCTGCTGAACAGATTAGCGCTTGAAACGGCTGTCGCACTGCCCAGCAACGCACTAAGGGAGAGCTTCGGGTAATACTCGCTCATCGCCATTCCAATGCGCGCGCTTGAGGCGGCGAGGCGACGCTCAGCCACGATGAGGTCAGGCCTGCGGCGCAGCAGATCCGCAGGTGTACCGGTCGACGTCAGCTGCGCAGGTTGCGGAATACCTTTGACTGTCGCCAAGGTTTGACGATGGGTGCCGGGGGGGACGCCCAGCATTATGTCCAGCGCATTCATGGCCGCATCAAGTCCCGTGCGCAAGACCGGTACGCTCGCCTGGGCCTGCGCAAGCTCGCCCTCGGTCTGACGCAGCTGGTATTGCGCAGCCAGCCCCTTGCCGTAAAGCAGCTGAACCTTGTCCAGCAGATCCTCCTGCGTTTTGACCTGTTGCTGGGCAATGGCCAATCGGGTTTGCAGGCCCCGGATGGTGATGTAGGTATCAGCCGTCAGAGCGGCGACTGCAAGCCTTGCTGCAACGACACTTGCTTCAGAGGCCTCGTACTCAGCCAATGCAGCCTGTCTGCCGCGGCGCAGACCGCCGAACACATCCAATTCCCAGCTTGCGCTGAGGTCAGCTTCGTAGGCGTTGCCGTAGCGATCATAGCCGGGCGTCGAGTCAAGGACTTGGCCGAGTGGCGTTTCAACTGATTGATAGGCACGTGCCGCTTGGGCGCTGGTGTTGCCCGTGGGTAGAAGTGCCGCCGTTGCAATGCCCAGAGCTGCCCGTGCCTGGGTGAGTTGCGCATTGGCCTGGGCCAGGTTGAGATTCTTGATTAGGGCCTGTGAGACAAAGTCGCTGAGCAAGGGATCAGCGAAACCTTCCCACCAAGCGACATTGCTTGCTGAGCGCACGGTAATATTCGGTTCTTTACCCGGTTGCGTCAGAAAACGATCATTGATTGGAGCATCTGGACGCTGATAATCCGGACCTACGGCGCAACTCGCCAGTAGGCCGGTACTTATGACCAGTGCGTACGTAGAGAGCGGGCGCATTGAACTTCCCCTGAGCAGATTTAAGTTGTGACGATATTACAATATGGTCACTCGTTGTCAATCAGGGCTCGTGGAGCTAAGCTGCAAATATGACTAATCAATCGAAGACGACCCCGGCACGCGGTCCATCGGACCACAGCGTGCGTGACCAGGTCGTGGAAGCGGCCACCCAGCACTTCGGACACTACGGATACGAGAAGACCACGGTCTCCGATCTGGCCAAGGCCATTGGCTTCTCCAAAGCCTATATCTACAAATTCTTTGACTCCAAACAGGCTATCGGTGAGGTGATTTGCGCCAACAGACTCGCAATGATCATGGCCATCGTGGAGGCGGCGATCGCGGATGCGCCAACGGCCTCCGAGAAGCTGCGGCGCTTGTTCCGCGCGCTCGTCGAGGCAGGCAGCGACCTGTTTTTTCACGACCGCAAGCTCTATGACATCGCAGCTGTCGCGGGTCGCGACCAGTGGCCCTCTGCCAAGGCACACGACGAGCGCCTGCGCCTGCTGGTCCAGGAGATTGTTCTCGAAGGGCGGCAGTTGGGCGAGTTCGAGCGCAAGACTCCCCTGGATGAGGCTGTCCAGGCGATTCATCTGGTCATGCGCCCCTACATCAGCCCAGTGCAGTTGCAGTACAACCTGGACATCGTCACGACGGCCCCGGTGCACCTGTCGGCCCTGATACTGCGTAGCCTGGCGCCTTGAGGTTGTGACTATTGACTATATTGGTCACTAAATAGAGAATCGGTTCCCTGTTCACTTGATATGAGTCAGGGATCCCATGCTTCGGTCCAGATCTGCAACCATTGCCGTTTGCTTATTGCCTTTCGTTTTGACTGCCTGCGGCGAATCGTCGAGCGCGCGTGATCCGCGAACTCAACCGCCCTTGGTAAGAGCCGCTACTGTCGCGAGCGCTGATGGCGCATCGCGCTCGTTTACCGGTGTGGTGGTCGCTCGTGTGCAAAGCGATTTGGGCTTTCGCGTGTCGGGGAAGGTGCTGGAGCGCTTGGTTGATACCGGGCAGGCAGTCAAACGGGGCCAGCCCCTGATGCGCCTGGATCCCATTGACCTTGGTCTCCAGGCTCAAGCCCAGGTGCAAGCCGTTGCGGCCGCGGCTGCCCGGGCCAAACAAACAGCCGATGACGAAGCGCGAAATCGCGATCTGGTCGCCGCCGGTGCAATCTCTGCCTCGGCGTACGACCGGATCAAATCCATGGCTGACACCGCAAAGGCAGACCTCAACGCGGCGCAAGCCCAGGCCAATGTCGCTCGCAACGCCACTGGGTACGCCCTTTTACTCGCCGATGCCGACGGTGTAGTGATTGACACGTTGGCCGAGCCTGGGCAGGTCGTCAGTGCCGGTCAACCCGTTGTCAGTTTAGCGAAGGCCGGGCCACGCGAGGCTATCGTCCATTTGCCCGAAACGTTGCGCCCCGCTGTTGGCGCCCAGGCTCAGGCCAAATTGTACGGCAATGGTACGACGACAATCCCTGCGAAGCTGAGGTTGCTGTCCGACGCAGCTGATCCGCTCACGCGTACGTTCGAAGCGCGTTATGTGCTCGATGACGCAAACGCCAACCCGCCGCTGGGATCTACCGTCACGCTGCGCATCGCTGACGACACGCCTGCCCAGCTTGCGCTTGCGGTTCCAATGGCCGCCATCTACGACGCCGGTAAGGGGCCGGGCGTATGGATCGTAACGGGCACGCCAGCAATCGTCTCATGGCGCGCGGTGCAACTGCTGGGGTTGAGCGACGAGTCGGCGGCGGTCAGTGGCGACCTCAAGCCCGGTCAACAGATCGTTGCCTTGGGAGCGCATCTGCTCCACGAGGGTGAGGAGGTGCTGGTCCAGCAACCGGATCACGTTATCAAAGGGGAACGACCATGAGCGGGGGCCGTTTCAACCTTTCTGCACTGGCCGTTCGCGAACGGTCCATTACGCTGTTCCTGATTTTTTTGATCGCCGTGGCGGGAACGCTTGCATTCTTCAAACTGGGCCGGGCAGAAGACCCGCCATTCACCGTCAAACAGATGACCGTGATTTCCGTATGGCCAGGTGCGACCGCGCAAGAGATGCAGGACCAGGTCGCTGAACCACTTGAGAAGCGCCTGCAGGAATTGAAATGGTATGACCGTAGCGAGACCTACACCCGGCCAGGCCTGGCTTTCACCATGGTCTCACTCTTGGATAAAACCCCACCTTCGCAAGTGCAGGAGGAGTTTTATCAAGCGCGTAAAAAACTCAATGATGCATCGAAAAGCTTACCTGCGGGCGTCATCGGCCCGCTGGTCAATGATGAATTCTCGGACGTGACCTTCGCCCTTTTTGCGCTAAAGGCTAAAGGTGAACCTCAACGCTTACTCGTGCGCGATGCTGAATCGCTGCGCCAGCGTTTGCTTCATGTCCCGGGTGTGAAAAAGATCAATATCATCGGTGAACAAGCCGAGCGGATCTTCGTATCGTTCTCCCATGAGCGGTTGGCCACCCTGGGTATCTCTGTGCAGGAGATTTTTTCAGCACTCAATAACCAGAACGTTTTGACCCCTGCCGGTTCGATTGAAACCAGCGGGGCCCAGGTGTTTCTCCGTCTGGATGGGGCCCTCGACACGCTGGGGAAAATCCGCAACACGCCCATTGTGGCGCGGGGCAAAATCCTGAAGCTATCAGACGTCGCGACAGTCGAGCGTGGGTACGAAGACCCCGCGACTTTTCTGGTGCGCAACCAGGGTGAACCGGCCCTGTTGTTGGGCGTCGTGATGCGCGACGGCTGGAACGGCCTGGACCTGGGTAAAGCGCTGGATGCCGAAACGGCCAAAATCAATCAAGGCATGCCGTTGGGAATGACGCTTGCGAAGGTCACTGACCAATCGGTGAACATCAGTTCGGCCGTTGATGAGTTCATGATCAAATTCTTCGTCGCGCTGCTGGTGGTGATGCTGGTCTGCTTCCTCAGCATGGGCTGGCGAGTGGGTGTGGTCGTCGCCGCGGCCGTGCCGCTGACACTGGCGATTGTCTTCGTGGTGATGGCGGCCACAGGCAAGAACTTTGACCGAATTACCCTGGGGTCATTAATCCTCGCGCTGGGTCTGTTAGTGGATGACGCGATCATTGCCATCGAAATGATGGTGGTGAAGATGGAAGAAGGTTACGACCGCTTCAAGGCATCCGCTTACGCCTGGAGCCACACCGCAGCGCCAATGCTTGCCGGTACATTAGTGACCGCTGTCGGCTTCATGCCCAACGGTTTTGCGCAGTCGACTGCTGGCGAGTACACCAGCAACATGTTCTGGATTGTCGGCATCGCGTTGATTGCCTCCTGGGTAGTTGCAGTGGTCTTCACGCCTTATCTGGGGGTGAAGCTGTTGCCTGCAATCAAGCCCGTTGCAGGGGGACATGCCGCTATTTATGACACCACCCACTACAACCGTTTTCGAGGACTGCTGGCTCAGGTGATTGCCCGCAAATGGTGGGTGGCAGGTGCGGTGATCGCTGCGTTTGTGGTGGCGATTCTCGGGATGGGATTGGTTAAGAAACAATTTTTCCCGACATCGGATCGTCCCGAAGTACTGATCGAAGTGCAAATGCCCTACGGCACCGCCATTGCGGTGACCAGCGCCACGACAGCTAAAATCGAGGCATGGCTGCAACAGCAGGATGCAGCAAAGATCGTCACGTCTTATATCGGCCAGGGTTCGCCGCGTTTTTATCTGGCAATGGCACCAGAGCTACCGGACCCATCGTTCGCCAAGATCGTTGTACTGACGCAAAGCCAGGAGGCACGCGAGTCTCTCAAGCTACGGATTCGTGAGGCTGTTGCTCAAGGGCTCGCACCTGAGGCTCGGGTTCGAGTTACGCAACTTGTGTTCGGTCCTTACTCACCGTTTCCGGTTGCGTATCGGGTGACGGGGCCGAATGCCGACACGTTGCGAGAGATCGCTGGGCGAATTGAAACCGTCATGCAGGCGAGTCCGCTGATGCGCACCGTCAACAGCGATTGGGGGCCACGAACGCCCACGCTGCATTTCTCTGTGGATCAGGATCGATTGCAGGCGTTCGGGCTGACGTCGAGCGCAGTTGCCCAGCAATTACAGTTCCTGCTCTCAGGTATCCCGATCACTTCTGTGCGCGAAGACATTCGTTCAGTGCAGGTGGTGGGGCGAGCAGCGGGTGATATTCGGTTGGATCCTGCGAAGATCGAGGGTTTCACACTGGTGGGCGCCGCCGGCCAGCGCATTCCCCTTTCACAGATAGGTGAGGTCAGGGTACGTATGGAGGACCCGATTCTGCGCCGTCGAGACCGGGCACCGACCATCACCGTACGCGGTGACATTGCCGAGGATCTGCAACCACCGGATGTTTCCAACAAGATAATGAAAGAACTGCTGCCGATCATCGCCAGCCTTCCAGATGGCTATCGCATCGAGCAGGCCGGATCTATTGAAGAGTCGGCTAAGGCCACTGTGGCATTGGCACCACTGTTTCCGATCATGATCGCAATCACCTTGCTGATCATCATCCTTCAGGTACGTTCGATGTCGGCGATGGTGATGGTGTTTTTCACCGCACCGCTGGGATTGATTGGAGTAGTGCCAACCCTGCTGCTGTTCAACCAGCCATTCGGGATCAACGCCCTTGTCGGGCTGATCGCACTTTCCGGGATCCTGATGCGCAACACGTTGATCCTGATCGGGCAAATCGATCACAACGTCAAGGACGGGCTTGAGCCGTTCAATGCGGTGGTCGAAGCGACTGTACAGCGCGCTCGCCCGGTATTGCTCACAGCAGTGGCGGCGATCCTGGCATTCATCCCGCTCACGCACTCAGTGTTCTGGGGCACGCTGGCTTACACCTTGATTGGCGGCACCCTCGTGGGGACCGTCATGACCCTGGTGTTCCTGCCAGCGATGTACTCAATCTGGTTCAAGATTCGCCCGGTGAAAGCGGCAAATTGACTGCAAAAAAAGGCGCCACTAGGGCTAATGCCGATCAGTTAAACGACGCTGTCAATTGTAGGAGCGAGCTTGCTCGCGAAAAACGTCAACGATAACGCGTGTATTCAGTATAA
Organism: Pseudomonas sp. NPDC087626; assembly: GCF_044743405.1. Classification (NCBI taxonomy): domain Bacteria; kingdom Pseudomonadati; phylum Pseudomonadota; class Gammaproteobacteria; order Pseudomonadales; family Pseudomonadaceae; genus Pseudomonas; species Pseudomonas sp. NPDC087626. Next base: position 148,827 of record NZ_JBIUWJ010000011.1, read on the forward strand.
ACGCGGCGCCGTTGAGTTCTTCGCGAGCAGGCCGCAAGCGGGCACCCGCTCCTACAAAAGGGCTTAACTGACCGGTATTAGCCACTAGGGCGCCTAAAACCGCCCCCCAAACCAAGGGAGCAACAAGGGGGCGGGTATTTGCCAGGGCTGCCGTGGCTTACGTTTTCAAGCCGTACAAATCAGGCGATCCAGTTTAGAAATGCCACTCAAGGTGCATTGTCGGTGCGTAGGTGTCAGTCCCGGGCTTGTTGATCGCGCCATACTTGTGCTTCCAATACTCGTAACCCGGGCCGATCAACAGTTTGTTTTTCGTGCCAAAAGTCATTTGCCCGACATCGACCAACAGCGACGCACGAACCAGACTTTCTTCAGCCGTATCCTCCTTGAAGTAGTCTTTGCCTTTTGCTGTCTTGTAGCTGGCAAACCCCTGGAATTTGAGCGGTACACTTCCCATCTGGAAAGGAAATCCCCAAACCATATGAAGCACATAGTACGGATCGAACTGTATATTTTCGGTCTGGCACGCATTTAATCCGCAATGATTCCACTCCATGGCGTAAAGCAGACTGATATCCAGGTAACCTGGCACGTCGAACTTGAGCGTCGGCCCAACGACCAACATGCGCTTACGGGTAGCGAACTCGGTGTTTTTGTAGTTGAGTTCTACCCCGCTGCTCAGCGCTACTTCTTTCACCGGGCCGAAGGCCAGCGATCGGTCAAAGACCTTGCTCAGGAACAGTTGATGGCGATAGACCAGGTAGGCTTCAGTGGCACCTGAATCGCTGTCTTTTTTAGGGTCGTTGCTGTCGGACTTGAGGACGTCGAGGTTGAAGAAGTTGGAGCCTGTCTCATTGCCGCTGGCATGGCCCAGTTGGTAAATCTCCTTCTGGACTTTGCCCTGGACACTCGGCTCAGTGAAGTCGGTGCCATAGCGAAAGCCGATAAAGGTATCGCTCCAGTCTTTGGCATGTGCGTGATTCGAGGCCAGGCTCATTGCGCCCGCAGCCAGAAGTGCCCTGAAATACGTTTTTTGTAATTGTTGTACGTACATATTCAAGATTCCAATAAGTCAGCAGTTCGGTAGGGACATGCAAGACGACGAAGATCTCCAACCGCTACAAGTTCCAGGCATAAGTACGCCGTGCCCGATTAACCGTAACGGTCGGGATAAAGTTGTCCGCTGTGCTGTTAGTTGCTGAAAAAAACGCCACGCGGGTGATTCAATATCGCGCGCAGACCATCGCCCTCAGACTTTCGAATACCGGGTGGACTGCCAGGCCATCATTTGCCAGCCGGTTTCGGCCTCTCTCCAGACACTGATGTAACGCGAGTTCAATAACATGGGTTCACCTCGGATAATCACGTCCATGTCGATCAGCCCCGTGACAACGGCGCACTCCCCTACCCTGCGGATCTGTTCTTGCCGGCTTTCGAAACCCCGATAATTCCAGATACCTGCACGCATGCCTTGAAGGTAACTGCTCTTGCTGTCGCTTTGGCCATCCGAGTGGCTATAGGTAAGATCGTCGGTATATAGGTTTTCGAGAAACGCCATATCGCCATCGATCATCGCCTGGCGACGGCGCGCCTCCAACTGTGCCAAGTGTTGTATTACGTCTTGCTCTGACATGTATTACCCCTGCGCATGGATATCGAATAGCTCGCGAACCCTGTGGATCAGGGACGAGTAGTTTCCAGTGACACGTTCTGTGCGGAACTCGCCTGGGCTATTTCCACCTGAGGCATGAACAGCATGGTCAAGGTTGCCAGTGCGAAGAAGCCGGCACACACCAGAAGTCCAAGCGCCAAGCTGTAGCTGGTTGCGATGCCACTCAACAGCAATGGGGCAAACGCCGCCAACCCCCGGCCGAAGTTGAAACAGAAACCGGCGCCGATAGTGCGCACTCGTGTGGGGTAAAGGGCACTGAAGTAGGATGCGAACAGGCTGGCGAAGGCATAGAAGAAGGCATAGATCGGCCCCAGCCAAAACAAGATGGCGTTATTCGTCGTGAGCGCATAGATCGACAGCATCACCGCACTCCCCAGCAGCGACAGCAGCGTGGCGTTACGTTTGCCGATGGAGTCTGCGATGAAACCGAAGGCATTTATGCCGATGAAAGCGCCGATGTTCAGGATCGCCATGAAGTTGGCCATCATCGCGATGTTCAGGCCACGTTCTTGCACCAGGTAGGTGGGTAACCAGGTGCTCGCGCCCCAGAATCCGATGACCGCGCAACTGGCTGCCAGGGTGCCCAGCAAGGTCAACCGGAGAAGTTCAGGGGCAAAGATTTCGCCGACCGATACATTCTTATGTAGCTGGGGGCTGGCAATGCTCTTGGCTCTCTGCTCTTGCCACTCACGAGATTCGGGAACAAAGAAAAAGATGTAGGCCACCGGGATAAGCGTCGAGATACCCGCCAGCATGAACAGTACTTTCCAGTCTGGCAGCAGCGTTGCCGCCGCCAATGCCGCGATCGCGGCACCAATCGGAAAGGAACTCAGCACAAAACCGATCGCCCGTGCGCGCTGATGTGCAGGCCAGGTCTCTGTCACATAGGCTGAGACAATTCCCCAGACTCCACCCAATCCCAACCCGGAAAGGAATCGCAGCAGCAAGAGCAATCCCCAGTTGTGGGTGGTTGCTACCAGCGTGGTCAGTACACCGAAAACCATCAGCGATATGAGCAGCGCTTTGCGTCGACCATAATTGTCGGAATACCAACCGGTGGTGATGCTACTGAATCCGATACCGAGCAGAGTCGCCGAAGCGAGCATACCGGCCTCGTTAAAGGTCAAGCCAAGGTCCTGGCGGATAACTGGCAAGGCGATGGTAAGCAGGATGATTTCCATGGCATCGAATAGATAAGCCAGGAAACCGCCGACAAGTACATGCCATTTCGAAATGGACTTCATAGAGGTGTTTTCCTTTTTGTTGTTGTTTTGCCTGACCGATTGATTGAGCGCGATGAGCCGCAGCGCTCAATCAGTCGGGCTGGAGGAATTGCATGTTTGATCGTTTTGCAAACAGCTACAGCAGTGAGCAAGCCTCTTCGAAGTCGAGACGGGGGCTGCGTGAAAACAACTTGCCCGGGTCGCCATAACCGAGGTTGCAGAGGAAGTTCGATTTGATCTGCATGCCGGCGAATCCATGCGATCGCCCGGCGCCTGCGGTGAAGAACTCCTGGTCCACCCATTGATGGTCAAATCCGGACATTGGACCGCAGTCGAGCCCCAGTGCACGGGCTGCCAGGATGAAGTAGCCGCCCTGCATTGAACTGTTGCGCAGGGCCGTGGACTCAATCAGTTCAGGCTGCCCGGCGAACCAATCGCGCACACCGGGGTTGTGGGGAAACAGCTTGGGCAGTTGCTCATGGAAGCAGGTGTCATAACCGATGATTGCGGTCACTGGCGCGCTCAACGTCTTTTCCATGTTGCCAGCGCTCAATGCCGGCAGTAAGCGCTGCTTGGCCTCGGCACTGCGCACAAACACGATGCGTGCCGGGCACCCATTGGCGCTGGTCGGCCCCCAGCGCATCAGGTCATACAGTTCTTTGAGGGTGTCATCACTCACCGGTTGGTCGAGCCAACCGTTCTGGCTTCTGGCCTGACGAAACAACAGGTCGAGCCCCTGCCCTGTGATTGCTTGGTTCATGGCATCTGTCCTCTAACGATTGATCAACCGCGGCGCTGGCGCAACGTTGCGGACCGGGGAGCGGTCTGTTTGGCTGCACATTTGCCGCCAAGGAAATACTCCACCGACATCGGAGGCCCCCACTGATAAAGGCTGTCGTCGCAGGCTTGGGTGAAGCCGGAGGGTGAGTCCTGATTGAAGAGGTCGCCGTCGGTGAAATGCTCGATGAGGTTGCCGGACGGGTCACTCCAGTAGTCGAAGATCTGGCTGCCCAACACATGCCGACCAACGCCCCAGAACGGCCGCCAACCTTGTTGGGTCATCCAGGCATGCCCCAGGCACTGCGCGTCGAAGTCCTGCACCTCGTAAGAGACGTGATGGACGAAATCCTTCTCCGCCTGAAACAGGGCAATGGTGTGGTGGTCGGTCCATGCACTCCCACGATTCAATCGCAGGAAGGCAGCGGTCGGGCAATCTCGATTGGGCTCTTCAACCACCAGATCGGAGGGCAACATGCCAAGCACCTGCGTGTACCAGTCCAGGTGCGCGACCATGTCCTGCACACCGATTGCCGCATGTCCGAGACGCAACACCTGCGCGGCACCTTTACCGGGGCGCTGCACGTCGCCGAAGCGCTGTTTGTCTTGGGCCGAGTTGATGGTCAACGCCGCGCGCAGGGTTAACGCACCCACCGGTTCAATGCCGTGGACCAGTTCGATGCGGCGGCCGGACGGGTCGTGCAGTACGACGGATTGCCCGCCCCCGGGGCCATCAATCGCCTGGATGGAGGAAGCGCCAGGCAGTCGTATTGCCTGTTGCAGGTCATCGAGCGTCTCGACAGCAAAAGCAATGGCTCCAAAGCTGCTGTGCTCGGCTTTCTCGGCGATGTACACATAAGGCAGTGAACAGGCCCCACGCAGGTAAAGCCGCTGTTCGGTACGGTGCATGACGACCAGACCGAAGTCGGTCAGGAAGTGCTCTATCACTGCTAGATCGGGGTGACGGTAGACGACGTGGTTGATGTCTTTTATCTGCAACACAATAGTGCCTCCTTGGCCGCTTGCAGAGTGGTGCCTCTAGAAGCGGGCCAGCGACAAAACTCAGGGTTACCCGGCCGGATTTACTCGGGTACACCCTTCAAGGGGAGGAACAGCAGGCCGATCGATTTCAGGGCAGCCGAGTCCGCGAACGGCCATGCAGCTCGGTAGAAATGTGACTGCCTTGGGTGGTGCGTCAGCCATCGACCACAGGTTAAACCGGGTCAATTGTTCCGCTATCTCGAAAGCAAAAACGCCCGCCTGGATTCAGGCCGGTGGTTGCTCGTCAGCGATTGGATTGCTCAGCGTGCCGAGCCCTTCAATCTCTACAGTGCACAGGTCACCCGGCTTCATGAACAGGGGTGGGCGGCGCGCCCAGCCGATCCCTGCAGGCGTGCCAGTGACGATGACATCACCGGGCTCCAAAGTGACCGCTTCGCTGAGGATCGAAATCAGGTCAACGACACTGAAAACCATGTCGGCAGTATTACCTTGCTGCACGATCGCACCATTGAGACGGGTCACCAGGCTCAGGCCGCTTGCACCTGGCGGCAGTTCGTCAGCACTGACGAAGGTCGGGCCAAAGGCACCGGTGGCGTCGAAGTTCTTGCCAATCGTCCATTGCGGCGATTTGAACTGGTAATCGCGGATCGAGGCTTCGTTGAAGATCGCATAACCGGCAACATGCTCCAGCGCACGATCCTTGGAGATATGCCGACCACCGATGCCAATAACGACCGCCAACTCACCCTCGAAATCCAGTTGCTCGGAGACGCGCGGACGAATAATGGATTCGCCATGACCGATCAGGCTCGAAGCGAATCGAGGGAAAAAGGTTGGATAGGACGGCTGCTCGTACGGGCTTTCCTTGGTGTGATCGGCATAATTCAAGCCGACACAGACAATCTTGCCCGGACGCTCGAGGGGCGGCAGGTAGCGTATTTGCGAAGGGTCAAGTAAACGTGCATCGCTCAAGCGATTGTGGGCGGCCTTCAGCGCACCTGCGCCTGCATTGAGCAGGGAGTGCAGTGAGCCGGGGTAGCCTGCTTCATTTTCGTTCAGGCCACGCAGGATGCCCGCTTGGTCGACGGCCAGCCCTTTAGCGCCGTCTTCTGAAAATTGTACAAAACGCATGATCTGTACCTCTGTTGTTATTATGTTCTTACGTAATGGTACGGTACGTTACCGTACCACTAGGGTGAAAGGTGCACCCAAACGAAATGCTCGTCAAGCGTGCAGAATGGCTTTTTATAAAATATTCTGGCCCGAGCCTGCGCCCGGTGTACGCCTGTCCGGCTGGAACGCATACACCGAGCGGCGTACGCTATGGCGAACTTCGTAATGTACTTTCAGGAATACCCGAGACACATGGAAACCCCCCGGCAAACAGCGAAGCGTCAAAGCATTCTCAAGGTAGCGACGGACATGTTCCTTACGGAGGGTTACTCCGGGGTCAGCGTTGACGGGCTCATTGCAAAAACCGGCGGATCAAAGCGCACGATCTATAGCTACTTTGGCGGCAAAGAGGGGCTGTTCGCCGCGATTATCCAGCAGCTCTGTGCAGAGAACGTCAGCCCCCTCACCCACATGGATCTCAAGCAACGGCCCTTGCAGGAGGCCCTGTCGAGCATTGCGGGGATCTTCCTGGATGTGGTGCTATCGCCCCGCACCATCGCTTTGCACCGGCTGATCGTCGCTGAAGCGTTGCGTGCTCCAGACGCGGCCCAGTCGTTCTTTGACGCAGCTCCGGCGACTGCTTACAACTGCCTGGCCGAGTACTTCACCTGGGCCCAGGAAACCGGGCTGATCGTGCCAGGCAACGCCGATATCCGCGCGAAGATTTTCCTCGACGCCCTGACAGGCGACCTGCAATTGCGCTGCTTGCTCGGTCTTGGCAAGTGCCCTTCGAAATTGGAACGTGAACAGCTGATCACGGAGACCATCTCAATCTTCATCAAGGGATTGTTGCCTGCGGCCCGCTAAACCGCGCGAAATCGAGAACTAGAATGCGTGCAGGTAACGCAACGTCAGTTGTGTTCCCTGCGAGCGATTTTCAGCCCCGCTTTCAAAATACAGGTTGGCAAACAATGTCTGCTTTCCTTGCTGATACATCACGCCAGGCCCGATCCCCAGCACTTGCTCGCGCGAATCTTGCTGGCGATGGCCGTCGATCCGGTCATCACTGATTTGCTTGAGCTGATAACCCGCCACGCCTAGCCGCCAGTTGTCGGACACGGCATAGGAAACCGCCAGATTACTGTGAATGGCCTCCCCGGGCTGGATGCTGTCGGCCTTTAACGCGGACGCCGGATCATGGTTGCGACTCGACCACGCATAGTGAAAGCGACCGCTGACTTCCAGGCGATCAGTCAGTTCCCAGGTGAACACATAATGGGGGTTAAACACCCAGACATTGCTGCCGGTATTGATATCCGAGTCAGCGCTGTAGGATCCCGTAGGCAACGAAAAAACAAAGTTCAACCGTTGCCAGTAAGGCCTGCCAAGAACCGAGCGCGGCGACCACTGCAACAGCAGAGGACTGATGACCATGTCGCCCTGTCGCGTACGACTGCCGTCGGGGCCTTGATCGATATCCAGGTCCAGATGAACCATCGGCAGCAGCACCTCGGCTCCGTAGTTGGCCCCCAGGAAGGTGTTGGAACTGAAGTAGGCAAAATGCGGAAGCACGGTACTACTACGAACTTTTTGCGTTCCCGGTAAAGCATGGCCGTGGGCATCACGCGCCGAGTTGCTGCGATAGATTTGCGCGGGCAATTCAAAGAGCATCCCCGGGCCTGCCACCCCATCCATGAAACTCGCATTGCCCAATGCCAAGGGCGGCAAGCTGACGCTATCGGCCTCGCTCGATAGGCAAACAAAAAACGAGCCGATGCCGATGGCCTTGATAAACCCTGCCTGTTGGCGCATGTCATGCCTTCTTATGTTGCTGGTAAAAAATCCTGAACGGATAATCCACAATCACGCGGTACCCATCGGCGTTTGACCCGCCCCCAGTGATGAGCACCTTTTGCGAACGCGTTGTCGATGTAGCCGCGACGCCTACCTTTCGAGCACCGTCACGGTGGCCGTGGTGCCCGCACGCAGGCTGCCCTTGCGAGCGTATTGCGGGTCTATCTGGATCCTGACGGGTACCCGCTGGGCCAGTTTCACCCAGGTGTAGCTGGGGTTGATGTTGGCTAGCAGGCGATTGCCCGGAGAGTTCTCCCGATCGGTAATGGCAAAGGCGATGCTCTGCACGATTCCGCCGAACGCCTCGCCACTCATCAGGTGGATTTGTACCCGGTCGCCCACCGCTATTCGCGGCAGCTTGGTTTCCTCGAAGTAGCCACTGAGATAAAACGAGTCACTGTCAACCAGCGCCAGCAGCGCGCTACCCGCACTGGCGTAATCGCCTTCGCGGGTCAGCAGGTTTGTCACGTAACCGCTGACAGGTGCCGTCACCCGAGTTCGTTGCAGGTCCAGTTCGGCCTGGGTCAATGCCGCAATGGCTAATTGCACATTGGCTTGCGCCAGGCCCAGGTTGGCCTGGTTGCTCAGCAGGTCCGCACGGGCAACCGCGACTTCAGTGCTGGCCTTCTCCCACTCCTCGCCGGAGATTGCAAAACCCTGTTTAAGGGTCCTTCTCCTGCGTTCCTCGCTCTGGCGCTGCTTGAGCAGTGCTTCACTGGAGATGATCGCTGCCTGGGATTGACCCTGCGTCGCCTTCGCCACTTCGACTGAGCGCTTGGCATGTTCGACCGCCAACGCGTAGCGCGCAGGATCGATTTGCAGCAGCAACTGGCCCTTCTCCACGTGCTGGTTATCCTGCACGTGCAGGCTGACAATGCGCCCCGAGACATCGGCGGACAGCGTCACCACATCGGCGCGAACCCGCGCATCACGAGTCCAGGGCGAACGGGTGTAGTGATCCCAGGCAAACCAACCGAGCACCACGGCCAGTCCGACAACGACCACGGTCACCAGTTGGGCGACGATTTTCTTGTTCATTCTCATGAGGCACCCATCAGCAAAATCACCACCGCGCACACGCAGGCATACAGCGCACCTTCAAAAAGCGCTTCATGCCAGACAAACCTGAGCAACCCGACCCGGCGCAACCCCCAGTCCAGCAACAGGAAAATCGGCAAGGCCAACAGCAAGGCCTGGGCAATGGGCGGCAAGTAGACCCCGCCTATTTCGAAATCAATGGGCAAGGGCCGGGACTCCTGTGTCCACAGGTTGAAGAAATTCGCGATAACGTTCGATGAACGCGGCCACGATCAGCAGGGCCACGCGGATGCGGAAGACTGACCACAGGTGCTCATGCCCCGCTGCCAATTCACCGGAATGCAGTTGGTCCAGTTCGTCGCCCAGTTGGCGCAACTCTGCGGTCAAGCGCTGCAGGTCAACCCCAGGGCGATCCGCAACGAGGCGCCCGGACTGCTGCAGCACTGATTGCAATCGGTCCTTGAGCTGCGGGCTCATCAGCGCATTGCCCTGCCCTTGCTGCTTGAGCTGATTGAGGGCCACTCCGAGAGCCATGCACGCCAGGCTGACTTCATAGAGTTGATTGCTGCGTGGGTCATTGGCCGCCGGCAGCAACCCCAGCATCATTGTCAGGCGATCGACCATGCGGCTTTCAAAGGCAAACTGCTGCTCATCGGCGGCCGAGGTCTTGAGCAGCAGATACACCTGTTCGCGAGTCTCACGAAACAGCCGATTGATACGCTGTGCCGGATTGAAGGGAAACACCCACGAATACACCAGCAAAGACAGCACACCGGCACAGACATAGGCGCCACTGAACTCGAACCACTGGATGGCGGTGTTCTGCCAGGCCCCGATGTTTTGTGGGCCGACCATCAGAAAGGTCGACAGGCCCAGGCCCATGCCGATTCCGGCAGTCGCCGGACTGGCTAATCCCACCGCGATCACATACAGCAGCGGTGCGAGAATCAGCGCGAGCATTTCGAAATCAGCGATCGCGGGCACAAGCATGAACTGGTAGATCGCCGAGACAATCAGCGCCAGGCCGAGGCCGCGTACATAGTTCTGGCTGGCCAGCAATGGCCGTGGAAAGGTCGCCATCAACGAACACAGAATACCCACCAGAATCATCCCGGCACGGGCCCCATCCCACCCGGTTTCGATCCAGATCAGCCCGGATACCAGCAACGCGGTAAAGGCGCGCACGGCATTCATCGCGGCCAGTCGAAAGTCCAGGTGCAGTGGATTGCTGCGGGGCTGCTGGTAGACGCAGCTGGCCTCGCGACCGTTCTGAATCGCGTCACTGAGCTCGAGGATTTCCTCCAGTTGTTGCAGCAGCCGAGCCTGCTCCCAGCGCAGTGCCCACGCCAGCGAACGCAAGGTGGCCGGCAGGTTTTCGCTCAGTCGCTCGGCTTTTTCCGCCAGATGATCGAAGCGCTGCTGGAGCACCTTGAACTGATGCCGGGCTTCGCTGGACAGCGAACGTCCCTGACTGGCCAACTCGTCGAGAAACAGTAATTCGTCTTCGCGTAAGCGCTGGATATGCTCCGGAAGCTCGCCTTCCCAGCGCTCGGCGATCAGTTTGCGTTGATGGCGCAGGACCGTCAGGCGCGAGGTCAGCAACACCAACTGATTACCCAGCAACTGCACCAGGCCGTTGGCGCTGCGCAAGCGCGGGGCATCGAAATACAAGTGCCGACGCAAGCCCTCCAGTGCGCTGATCTCCCCCAGCAGTTGCAGTTGACGCTTATGAAAGTCGGCCTCGCTTTCTTCGGTACGGATCACTGCCGCCGCGTGTTGCGCCATCAGCTTGAGCACTAGATCGACCTTGGCGAAGTAACCCCGGGCCACCGCCTCCGGGCGTGCGGTCAACAGACTGACCACGCAGACGCAGGCCACCGCCAACAAGGTCTCGGTAATCCGGGTAATGGCCAACATCAGCGTGTTGTCCTGCTCGGGCACTGCCAGGAGCGCCACCACTACCGCAGTGAAGCCACTGAGCACGAACGCGTGTGAACTGGTGTAGCGCAGCAAGGTGCCCCCGGCCGTGCATATTGCCAACCACAGAGCCAGGGTGATGATGAATGGCAGTGGCGCCTGAGGAAAGATCGCCATGATCAGCACCGCCACCGCCGCCCCTGCCGTGGTGCCAATGATCTGCGAAAAGCTTCGTTGCAGAGCCATGCCCCCCAGCGGCTGGCTGACGATGATCACCGCCATCACCGACCATTTCGGTTGATCCAGATCGAAAATGAACGCCAGGTACAGCGTCAACAGGCCGGCGGCGACTGTGCGCAAGGCAAACAGCAGCACCCCTAGCCCGGGGTTGAACACGACCTTGAAGTAGTTGATCAGTGGTTGCATGAACGTGCGCTATTCCCTGGCATTACCCACGCTGCCATGGCAATGGCGGGGCCACGAGGCGCTCACCGTCGAAACCTTCAACGTCCCCGAAGCGCTCCAGGTCGCGACTGTTCCAGGCTTCAAGGGCCTGGGCAATCTCCTGTTTGCTGTGGCCGACGAAGTTCCACCACAGCTGTATTTCTTCCTCAAAGGGTTCGCCGCCTAACAACAAGGCGCGAGCGCCCGCCGTCGATGACAGTTCAATCTCGTTGAGGCCACGTCCCAGGTAGGCCAACTCATCGCTGGCAAAGGCCTGCCCATTGATCGAGAACGTTCCTTCGAGTGGCAGGATGCCGTATTCGAATTCGGGCTCCACGGCCAATCGAACGCTGCTCGCGCCCTGGCTCCACACATCCAGCCCAACCAACGGGGAGTAGATACGGCTGGGCGCTGTATGACCGGCGAAATGTCCCGCCAACAAGGTGAAGCGCATCGCGCCTTCATCCCAGACCGGCAGTTGTGCGTAGTGATCGAACGCCGGGGCGCAGTCCTTGTGGGCATCCGGCAAGGCAATCCATAGCTGCGCAGCATGCAGATGATGCTCTTCGGGCAACGAAACCTCGGTGTGCGTGATACCTCGCCCGGCAGTCATCAGATTCACTTGCCCGGGGCTGATCACCTGTACGTTACCCAGGCTATCGCGGTGCAGGACTTCACCTTTGATCATCCAGGTGAAGGTCTGTAGGCCGATATGGGGATGGGGGCCGACGCGCAGGCCGGCATGGCTCTGGAACACTGCCGGACCCGCATGATCGAGAAAACACCAGGCACCGATCATCCGCCGCTGGCGCGAGGGCATCAGGCGATTGACGGTGATCCCCCCACCGACTTGCGCAGAGCGTGCGCTAATGCGCTGGATCGTCCGGCCACCGGCTTGCATCGGGCAATCCGATGAGTTCGACAGTTGGCATTCGGGTTCTTGATTGCTCATTTTTATCTCTCCTGTGGCCAGGCTTTGAACTCAACTCCCGACAGGAACAGGCCCCGATAGAGCAGGGCCTGTTCCGACACTTACAAAAAGCCAGCGGCGCTGATACCGCCTTGCTCCGCACTTACTTGTCGGAAGTCAGCTTGGTGTAGCTGGTGATCAAGTTGCGATAGTCCGGAATGTGGTTGGAGAACAACGTTCCCAGCCCTTCGATATCGTTGCGCCAGTCGCGGTGCAGCTCACAGGCCAAGCCGAACCAGGTCATCAGTTGTGCGCCGGCAGAGGACATGCGGTTCAAGGCTGAATCGCGGGTCAGGGCATTGAAGGTGCCGGAAGCGTCGGTCACCACAAACACTTCAAAACCGGCCTCAATCGCCGACAGTGCTGGAAATGCTACGCAGACTTCGGTCACCACCCCGGCGATGATCAGTTGCTTTTTACCAGTGGCTTTGATGGCCTTGACGAAATCCTCGTTGTCCCAAGCATTAATCTGGCCTGGACGCGCAATGTAGGGGGCGTCGGGGAACAACGCTTTCAACTCCGGCACCAACGGGCCGTTCGGCCCCGTTTCAAAGCTGGTGGTGAGAATGGTCGGCAGTTTGAAGTACTTGGCCAGATCGGCCAGCGCCAACACATTGTTCTTGAACTTGTCCGGGTCGATGTCGCGGACCAGCGACAACAGACCGGTCTGATGGTCGACCAACAACACAGCCGCTTGATCTTTATCCAGACGTTTATAGGCAGTGGACATTTTCATTCTCCTGGTGAACAACGCAAGCCCCGAGGGCTTCATCTGATGAGGGGAACTCCCCCCGTGACGTACCCGATTACTTGCGCTGGGAATCCAGCACTTCATTGTTTTTTGCTACGTCTTGAGCCCTCATGTAGCTTTCGATCAGTAACTGATAGGCCGGGAAAATCTTGGTGTACACCTCAGCCCATTGTTGTGCATCGTCGCGGTTCCAGGATTTTTGTATCTCAGATGCAACAGCACCGGTATCCATCGGCACCACACCGGCCTGGACCACTCGGGCGAGCGTAATTTCCTGGGCCATTTTGCTGTAGGTGCCGGACGCATCCACCACAGCGAAGACCTGATAACCGTCATACACGGCGCTGATTGCCGGGAACGCCATGCACACGCTAGTGATGGTGCCGGCGATGATGAGTTGCTTCTTGCCCGTGGCTTTCACTGCAGCCACAAATTCGGGGTTGTCCCAAGCATTGATCTCACCCTTGCGCGCCACATATTGGGCGTGAGGAGCATTTTCATGAATCTCAGGGATCAATGGACCATTCGGGCCTTGCGGCACAGAGGCCGTGGTAATGACCGGGATCTTGGCCAGGGACGCCATTTTAGCCAACGCCGCAGCACGCAGGCGTAGCTCGGGCATCGGCATATCACCCACGGTCTGGAACAGACCACTCTGGTGGTCGATCAACAGCATGACGGCATTGGAAGGATCAATGACGGGTCTTTGGTTATTGAAGTTCGCCGGGGTACTCATAACGTGCTCCTTTGAGAAAAGACGGCCTCGCGGCCGACAGGTTTCGCAATGCCAAGCAATGACACTGCAAAATGATCAAGGGGGTCTGTTCAACATAGCCGTTGTTGAAGTCGGCGATGGCCTGGACTATTTCTACTTCGCTAATCATGACAAAGGGACCATGGCCAACCAGGGGCTCATCGATTCGCCCTGTGCAGAGCAGGACGGTTGCCAAAAGACCTGAGGGAACGAACCTTAGTCGTGGAGGTTGGATGCCGGTAGTGGCTGGATTAGACTTCACAGTCTCAAAAATGGAACGATCGAGGCCTCTAGTGATTGATCTCAATGAACTCTTTCTGTACGCAAAAGTGGTGGAACATGCCGGCTTCGCTCCCGCAGGTCGCGCCCTCAACATGCCAAAATCCACCTTGAGTCGACGGGTCAGTCAGTTGGAGATGCGGCTGGGCGTACGCCTTATTCAACGCTCGACCAGGCAATTCCAGGTTACCGATATCGGTCAGGCCTATTACCGCCATTGCGTGGCCATGATGGCGGAAGCTGAGTCGGCGGAAGATGTCATCGAACAGAGCCGGTCAGAGCCCCGAGGGGTGATTCGCCTGAGTTGCACCACGCCACTGCTGAATTTCTGGGTAGCCCCACTACTGGGCAAGTTCATGGCGCAATGCCCTTCGGTGGAACTCTATGTAAAGAGTTTCAACCGCCGGGTTGATGTCATCAGCGAGGGATATGACATCGCCTTGAGCTTATGTTTTCCACCGCTGGAAAGTAGTGACTTGGTCATGAAAGTCCTGGCCAGGAGTCCACAGGTACTGGTTGCCAGCCCGGTTTTCATGCAGCGCTATCCACGGTTGGAACTACCGACGGACCTGGTGGATCTTCCAAGTATCCACTGGGGAGCACCGCTGCCGAATTACAACTGGCACTTGAACGGCCCCAACGGGGCCACCGCACTCATCAGCCATATTCCGCGCTTGGTCAGCGACGATATGGCAGTACTGAAAAGTGCAGTGCTTCAGGGGGTCGGCATTGCCAGCATGCCGTTGACCGTGGTCCGGGAAGAAATCGCCGACGGTCGTTTGTTGACGCTCATTCCACAATGGAAGCCCGATGAAGGGGTGATCACCGCCGTATTCCCCTCGCGCCGAGGCCTACTGCCTTCCGTACGCTCGCTAATTGACTATCTCGCCAATTCATTTGAGCACAATGATCAATAAGCTAAAGGGGCTTGTTGGGGTTGGTATGTCGGGATGGTTCAGTCGCGGTGCAACCACTGCACCGGCGCCTCCCCCCACTGCTTATTGATAATCCAGCGTGAACGTGGCGGTCGCATTGGCCGGCCCCGGTGTCACACTGCCCCCGAACTGGAAGTACCGCGCCTTCAACGGGATGCTATAGAACCCTCCTTCAATCCCGGAAGGGGTTATGCCGCTGGGACGCAAGACCGACAGCGGGAACGGCGTACCCGAGCCGGTGCCGATTTGCAGACCGACTCCCGTCGCCGCCGGACTGTCGCCCGGGGCACTGGGATTGAGACTGAGGATGCCCTGGGCCGGATTGTATGCACCCAGCGTCGGGTCGATACGCACCTGCAGGACGTTCGCCTGGCGCTTGTTAAGGTTGGTGACGACACCGTCAGTGCCCCAACCGGGACCGCTGGCTTTGTAGAAGCCATGGAATGCCGGACAGTTGTACAAATTGATCGAAAAATCTTTCCACCCCGTTACGCTGCCGGGGACAGAGAACTCACCGACTTTGTGGGAGCCCATTTCCACTACCACGTTTGGGGTCGTGCAGGTGCGCGAGACAATGTTGATGCTACCGCTGAAGTTGACTCGCTGCACAAACAAGGCGTTGGAAGAGTTCCAGTTCATGCTCATGGTGGGCAATTGGGAGCCCTGTATGGTGCCTGCCGAGACAGGCCCAATCTTGATGAACGAGAGGATGAAGGCCCCGGAAGCCGCCGGGCTCCATGTGCAGTTGTTACCCAATGGGCAATTCAACACTTGAGCGGTGTACGGCATCGGGTAGGTGCCTACGCCTGAGGTCAAGACCACCACGCCAATGCCCGCGACCCCCGTCTGGTAGACATTGCCGCCCCACGGCGCCCCCATCCAGGCAGAGAGCGGCAGGGGTTTGCTGACCAACTCATACTGGGCGTTCACCGCCCCCGTATTAGTCCCACAGGTGACGCTATAGGCGGCTTTGGCGTTGCTAAAAGTCTGACGATAGATTTCCGCACCCAATGGCACATCACGCCCTACGGTAATGTTGCCTGCCTGCAATGGCATCGTTGCCACCGCCGGCCCATAGCCGTTGATGAAGTTACAGTCAGCCATCGCCACGCTAGTCACCAGCGCAAGCCCGATCAGCGCCGCACCCAACCTGAATATTCGCATCATCGTCATCACTGAATCCTCTCGGCACTGCTTACAGCAGCCACGCTATTGGCTGATTGGGCCTGCGAACACACCACATCCACCTGCAACAGTTGTTGCTTGTCGCTCTTACCCACCGGCAACGATAAGGCGCATTGCTGCTCGGCCTTGTTGCCCCAACTGATCAACAACCGGCGTGCGCCTTCCTTGACCCGGGCGTAGAGCTGCCCGCCCTGCCCGACCATGCCCACCGACACGCCTCGGTCATCGACCACACTGGCTCCGAACGGCAGCGGCTGGCCATCGGCGAGCGAGACGTTGAGTAACAACGCCTGGCCATTATTGGTGCCGTACTTCAGCGCAACGACGGCACCCGCGCGCGGGGCAACCTGTTGGCTGGTCTCGGTCAACTCGATGTCCATCGAAGTGCCGATGGGATCAATGGCAACTTCGTTCAATTCATAAGGACGCAGGTACGGCACCACCGCGTTGCCGGAGCCATCCAATTTCAACCCGGGAAAACCCACCACTTTCGCGCCTTCGGCGCCTTCAGCAGTCACCACCGCCATCGTTTCTCCACGATAGGGGGTCAGGGTCACGCCATTGGAATGGGCGACTACGCTGCCACTGGCGTTGAGCGACAGACTGTCGTAATCCTCGCCACGACTCACAGACCCGCCAACCAAAGCCTTGGGACTGGTGTACTGACCCGTGACCGAAGTGCTGTTGGAACGACTGCCGCCATCGTGCCCGGCGGTTACGCCATAGCTGTATTGGCGGTCTTCACCGGCAGTACCGCTCAACGTCGCCTGCTCGCTGTATTGGTTATTGGTGTCACGTATGACCCGTGCGGACAGTTGGGGACGATTGACCGGGGAGCCAAACTCTATCGGCATGCTGAGGGTGAAGAGCAAACTGCTGTCCATATCACCTTGGCCAATGCGACTGCGGTTGGCACTCAGACCATAGGTCACCGAACGCACCTGCTTGTTGTAGCTGAGCTGGTACTGCAGGTCACTGCCCGACTGATTCCAATAGTTTTGCAAGTAACCGCTGAACGCCACTTGCCCCCATTCGCCCAGGCTCTGGTCGGCAGTCAAGGTCAGACGACTACGGGCACGGGCGTACTCACTGGTGTCCAGCCCGCTGCGCTCGGCGTCGAGAATCTGCATGGCGTCGCTGAAGCTCAGGTAGTTTTCCGTGGAAAAGCGCATGGCGGCGACGGAGAAGTTACTGCCAGTGCTGACAATGTTTTTACTGTAGGTAATCCGCGCACTCTGACCGCTGGCGGTAGCGCTTTTCAGGTTGGTCTGGGCTTGCGTGATATCCACGCCCACCGCACCGACGGGCGTACTGAATGCCATCCCAGCCAGGGCAGAGAAGTAATCGTCACTGGCCTGGGTGCCGGCGTAACCGGTGAACAGGTTACTCAAGCCACGCTGATAAGTGCCTTGCAGCAGCTTGGATTGTTGATCGACGAAGTTGTCCCGGGTTTCACCCAACGTCACGCTGAAACGAGACGTACCGGGACGCAGCAACTCAGCCGTGGATGAGTACGGCACGACAAAACTCTGCTCGCTACCATCGGCTTCGTGAACGGTAACGCTCAAGTCGCCGCCGTAACCGGTGGAGTACAGGTCGTCGATCACAAAGGCGCCCGGCGCTACGGTCGTCTCGTACAACAGATTCCCCGCCTGACTCACCGACACCCGCGCACTGGTACGCGCGATGCCACGGATCACCGGGGCATAACCGCGCTGTGACTGGGGCAACATGCGGTCATCGGTGCCCAGTTGCACGCCTTTATAGGCCAATGTGTCGAAGATCTCGCCAGAGGTATTGGCCTCGCCCACGGTCAGTTGGCTTTTGAGCGACGTCACGTCCCGCTGAGCGTAAGTGTTCAGCACCTGGTATTGCTGCCCGGTTTCTTTCTGCCAGGACGCCGAACCGTTATGCCGCAAACGCCAGTCACCCACGTTCAACCCGGCGTTCAATCCCAGGTAGGCCGTATCGTCGTTACCGCTGTCGGTCCTGTTGTGGTTACTGTTGAACGAGTAGCTGAGGATCCCGGCGCTCACGCCGCGGTCCCACAACTCAGGGCTGACAGTGCCACGGGCGTCACGCCGCAGGGCGATCTGCGGAATGCTGATGTCCAGTTGCTGAGTGGAAGGTAAAAACGTCGCACTGGAAGCCTCGATCAGCTTCGCGATGTCCAGGCATGGCGGGTTGCTCTCGACAGTCAGGGTCGCTTCAGGCGTCAACTTGTGCATGTCGACCCCGATCAGTTCCAGCATGCCGCGGCTGAAACAGACGGTTGGATGACTGCCATCGGCAGCGGCATCAATACGGATGTCCTGGCGATTGACCAACCTGCCATTTACCGCAACGTCAGCGCGGTATTGACCCGGCAACACCGGGTTACCCTGCTGATACTGACTCAGGTCGAGGGTGCGCGAATCTTCAGGCAAAAAAGCGTCGTTGAATTGAATATCTTCAGCAAACGTTGGCTGGGCCACAGACAGTAACGGGGCAATTACAGCGACTTGGCAAATCCCCAATGCCACATTCAGGGCAAAGCGAGGGCGTACCGCAGAGTGAACCCTGCGGTGTAAGTAAGTCGACATGAGAAGTTACTCGGCCGTTAAAGCGTTCGCGAAATAGTCAGGGAGTCAGCGGATACTTGGTCGGCACCAATGCACCGTAATCGTTAATGGCGTTGAACTCGACCTGGGCACCGTTACCTGGCATCGACTTGAGCGTGGGCAGGGCAAATAGCCTGGTCTCGCCCGGCATTACCATGCCGTTTTCACTTTCGTAACGTTGGTTACCCACCACCAGGGCCAACTCAACCTGAGACACATGAAATGCACTCGGGTTGGATGCCTGCAAGGCATAACCTTGACCTTCCTTGACTACCTTCCACTTCACTTGCGAAGGCGCATCGGAGGGTGTGCCCGGCAAGTCGACGGGACGGTAGAAAATCTTGATCCGCGAACGGAAAGCCATCTGCAAGACGTTGAGATCCACCGGCCCTTCTGCCTTGGGCGGGATCTCCAGAACGTTGAGCCAGAACACCGACTCCTTGTCTGCCGGCAACTGTGCACCGGTAAACATCAGGCGCAGGCTCTGGCCCTTGCTGGGGTCGATACGGGCCACCGGCGGCGAGAGCACAAAGGGTGCTTTCGAACTGGTGGGGCTCGATTTCACATCACCTGTATCGACCCAGGATTGCACCAGGGCCGGACGCGTGCCGTTGTTGTCCAATTTGACGGTGATTTCTTTCTGATTCGCTGGATAAACCAGTCGAGTCCCGGTGATCACCACTCCGGCCATTGCCTGGGAACACACCAACGCGGCAAGCGTCAGCACCACGGTGCGTCGAACTGTTTTGATACAAAACATGATTCACCTCGCCAGTAGTGCACGCCGGCCCGGCGGGCCGAGCGTGCAAGGGGAGACAGACTTACTGGTAGTTGATCGAGTAGGTCACGGAGCCCACTACAGTACCTGCAGTAGTTGCGCCAGTGGCGTAGTAGCGTACGGCGTAAGGCATGTCAGCTTCGCCATTGACCAGGGCAGCAAAGGTGTTGCTGAAAAGCTGGTTGCTGTTACCCGCCGAGATAATGTTGTTAGAAGCTGCGTCAACCAGTTGCAACTGAACGTTGGTGGCCGAGCCGACGCCCGCAATGTTATTCAGGTGGCCACTAAATGGATCAACACCGCTGCCCGATTCAAAGAAGGCCGCCACGGCATTCGCGGCGCCGACACAGTTACTCAGGCGAATGTTAAAGGCCGTGCTGCCGGCGGTTTCCCCTGCGACGGTCAATGTGCCGGTGGAAACCGTTGGCAGGGTGACGGTGGCAACAGTCGGCGTGACCACGCCATTCACGGAGACCGTACAGGTCTGGTCGGTCAACTGGCCATTGAAGTTGATGGTACCGTCGCTGGCATTGGCAAATTGAGCGCCAGTAGCGGAAACCAGTGCTGCGAGGGCGAGGGCTTTACGTTTCATAGTTGACGCTCCAAAAGTTTTAGTTTTATCGACTGCTACCGGTCTGAACGGACACACTGCGTGCCCTGACAACACATGTTGCAACGAACCGATAAGCCATTAAAACGTATCACCCGGAACTTTCCTTTGAGACGATTCTTAAAATACTGCGCAGTCGTTATTTATTAAATAACATCAAGCCAGCGCCACTTAATACCTCTAAGAAAATAAGATATTCCATGAGACGATTCTTAAATCAACCGTAGAGGCGTTAAACCGAACGAGCGTTTCCTCTAACAGCGTATTAATTGAGCTCTACTTACCCAGCCCAACATGGAGACCGACTACAGTTTGTCCACTTTCCAAGGCATACACATTTTCACGAACGGTGTCTGAGCGGACCACCAGACCCCCCGCCAAATACAGCTCAAGCATTCGCGACTGATCGACGTCGGTGGCCCGGTCCGTGGCAGCCGATCCGCGCAGTGGGCCGACAGCGCTGTCGCCACCCGGGGTATTCCTTGATTGCTGAAAAAACCATCTATTGTTATGTTATAACAATGTATCAGCGCGTAAATTTTCAGCCTACCCACGCACCTCCGGTCTCTCAATGACAAAAAAATCCTCCTCTAAACACCTCTTTCTGGCTGGGATCGCGTGCATGTTTTCCCCGCCAGGGAGCGCAGATGATTCGACTCTCGAGCTGGGCGCGACGGAAGTTTTCGGTACCCGTGAACAAGGGTACCGCTCGACCATAGCGCCGACGGCAAACAAGAGCCCTACCCCAGCCAAGGAAACGCCTTTCTCCATTCAAACGGTTACCCGCGAGCTGATTGAAGATCGGGGAGTCACGACCTTGGGTGAGGCGATTAGGACCGTGCCGGGAGTTACCAACCAAGTGGGTTTTGGCGCTCTGAATGATCGATTCCGACTGCGTGGTTTTGCCACAGAAAGCAATCTGAAGAACGGCATTCGCCGTAGCAGCTTCGCCAGCGTCGACGAACTGGTCAACATCGAACAGATAGAAGTATTGAAGGGGCCGGCGTCTGCCCTGTACGGACGTTTTGAGCCTGGTGGCGTGGTCAATCTGGTGACCAAGAAACCCCAACACGAGCAGCGCACTCAGGTCGATGTGAGTGCCGGCCGCTACGACTTCTACCGCACCACACTCGACAGCACCGGCCCCCTGGGCGAAACACTTGACTATCGCTTGACCGCTGCCTGGCAGGACAACGGCAGCTTCCGTGACTTCGTCAACAATGAGAGCAAATTCTTCTCGCCCGTGTTGACGTGGCAGCTGGCCCCGCAGACCTCACTGACCTTCGAGTTTGAATACGCGCGCAAGGTCGCCGACATGGACCGCGGATTCGGTAACAACCCTCGTTATCTGGATGCGCCAATCAAGCGCAACTTCGCAGAACCTGACACCCGCAACAGCGCCATCAGCAAGCTAGCCTCGGTAACCCTGGACCACGCTTTGACGGATGACTGGGATCTGCATGCGGCCATTCAAGCCTCGGATTCGCGTTTGCAAACCTCGTGGTACGCCTACGGCTTTGTCAATGGCGGAATCGGCGGCAGCGAGGACAATCCCACCGTCAGCCGGCGGCCGCAGCTCAATCATGATCGCCAGATAGACGCGACAGCACTGGCAGAAATCAGCCGCAGCTTTCGCACTGGCCCAATCAATCACCGACTGCTGTTCGGTGCCGAGTACAGCCGGGACTGGTGGGATTACGATTCCGCGGCCGGTACCAGCAGCACGATCGATTTCAATAATCCGGTGTATGGCACGCCTCCCTCACCCCTGAGCCCGACAGGCGAAGGGCGCTTCATCAACGACTCCTGGGCGCTGTACACCCAGGACGAACTGAGCTTTGGCAGCAGGGAGCAATGGCGCCTGTTGCTGGGCGGGCGCTTCGATCAAATCGACGCCTCGGCCATCGACGACTACTACGGACTGAGTGAGCCATCAACCGCAACCTTCAACGCCTTTTCCCCCCGCGTGGGTATCACCTGGACGCCGGTCGAAGCCTTATCACTCTATGCCAGCTGGTCGCGTTCAATGCGCAACGAATTGAACAACGGGATCCTTGAAGGCGGTCAACTCGCCAAACCGGTGAAAGGCGAGCAGTTCGAAGTGGGTACCAAGCTCAGCCTGCTCAATGGGCGCTTCACCCCGACCTTGGCGGTTTTCGATATTCGCCGTCGTGATGGCCTGGTCGCCGACCCGAACGACCCTACGTTCACCTACAGCATTCAAGTGGGCGAGCAACGCAGCAAAGGCTGGGAGCTTGACTTGCCGTTCGTGGTCACCGAGCGCTGGCGCCTGCTTGCCAGCTATACCCAGCTTGATACCACCATCAGCAAAGACAGCGACGGTGGCCTGCAAGGCAATCGCCTGGCCAACGCACCGCAACGCAACGCCAGTCTATGGAGCACCTACGATTTGCCTGGTGTTTCGGGGTTGAGCATCGGCATGGGTGCCAATTACGTGGGTGAACGGCAGGCGAACAACAGCAATACCTTCACCCTGCCCTCCTATACCCGCTGGGATAGCAACGTCACGTATCGCTTCGGCCAGGCACTGCGCTACCGCGTACAGCTGAATGTGCAGAACCTGTTTGACAAGCGCTACTACGATTCGGGCGGCAGTTTCGTGCCGATGTATCCGGGGGCTCCGCGTACTGCAATGGTTACCCTTGGCGCGGCGTTTTAAGCATGCTGCGCAGCTACGCACTAGAAGTCGGATACCGCCGACAAGCCGTACTCGGTCCCCTCGACCTGCATTTACCCAAAGGGCGCCTGGTGTGTCTGCTGGGCGCGAATGGCGCCGGCAAGTCGACGCTGATCCGCACATTGAGCGCCATGCAGCGAGCAGTCTCAGGTTGCATCGAGTTGGATGGGCAGCCGCTTGATTCCCTCGCCCCGGCAGAACGCGCCAAACGCATGGCCGTGGTGTTGACCGATCGGGTCGATCCGGGCGCACTTAGCGGCTTTGAACTGGCCGCGCTCGGACGCTACCCGCATGTCGGCTGGGCTGGAAGACTCAACGAACACGATCGGCACATCGTCACCCAGGCACTCGAACACGCAGGCGCTGCGGGTCTGGCAGCCAAGGCGGTGGCAAACATGTCCGACGGCGAGCGCCAGAAAGTCCTGTTGGCACGCGCCTTGGCACAACAGCCCAAGGTGCTGATCCTGGATGAGATCACCGCCTTCCTGGACCTGCCGCGGCGTATTGAAACCTTGCGGCTGCTGCAGCAGCTGGCACGAGAGCGGGATCTGGCCATTCTTTTGTCGTGCCATGACCTTGAACTTGCCCTGCGCTGCGCCGATCTGCTGTGGCTGATCGATCAGTCGCGCCAATTGCAGTGTGGCGCCCCGGAGGATCTGGTGCTTGATGGACGGCTTGGGCAAACCTTCTCCAGCAATGGCTTGCACTTTGACCTGGAGCGTGGCGAGTGGGGCCTTGCAGCCATGCCGGGGCGTCCCGTGCGCTTGCAAGCATCTGGGATCACACGCGTGTGGACGCAACGCGCCTTGCACCGGATCGGCTATCAGGAGGCCGAGCACGCCGCGCTGCATATCAGCGCAGAGCCGATGGATTTTCGTCTGCGTGACGGTGAGCGAACTCAGCGCTTCAGCAGTCTCGGACAACTGGTTGTGGCGCTGGAGGCATTGCCATGAGTTGGCATCTGTGGGCGGTGCTTTTACTGTTGATTTGTGTGCCAGGATGCGATGCGCGCCAAGCTTCGCTGGCTCGCGTTCAGCCTGCGCATAACGTCGGTATGCAGCCCGAACACAACCAACTGGAGGCATGCGTTGCTGACTATCATGCCGGTGTCGACTACTTTCCGCAGCGCGCCAGTTTTAGCTGGTCAGATCAGTTGTCCGTTGAATACGGACTGAATTTCAAACGTTTGCGATTTCGCTCCAGCGTCAATGCGGGAGAGCCCCTGGAGATTGTTTTAGTCCAGTGTGGTACGCCGACACCTGCGCATTCGCCTGCAACACTGGTGGTCCAGGTACCGATTCAGCGCCTGGCAACCGGCAACTCGGCAATGTTGGGGGCGGCGGATGAGCTAGGTATCGTTGACCGGCTGGTGGGCATCGAGAATGTCCGCGCGCCTACCGTGGAATCAGTGCGCAAACGAGTTGCAAGCGGCCACATCCACGAGCTGTGGGGCAATGCACACTCAAATATCGAACCGATCATGGCGGCCCAGCCGGATGTCTATCTGAGCTTCTTCTCCGCCTACCCGCAATTCAATATTCATCCGCAGTTGCAGCAAGTCGGCGTGCTGGCCCTGCCTCAGGCCGATCATCTTGAAAGCCACCCTCTGGGCCGGGCTGAATGGTTGAAGTTCCTGGCGTTACTGGTGAACCGCGAAGCTCAAGCCAATCGCCAATTCGCTGCGATTGAACACGACTATCTGCGTTGGGCCGCATTGACCAGCGATGTGCAGCAGCGTCCTCTGGTCATGGCGGGCTTCCCCTCTGGTCGGGGCAGTTTCGAGGTGTTTGGTGGCCTCAATCAGCGGGCCCGGTTGATTGCCGATGCGGGTGGGCAATACGTGCTTGAGGAGTCCCGGGAGCGTGGCAGCCTGGTGCAGGTAAGTTTCGAACACCTCTACGAGAAAGGCGCCGCGGCCCCCTTCTGGCTGGGTGCCAAGCCTGGGTACGCCTCGCTGCCGCAGATGCTCGCAACCAGCCCGCACAGTCGCTGGTTTCGTGCAGCGCGTGAGGGCCGGGTATATGCCTTCGACCAAGGCTACACAGGTGCCTGGGCTTCGCCCTATCAGGACCAGAGCATGACCCGGCCGCACGTGTTGTTGGCCGAACTGGTCCAAGTGCTGCACCCACAACTGTCGCCTTCCGCCCTCCCCTCCAACGTATTTGTTCGCAAGTTGCCATGACCATGATCATCAAACACGCCCCTTCATTTACTTACCTGCCCGTTGGGTGTCGCTACGTGTTGTTGGCGCTCTTGACCCTGACCTTGCTGATCGCTGAATTGACCATCGGCGCTGTAAACATCCCGGTCACAGCGATTCTTGGCGCACTGGCGGGCGGTTCGATCGAGACTGTCTGGCACAACATCCTCTTTCAGTTTCGTCTGCCTCGCGCCTTGAATGCGCTGGTCAGCGGAGGGGCGCTGGGGGCGGCAGGATTGTTGCTGCAGACGCTGTTTCGCAACCCCCTGGCAGACCCTTATGTCCTCGGCATCGTCCACAGCGCGCGGTTGGGCGCCGCCGTACTGGTGACATTCTCCGGGGTGGCAGGTAGCGCCTGGTTGAGCCAGTTCGGCTTGGCAGGCGACGTCGGGCTGGCGCTTGCCTCCGTTGCAGGATCGACCTTGCTCTTGAGCCTGCTGGCGTTTATTTCCGGGCGGGTCAACACCATCACCCTGCTGATCAGCGGGCTGATGCTGGGTTACATGGCCGTGGGCTTGATCAGTGTGTTGATGCACTTTGTCGATGAGAACCAGGCGCGGGCTTTCAAGGCGTGGGATGACGCAAGTTTCGCTGGCGCGACTGGCGCGCAGTTGCGCTTGCTGATACCCGGAGTCCTGCTTGGCTTTGCCGCCCTATGGGCACTGTCCAAGCCTCTTAACGCGCTGCTCCTTGGCGACCGTTATGCAGCGTCAATGGGCATGCCGGTAAAACGCATTCGCCGGATCGCCCTGTTCATCGCGGCATGGCTCTGCGGGCTGGTCACCGCCTATTGCGGACCGGTGGCTTTTCTTGGCCTGGTCGCAGCGCAAGTCGCCCGAGGGGTCATATCCAGCGCAGATCACCGACTGCTGATGCCTGCGGCCGTGCTCCTGGGTTCCTCACTTGGGCTGGCGGCCGATCTGGTCACTCATCTGCCGTGGAGCCGACACGTGTTGCACCTCAATGCCGTGATCGGCCTGGTGGGGGCACCCATCGCGCTCTACGTATTACTGCGTCCACACGCCAGGCCATGATCCCCCACCTCACTCAGCCAGCCCCTCTCGAACCACGTTAAAAAACGTCGTCAGGATCCGCCGCGAACTCTGCGCGCGCAGGCACACCAACGTCTCGGTGAAGCGCCGCTGACAATCGACGATGGGCAACCCGCGAAGCCGTGAATCAGAGCCCAGCTCGGTTGCCGAGACAACCCCGACACCCATGCCAATCGCCACCGCTTCACGTGCGGCTTCGCGCCCATCCACTTCGATCGCCTTGCGGATGCGCAAGCCCGCGGTGGCCATTTCTTCCTCCAGGCACAGGCGCGTCATCGAGCCTTTTTCCCGCAGTACTAGCGGCGTGTCGTGCAGGTCGCCAAGACTGATGGATTCGCGTTGCGCCCAGGGATGATCAAGCGCGACGAACGCCAGCATCGGATCGCTGCGCAAGGGCAGCGACAGCAGTCGGTCGTCCTCGATAGTGCGACCCAGCAGGGCGATGTCGGCCTGATGAGCGAATAAGCGTTGCAGCACCTCATCGGTATTGGCGGTTTCAATCTTCACATCGATACCGGGGTAACGCCTGCAAAAGCGTGCGACATAGGGCAGCACATGCACCGGCGCATCCACGGCGAGGTTCAGGGATCCCGTGGACAGGGTGCGGTAGTCCATCAGCATGTCGTGGGCATCGACACTGATATCAAACAAGCGCCGGGTCAGGCCGAACAACCGCTCGCCCACTTCAGTCAGGCGCACCTGGCGCTTGTCGCGGTAGAACACCATCACCCCGTAATAGTCCTCGAGCTTGCGTACCTGGTCGGACACCGCCGGTTGAGACAGGCAGAGCTGCTCGGCCGCGCGGGTGAAACTGCCGTTGACGGCAACCGCGTGGAACGCCTTGAGTTGGGTATGGGAAATGGTCATCGCGGCAGCCTTGGCATAGGTTCAACTTATTCATGCATACGCTAAATCGATTTTATTTATAGACGATGAACTGCAAGCATGGTTTTCGCAAGCCCCGGACCAGTGTTCGAACACTGCCGCCCTCGTCTCAGCCCGGAAGCACTTTATGCAAATCGAACGTTTCGCCGCGACAAAACGCCGCTCGGACATGGTCCGCTATGACAACCACCTCTATATCGGTGGCCAGGTTGCCAGCGACCTCAGCGGCGACATCGAGGCCCAGACCCACGAGGTGCTCGCCGGTATCGAGCAGCTCCTACTGAGTGCCGGCAGCAGCCGCAAGCAGGTGCTTTCGGTACGTATCCTGCTCGCCCATCGCGACGACTACGCAGGGCTCAACAGGGTCTGGGACCAGTTCTTTCCCGAAGGCCATGCCCCAACGCGAGCCTGCACCCTGGCCGATCTGATCGACCCCGGTTGGCGCGTGGAAATGATCGTGGTCGCTGCATGCGCCTGATTGCCTGCTCAAGCCCTGCCCCCAAAACCGCTGCAACGGAGATGACGTCATGCGCCCCTACTGGCTCGATCAGGCCCTGAAAACTCAACCCGACTCGCCCTGCCCGCCGCTGCGGCAGGACACCCGCGCCGATGTCTGCATCGTCGGTGGTGGTTACACCGGTTTGTGGACTGCGATCATGCTCAAGGAACAGAACCCCGAGCTGGACGTGGTCATCGTCGAAGCCGACATCTGTGGTGCCGGCGCCAGTGGGCGCAACGGCGGCTGCGCGCTGTCCTGGTCGGCCAAGTACTTCACCCTGGAGCGGTTGTTTGGGGTCAACGAGGCAATACGCCTGGTCAAGGAATCGGAGCAAAGCATCTACGCCATCGGCAGCTTTTGCGAGAAGTACGCGGTTGATGCCGATTACCGTCTCGATGGCACGCTTTACACGGCAACCAACCGTGCCCAGGTCGGCTCGACCGACAGCGTGATCGCCGCGCTGGAGCGCAATGGCATTAACTCCTTCTCCAAGTACGCGCTAGCTGACGTGCAGCGCATGGCGGGCTCGACCCGGCACATTGAAGGCTGGTTCTCGCCTGCGGCAGCCAGTGTGCAGCCGGGCAAGCTGGTGCGCGGTCTGCGTCGAGTCGCACTGCAATTGGGTGTGCGTATCTACGAAAGCTCACCGATGACCCATTTGCAAGAGGGACTGCCTGCCACCGTCAACACCCCGAACGGCAACGTCACCTGCGACCGGGTCGTGTTGGCGATGAACGCCTGGATGGCGCGTGCCTTTGCTCAGTTCTCGCGTTCGGTTGCCATCGTCTCCAGTGACATGATCATTACCGAGCCTCGACCGGACCTGCTCAAGCGGATCGGCCTGACCAGCGGGGTCACCGTGCTCGACTCACGCATCTTCGTGCACTACTACCACAACACCCCGGACGGCCGGATCATGCTCGGCAAAGGCGGCAATACCTTCGCCTACGGCGGGCGCATGTTGCCGGTATTCGACCAGCCTTCGCCCTACAAAGGATTGTTGAGCAACACCCTTGCCGAGTTCTTCCCCGACTTTGCCGATGTCGGCATCGCCGCCACCTGGAATGGCCCGTCCGATCGCTCCGTCACCGGGCTACCGTTCTTCGGCCGAATGGGCGCAGGCGGCAACATCTTTTATGGCTTCGGCTATTCCGGCAGCGGCGTCGGTCCTTGTCATATGGGTGGACAGATCCTCTCATCGCTGGTGTTGGGGCAGGACAACCCCTGGACGCGCTCGCCGCTGGTGCAAGGGCCGCTCGGCCATTTCCCACCGGAGCCGATCCGCTACCTGGGTTCGCTAATGGTGCGCAATGCCATTCGGCGCAAGGAGCACGCCGAGGACCACAACCTGCATCCTCGTCGACTGGATGTGCGCCTGGCGAAATTCGCCGCCGCCGCCGGCAAGTCAGACAAGGGCTAACGCCGCGCTCACACAGCGACCGCTCACTTGAACAGCAACCCAGGGTCTGATCTGGAGGGTAGACGAATGATTTCGACTTATAAGCTCAGCTTGTTTGTGACATGTGATAAATCGATTTCAGTTATTTTTCCGCAGATGTTTTGATCACGCCATGCATCACTCCCCCACAAAAACAAAACCGCCGGAGAAGATCATGACCAAAGCTGAATTTCCGACCACACAGGCGCTGGCTACCCCAGCCTTGGGTGAACCCTACCTGCTGACCCCGGGCCCCTTGACCACATCCAAAGCGACCAAGGAAGCCATGCTGCGCGACTGGGGTTCATGGGACGTTACCTTCAACCAAGTCACTGCCGAGGTTCGCCAGAACTTGCTCAGCATGGCCGGTGTTCAGGACGACAGCTTCGCCTGTGTGCCGTTGCAAGGCAGCGGTAGCTACTCGGTGGAGGCAGCTTTGGCCACGGCCATCCCGCGTGACGGTAAAGCACTGGTGCTGATGAATGGCGCCTACGGCCAGCGCGCCACCAAGACCTTGGAGTACCTCGGCCGCGCGTTCATTACCTTGGACAAAGGCGATTATCTGCCACCGCAGCCTGAGGAGGTGGACGCCCTGCTCAGGGACAATCCCGACATCACCAACGTCTTCCTGGTCCATTGCGAAACCAGCTCCGGCATTCTCAATCCGCTGCGCGAAATCGCCGATGTGGTGAAGGCGCATGGCAAGAGCCTGATCATCGATGCGATGAGCTCCTTCGGAGCCGTGCCGTTGACCATCAATGAGATTGCTTTCGACGTGGTGGTGTCCTCCGCCAACAAATGCATCGAGGGTATTCCCGGCTTCGGTTTCGTCATCATCCGTCGCTCCGTGCTGGAGGCCGCCAAAGGCCGCGCCAACTCCCTGAGCCTCGATCTGTATGAGCAGTGGGTTTACATGGAGCGCACGGGCCAATGGCGCTTCACGCCGCCGACCCACAGCGTCGTAGCGTTCCATAAAGCCTTGGAGCAACACACTGCCGAAGGCGGTGTGCATGGCCGTCTGGCGCGCTACACGCGCAATCGCGATGTGCTGGTCAAAGGCATGCGCGAACTGGGCTTCAGGACATTGCTTGAAGACCGTTGGCTGTCGCCAATCATCACCACGTTCTTCAGCCCGCAACATCCCAACTTTGAGTTCAAGCGGTTCTACGACGAGCTCAAAGCCCGTCAGTTCATCATCTATCCCGGCAAGCTAACCGTAGCCGAGAGTTTCCGTATCGGCTGTATCGGCCAGATCGACGAATACATCGTCCATCAGTTGCTGCGCGCCATCGCCGACAGTCTCGTGGCGATGAACGTCGACATGCAACAGCCGGCGGCCTGACGGCCCTTCAAAGGTCCTTGTCGATTCACGCACGGGTGCAATGGGTAGCACTTGTGGACAGGGGTCTTTTTTAACCATGGATTCGGTGACTTACCGCTAGGCACAGCCGAGCAGGAGTCAGCGACCGCGTCAATTTAATACCGAAAGCCTGATGCCACCTCACTGCCATCTGATCGATGCCGTGTGCGTGGAGAGATTTTCTGTACCGAAAATAAAAACAAAACCCATTACTTTGCGCTGTCTGGCACCACATACGGGATCAGAACACCATGAACAAGAACGCTACAAACCCTCTCGCAACCGGCTGGAAATCGCTCCAGCGCTGGCGCGTGCAAATTTTCCTTATCACCTGGGTGGCCTACGCGGCCTTCTACTTTACCCGCAAGGCTTTTTCTGTGGCCAAACTGGGGATTGGCGAAGATCCGGACTTCATGCTCGAAAAGAGCATGATGGCCAACCTCGATGCCCTCTACCTGATCGCGTACGCAGTCGGCCAGTTTCTGTGGGGCAACTTCTCTGACCGCTTCGGTCCCAGGGTCGTGGTCCTCAGCGGTCTGGTGATCTCGGCGCTGGCGGCGCTACTGATGGGCACCTACGCCACGCTACCGATCTTCGCCTCCTGCATGCTGATCCAGGGCCTGGCTCAGTCCACGGGTTGGTCGGGGCTGTGCAAGAACGTTGGGAGCTTCTTCAGCACTGGCGAACGTGGCCGCGTACTGGGTTACTGGAGCACCTGCTACGCCTTTGGCGGCCTGGTTGCCACACCGTTTGCCGGTTGGTGGGCCTACAACGCCTACCATGACTGGCGCATCGCGTTCATCAGCAGCGCCGTGGTGGTGCTGGTGGTAGCGGTACTGTTCTTTTTCCTGCAACGCAACCAGCCAGAAGATGTCGGGTTGCCGCCTGTAGAGATCGAGATCGAACCCGTCAGCAAGGTCGCAGTGCCGCGCGAAAGCATGTGGGCCGGTTTGCGCACGGTGATGAAAAATCGAACCGTACTGGTGCTCGGCCTGGCCTATTTCATGCTCAAGCCAGCGCGCTACGCGATCCTGCTCTGGGGGCCGGTGATTATCTACGAGCGGATGCCAGAGATTGGCAAAGTGGCATCCGCCATCGTGCCGACGGCTTTTGAACTGGCAGGCCTGGCAGGTCCGATCCTGATTGGTATCGCTTCAGACAAGTACTTTGGCGCTCGGCGGATGCCGGCCTGTGTCCTTAGCCTGGTGCTCCTGACCATTTGCCTCGCGCTGTTCGTCCCTGCCATGCAGAGCGGCAGTCTTTACATGGTGGTTGGCCTGCTGTTCATGATGGGCCTGACGCTTTACGGGCCGGACTCGATGATGAGCGGCTCGGCGGCCATTGATTTCGGCAGTAAGGACGGAGCGGCCTCCGCCGCGGGCTTCGTCAACGGTTGCGGTTCGATAGGCGCGGTCCTCGGCGGCCTGTTACCCGGTTACTTCGACACCACCACCATCTTCCTGGTCTTCACCGTCGCGGCACTACTGGCCAGCCTGATGTTGATTCCATTCTGGAACAGCCGCCCGAAAACCGTGGAAAGCACGGCGCTGGCCTCGGCTCCAATGCAAACGGTCATCGTTGGCACCACCCCCTGAATTCGAATTAATCACTCACCATTCATTGGAGCAATCACCATGCATTACCAACAACCTTCCCAGCTGCAGGGCGTGGTACTGGACTGGGCCGGCACTGTCGTTGATTTCGGTTCTTTCGCACCGACTCAGATATTCGTCGAAGCCTTTGCCGAGTTCGGCGTTGCAGTCTCCCTGGCAGAAGCTCGCGGGCCGATGGGCATGGGCAAATGGGATCACATCCGCACGCTGTGCAACGAACCGCAGATCGCCGAACGCTACCGTCTCGCCTTCGGCCGATTGCCCACCGACGATGATGTCACTGCCCTCTACGAGCGCTTCATGCCTTTGCAGATCGAAAAGATCGCCCTGCATTCGGCGTTGATTCCCGGTGCGCTCAATACCATCAATGGCTTGCGCGACAAGGGACTGAAAATCGGTTCTTGCTCAGGCTACCCGGCCGTGGTCATGGAAAAAGTCGTGGAGCTGGCTCGCAAGAACGGCTACGTCACCGACCATGTGGTGGCGACCGACGAAGTGCCCAACGGTCGTCCACACCCCGCACAAGCGTTGGCTAACGTGATTGCGCTGGGCATCAGTGATGTAGCGGCCTGCGTCAAGGTCGACGACACCTGGCCGGGGATTCTCGAAGGCCGTAGCGCTGGAATGTGGACGGTGGCATTGACCTGCTCCGGCAACGCATTGGGCCTGTCCTATGAAGAGTTCAAGGATTTATCCCTCGAGGAGCTGGCCGAGGAACGCGCGCGCATCATCAAGATGTTCGAAGGCTCTCGCCCGCACTATCTGATCGACACCATCGTTGATTTGCCAGAGGTCATCGAAAACATCAATGCCCGCCTGGCACGTGGAGAAACCCCGCAGGGCTCCTGAACCTGTTGGGCTTGTGCAATTGACAGTGGCCGTCCAAAGGACGGTCACATCCCACAACAACCAGAGAACGCCACCATGAAATACGCCCACCCCGGCACTCCCGATGCCATCGTTTCCTTCAAGTCCCGCTACGGTAACTACATCGGCGGCGAGTTCGTCGCGCCTGTCAAAGGCCAGTACTTCACCAACACCTCGCCGGTCAACGGCCAGCCGATCGCCGAGTTCCCCCGCTCCACCGCCGAAGACATCGAAAAAGCCCTGGACGCTGCCCACGCCGCGGCCGATGCCTGGGGCAAGACCTCGGTCCAGGACCGCTCCCTGGTGCTGTTGAA
>NZ_JBIUWJ010000012.1:0-114127 GCF_044743405.1 Pseudomonas sp. NPDC087626
CACGTCGCCGCGGTGCACATCCTGGCCACGCAGGGCGTTGGCAAACTTGCAGACTTGTTCGTGCAGCTCGCGGTAGGTGATGTTGCGGCTCTCGGTTGGGTCATCGCCTTCCCAGATGATCGCGATCTGGTCGCCGCGCTCGGCCAGGTGACGGTCGAGGCAGTTGTAGGAAACGTTCAGGGTGCCGTCGGCGAACCACTTGATGTCGACATGGTGGTCGTCGAACGAGGTCTGCTTCACCGTGGTGAAAGGCTTGATCCAGTCGAGGCGCTTGGCTTGTTCGCGCCAGAAGCCGTCCGGGTTGACAACCGACTGCTGGTACATGGCCTTGTAGGTCGCCTCGTCAGTCAGGGTATTGGCCGCAACCTCGGGACGAACGGGATACAGAGAAGCCGCACTCATCTTTCTTTACCTCGGTGAAATAGTTGTTTTTGTATGACCCCGTTGTAGCCCGAGGCGGGCCTATAGAACCATTCGACGATGGTAGTAACAAGCCCCTACAAATCGTCCAGATTTCCCGGCGCATAGCCGTACGGACGTCCCAGGTAGCCGATGTTTCGGGGATTGTTACAAGATCTGTCAACAGTGTTTATCAAAAGCGCGGCTATATGAATCCGCGCCCCACGCCTAAAATCCGCCTCGCCAACTCGGCAATGTGATTAACCCAGTTGCAGCCCCCACGAAGGCAGTTAATCCACAGTAACTAAATCCAGATATACACGCAGCCCCACAAAGGCTGCGTGACCCCTCTCGACCTCAGAAAGGTAAATTTCAAATGAAAGCTTTATTGGTTCTGGCCCTCAGCAGTCTGTGCGTTACCGCCATGGCAGACGAGGTCCCGACTGATGTTGCAGGCAATACAGTAGCAGCAGAGGAATACACTTACTCCACCCACCTGGATATCGCCAAAGTTATCTCCATGAGCGAAATACCCAGTGTTTGCGAAGTTGTGCCAGCGCGCATGGAATATGAAGACTCGAGCGGTCAACGGCATATCCTGCGTTACAGCGTCATGGGCAATGGTTGCTCTAACGGCTGATCCACCCCGCACTTAAAAGTGCTTTCGAACATCGGCCGCAGGAAATCGTTCTTGCGGCAAAAACGCCCGCCGCACCAGATCTGGAGCCTGCAGCCCCACCCTCTACCGCCTGCATTGCTTGAATAGGCCTGAAGGCCATCACATCTAATAATTCGATTTATTTGAGCATTTATTTGCGCTTTTTAATCAAATTCATCCGAGTAGTATCAGCTTCAACCCCACACAACATCCTCAACACCTCGGAGTCACCACCATGAAAACCCAACTGATCCTCGCCCTGACCCTCTCCGTCCTGGCCGCCAACACCTTCGCCGCCGACGGTTATGACCGCACGATTGCCGCTGATGGTTTTGATCGCACCGGGTCCGCTACCCTCGCCGCTGATGGCTTCGACCGCACCGGTTCCGCTACCCTCGCCGCTGATGGCTTCGACCGCACCGGTTCCGCCACCCTCGCCGCTGATGGCTTCGACCGCACCGGGTCCGCCACTCTCGCTGCTGATGGCTTCGATCGCACCGGTTCCGCCACCCTCGCTGCTGATGGCTTTGATCGCACCGGGTCGGCCAACCTCAGCTAAGTGCTGAATCTCTGCTCACAGCCCGGCCTCGGCCGGGCTTAGTTGTTTTTAGCCCGCGATAAAACTGACCCGAACCTTCAGCCCCGCCTGTGCACCGTCGTGCAGGGTAATGTGGGCCAGGTGCGCGCGGCAGATTTCCCCGACAATCGCCAACCCCAGGCCAGACCCTGCGACTTGCTGGTTGCGGCGGTAGAAACGTTCGAACACCCGGTCACGCTCCTCCAGCGGAATCCCCGGCCCGTCATCTTCAACCTCCAGCACTGCCGGCGCGCTGACGCGCAAGATCACGTTGCCACCTGCTGGCGTGTGGGCCAGGGCGTTGTCCACCAGGTTGCTCAGCAACTCGTTGAGCAGTGTCGGCTCACCGCGCAACCACACCGGTTCGTCAGCTTCCAGCGCCAGGGCAACCCCCCGGGCATGGGCCAGAGGTGCCATGGCCATGCCGAGTTCGCGTGCCAGTTGGCTCAGGTCGAGCAACTGCGCCCCGCCCTCGGCAATCGCCCGCGCGCCATTCTCGACCCGGGCCAGCGACAGCAGTTGATTGGCCAGGTGCGTCAGGCGATCGGTGCCTTGGGCGGCGCTTTCCAGGGTGCTGCGCCAGGTCTGCGGCTCAGTGGCGCGCAAGCCCAATTCAAGGCGCGCCTTGAGCGCCGCCAGTGGAGTGCGCAACTCATGGGCGGCGTCGGCAATGAATTGCGCCTGGCGCTCGAACTGGCCGCGCAGGCGCTCGGTGAAATGGTTGAGGGCCCGCACCAAAGGCCACAATTCACGCTGTACCTGGACCAACGGCAGCGGCCGCAAGTCATCCGGTTGGCGCTCTTCCACCGCGGTGCGCAAGCGCTCCAGCGGACGCAACGCGGCACTCACGGCAAACCACACCAGGAGCAAGGCGCCTCCGGCGAGCATGCCCAGGCGCAGCAAGGTATCGGCCATCAGGCTGCGGGCCATGCTGACCCGCGCCTCGTCGGTTTCCGCCACGCGAATTTCCGCCATGCCGTTCATGTTCGGTTCGCTCACTGCCTTGAGCAGGCTGACGACCCGCACGTTCTGGCCCAGGTAAGTGGCGTTGTAGAAGCGTGCCAGCGCCGGATAGTCGTCGGTGCGCGGGGTGCCGGGCGGCGGGCCCGGGAGGTTTTCGTAACCGGAAATCAGCTTCTGGTGGATGTCGTTGACCTGGTAATAGATGCGCCCGGCACTGTCGTAGGCGAAGGTGTCCAGCGCCACGTACGGCACATCGGCACTGAGGCTGCCGTCACGCTGGGACAGGCCGGCGGCGATGGTCCGCGCCGAAGCCAGCAAGGTCCGGTCATAGGCGGTGTCGGCCGCTTCCCGGCCATTCCAGTAGGCGCTCAGGCCGCTGGCGATCATCAGCACCACCAGCAACAGCGCGAGGTTGCCCAGCAACCCCCAACGCAGACTCCTGGGTTTATGCATCACGGCTTTCCAACAGGTAGCCCAACCCCCTGAACGTGACGATGGCCACTGAGTGCCCGTCGAGTTTCTTGCGCAGGCGGTGCACGTAGATTTCGATGGCGTCGGGGCTGGCCTCCTCGTCGAGACCGAACACCTGGGAGGCCAATTGCTCCTTGCTCATCACCCGGCCAGGACGGGCAATCAGCGCCTCGAGCACGGCCTGCTCGCGGGAGGTCAGGGTCAGCAGTTCGTCACCGAGGCTGAAGCGCCGGGTGTCGAGGTCATACACCAGCCCCCCGCAACGCTGCTGGCGTTCGCCACCCAACACGCTGCGGCGCAGCAGAGCCTTGACCCGCGCTTCAAGCTCGGTCAATTCGAAGGGTTTGGCCAGGTAGTCGTCGGCACCGAGGTTGAGCCCATGGACCCGATCCTTGACGTCGCTGCGGGCGGTCAGCATCAGCACCGGGAGGTTTTTGCCACGGCTGCGCAAGCGCGCCAGTACTTCAAAACCGTCCATGCGCGGCAGGCCCACATCGAGGATCGCCACCGCGTAGTCCTCGCTGCTCAAGGCCAGGTCGGCCGCCACCCCATCGTGCAGCACATCCACGGTCAGCCCTGTGCTCTTGAGCGCCTGGGCGACACTTTCGGCCAGCTGCAGATGGTCTTCGACGAGAAGCACGCGCATGGATCTTTACCTCAGGTGGGGATGGGCGACGCCATTCTTCGGCGCGGAGTTTACAGCCGCCTCCGCCGCTGTGAAGCCCGTAACCGGTGAAAGTATTCTGAAAGGTTAGCGAAAGGTTGGCCCGCTAGAGTCCAGCCACGGACAGTTTCGACTGCCGTGTCCTTGAGAGTAGTGAACGAAAAACGCCCCGATGCGTTTTCGCCCCAATAAGAACAATAAATGGAGTGCTTCACGATGCTGTCTACGCAGCCCCAGGCTTACCTGCCTGTTCGTTTTTCCCGCCTTGGTACCACAGCCCTTGCCAGTGCCGCCGCCCTAGCCGGCTTTACGCCTGCCAGTCATGCCGCCTTCTTCGAAGACAGCAGCGCGACCCTGGAAACCCGCAACATGTACTTCAACCGCGACTTTCGCAGTGGCACCAGCGCCCAGCAATCCAAGCGTGACGAGTGGGCCCAGGGCTTCATGCTCAACCTCGAGTCGGGTTACACCGACGGCACCGTAGGGTTCGGGGTCGACGCGCTGGGGATGCTCGGGATCAAGCTCGACTCCAGCCCCGACCGTACCGGTACTGGCCTGTTGCCGACCCATGACGACGGGCGCGCGGCCGACGAATATTCCAAGCTAGGCCTCACCGGCAAGGTGAAGATCTCCGCCACCGAGCTGAAGATCGGCAGCCTGATTCCCGAGTTGCCGATCCTCAAGGCCAACGACGGACGCATCCTGCCCCAGACCTTCGAAGGCGGCCTGCTGACTTCCAAGGAGATCAAGAACCTGACCTTCACCGGCGGGCGCCTGGACAAAGCCAAGGACCGCGACAGCACCAACTTCGAAGACGTCGCCCTGAACAACAAGAACAGCCGTTTCGCCGGCACCGTCGCTGGCAGCCATTTCGATTTCGGCGGCCTGGACTACAAGTTCACCGACAAGATCACCGGCAGCTACCACTTCGCTCAATTGGGTGAGGTCTACAACCAGCACTTCCTCGGTTTGCTGGCGTCGCAACCGGCAGGTCCGGGGACGTTCGCCGCCGACCTGCGCCTGGCGGTCAGCGACGATTCCGGTCAGGCCCGCGGCGGCAAGATCGACAACAACTCCCTCAACGGCCTGTTGAGCTACGCCTTGAGCGGGCATAAATTCAGCGCCGGTTACCAGCACATGTCGGGCGACAGCGCCTTCCCCTATGTCGACGGCTCCGATCCCTACCTGGTCAACTTCGTGCAGATCAACGACTTCGCCGGCGCCGAAGAACGCTCCTGGCAGGCCCGTTACGATTACGACTTCGCCAAGCTGGGCGTGCCCGGCCTGAGCTTCATGAGCCGTTACCTGAGCGGTGACAACATCAAGCTCAACAATGGCGAGACCGGCAAGGAATGGGAACGCAACACCGAGATCAAGTACGTGGTGCAAAGCGGCGCCCTCAAGGACGTCGCCCTGCGCCTGCGCAATGCCACCTATCGTTCGAACTATTCGGCCCGCGACGCTGATGAAGTGCGGGTGCTGGTGAGCTACAGCGTTGCCCTCTGGTAATGGACTCAAGCCGCAACCGTGCCACTCCAATAACAACTCCTGTGGAGACGACCGATGAATTTTTCGCTGCGTAACCTTGCTCTCGCCGCCAGTTGCCTGCTGGTCACCGCCCCCCTGCTCGCCGCCGACAGCACTGAGCCCAAGCGTCCGGAATGCATTGCCCCGGCGTCGCCCGGCGGTGGTTTCGACCTGACCTGCAAGCTGGTGCAGAGCGCGCTGGTCAACGAAAAACTGCTGTCCAAGCCGATGCGCGTGACCTACATGCCCGGCGGTGTCGGCGCCGTGGCGTACAACGCGGTGGTCGCCCAGCGCCCCGCCGATGCCGGGACCCTGGTGGCCTGGTCCAGCGGTTCGCTGTTGAACCTGGCCCAGGGCAAGTTCGGCCGTTTTGATGAAAACGCCGTGCGTTGGTTGGCGGCAGTCGGCACCAGCTATGGCGCCATCGCCGTGAAAAACGATTCGCCCTACAAGAATCTCGACGACCTGGTGCAGGCGCTGAAGAAAGACCCGAGCAAAGTGGTAATAGGTTCCGGCGGCACCGTGGGCAGCCAGGACTGGATGCAAACCGCCCTGATCGCCAAGGCTGCCGGGATCAACCCTCGTGACCTGCGGTACGTGGCACTCGAAGGCGGTGGCGAAATTGCCACTGCCCTGCTCGGTGGTCACATCCAGGTCGGCAGTACCGACATCTCCGACTCCATGCCGCACATCCAGAGCGGTGACATGCGCCTGCTCGCCGTGTTCGCCAACGAGCGCCTGGACGAGCCGGAAATGAAGGATATCCCTACCGCCAAGGAGCAAGGCTACGACATCGTCTGGCCGGTGGTGCGCGGCTTCTACCTTGGGCCAAAGGTCAGCGATGCCGAATACGCCTGGTGGAAAAACGCCTTCGACAAACTGCTGGCTTCCGAAGAGTTCGCCAAGCTGCGTGACCAGCGTGAACTGTTCCCGTTCGCCATGACCGGGGTCGAGCTGGACACCTACGTGAAGAAACAGGTAGCGGACTACAAGCTGCTGGCCAAAGAGTTCGGCCTGATCCAGTAATCGCCTCGTTCTCACGGCCACCCCCTGACACCAATCGGGGCGTGGCCCAGGAGTTTGTCATGCTGTTACAACGCATTTTTGCTTCGGTGCTGTTGCTGGCCTGCCTGTGCCTGATCCTTATGGCCTGGCCTTACCAGGCGGCCTTTTCCTACGAACCAATCGGACCACGCGCCTTCCCCCTGCTGATGCTGGGGCTGATGGCGCTGGGCCTGATCTACATGGTGTACCGGCCCTCACCGATCAAGCACAGCGAAGAAGACCCGCCACTGGACCGCGAGACCCTGAGCAAGATCGGCCGCTGCGTGCTGTTGCTGCTGGTGTTCGCCGGGCTCTTCGAGCCCCTGGGGTTCATCCTCAGCAGCATCCTGGTGGGTATCCCGATGGCGCGCCTGTATGGCGGACGCTGGCTGCCCGGCACGCTGATCATCTGCCTGCTGAGCGTGGGTCTGTACCTGTTGTTCGACAAAGTCATGGACGTGCCGCTGCCCTTGGGCCTGCTCGACGTCCTGGAGAACTGATATGGATACTCTTGGTTATTTGAGCCATGGTTTTGGGGTTGCCCTGACGCCCTACAACCTGGTCACGGCGTTGAGCGGAACCTTGATCGGGACCGTCGTCGGCCTGCTGCCGGGGCTGGGTCCGATCAACGGCGTGGCCCTGTTGATTCCCATCGCCTTCGCCCTGGGCCTGCCACCGGAGTCGGCGCTGATTCTGTTGGCGGCGGTATACCTGGGATGCGAGTACGGCGGGCGGATCAGCTCGATCCTGCTGAACATTCCCGGCGAAGCCTCAACCGTCATGACCACCCTCGACGGCTACCCGATGGCCCGCCAGGGCATGGCCGGGGTGGCCTTGTCGTTGTCGGCCTGGAGCTCGTTCATCGGCGCGTTCATTGCGACCTGCGGCATGGTGGTGTTTGCGCCGATACTGGCCAA
Organism: Pseudomonas sp. NPDC087626; assembly: GCF_044743405.1. Classification (NCBI taxonomy): domain Bacteria; kingdom Pseudomonadati; phylum Pseudomonadota; class Gammaproteobacteria; order Pseudomonadales; family Pseudomonadaceae; genus Pseudomonas; species Pseudomonas sp. NPDC087626. The sequence goes on from NZ_JBIUWJ010000012.1 coordinate 7,221, forward strand.
GTGGGCAATCGCCTTCGGCCCAGCGGAATATTTCGTACTGATGGTATTCGCGATTGTCTGCCTGGGCGGCATGGCCGGCGACCGGCCGCTGAAAACCTTTATCGCGGCCCTGATCGGCCTGTTCCTGTCCACGGTCGGCATCGACGCCAACAGCGGCGTGTACCGCTTCACCGGGGACAACATCCACCTCACCGACGGCATTCAATTCGTGGTGCTGGTGCTGGGCCTGTTCTCCATCAGCGAGATCCTGCTGTTGCTGGAGAAAACCCACCGGGGCCAGGAAGCGTTCAAGGCCACCGGGCGCATGATGTTCAACTTCAAGGAAGCCGCCTCGGTGTTCTGGGTGAACATCCGCTGTGGTGTTCTGGGTTTCATCATGGGGGTATTGCCGGGTGCCGGTGCAACCCTCGCCAGCGCCGTGGCCTACATGACCGAGAAAAAGATCGCCGGTCCTGGCGGCAAATTCGGCCAGGGCGACAAGCGCGGCCTGGCGGCACCGGAAACCGCGATTGGCGCCGAAGCCTGTGGCGCCCTGGTACCGATGCTGACCCTCGGGGTCCCGGGCTCGGGCACTACGGCGGTGATGATCGGCGCCCTGTCGCTGTACAACATCACCCCCGGCCCGCTGTTGTTCCAGCAGCAGCCTGACATCGTCTGGGGCCTGATTGCCTCGCTGTTCATCGCCAACGTCATGCTGGTGATCCTCAACATCCCGATGATCCGCATCTTCACCCGCATCCTCGCCGTGCCGAACTGGGCGCTGGTGCCCATGATCGCGATCATTACCGCGATCGGTGTCTACGCGGTGCACGCCACCACCTTCGACCTGTTCCTGATGATCGGCATCGGCATCTTCGGCTATATCCTGCGCAAGTTGGACTTCCCGTTGTCGCCCGTCCTGCTGGGCTTCATCCTCGGCGGCCTGATGGAGCAGAACCTGCGTCGTGCGCTGTCGATTTCCAACGGTTCGCTGGAGATCCTCTGGTCGAGCGGGATCACCAACACCGTGTGGGCGCTGATCGTGCTGATGCTGCTGGTGCCGATCCTGCGCATCTGGCGCAAGCGCTCCGTGGCCCGCCGCGCAATTGCCGATGTCTGATCGCCGGTCCTGGAAAACCTGGTGGGGAACACCGCTGGTCGGTCTGCTGGGCGGTTACCTCGCCAGTCAGATCGGCTGGCCGCTGCCGTGGATGGTCGGCTCGTTGCTGGCGATCATCCTGGTACGCTGCCTGACCCCCTGGCAATTGGCCGAGATCCCGGGCGGACGCAAGTGCGGCCAGTGGATCGTCGGCATCGGCATTGGCCTGCACTTCACTCCCGTGGTGATGGAGCAGGTCATGAGTCATTTCGGGCTGATCTTCTTCGGCGCGCTGGTGACCAGTCTTTCGGCCGTGGTCGGGGTCTGGCTGCTGCGGCGCACCGGCGAGGATCGCGCCACCGCATTTTTCTCCAGCATGCCGGGCGGCTCCGGTGAAATGGTCAACCTCGGCGCTCGCAACGGCGCCGTACTGAGCCGAGTGGCGGCCGGGCAAAGCCTGCGGGTGCTGGTGGTGGTGCTGTGTGTGCCAGCCGCCTTCAAGTACCTGCTGGGCGAAGGCGTGCCGGCCTTGCATCCGACCAGCGTCGACTGGCGTTGGCTGGCCCTGCTATTCCCGGCGGGCGCGCTGTGTGCCTGGCTCTGGCAGCGCTTGCGCCAACCCAATCCGTGGCTGTTCGGTCCCTTGCTGGTGAGTGCCGCCGTGAGTATCAGCCTGGACCTGCACATCGGCCTGCCCGATGGCGGCAGCCAGGTCGGTCAATGGCTGATCGGCAGTGGCCTGGGCTGTCACTTCAACCGGCAGTTCTTCCGCCGCGCGCCCTCCTTCATGGGCCGCACCCTGATCGGCACGGCACTGACCATGCTGATCGCCACCCTGGCCGCGTTGTGCCTGAGCGCCCTGACCCAGTTGGACCTGCGCTCATTGACCCTGGGCATGATGCCCGGCGGCATCGCTGAAATGAGCCTGACCGCCGAAACCCTGCAACTGTCGGTGCCACTGGTGACAGCGATGCAGGTGATGCGCTTGCTGTTCGTGCTGTTTCTGGCCGAACCGTTGTTCCGGCACTGGGACCGGCAACCGGATTCAGAGCAGTAGACCGTGTCGCGCCCGATCGGGCGCGCGGGGTTATGGCGTCAGACTGGCGGCAATCGCCATTCGATCGGCGTCTCGCCATTCTGCTCAAGGTACTTGTTGGTACGACTGAAGTGCCCACAGCCGAGGAAACCGCGATAGGCAGACAGTGGCGAGGGGTGCACCGAGGTCAACACCAGGTGCTTGGTGGCGTCGATCAGTTTCTGTTTGCTCTGCGCATGGGCGCCCCACAACAGAAACACCAGGTGGGGCTGATGCTCGCTCACCACTTCGATTATCCGGTCAGTAAAGAACTGCCAGCCTTTGCCCGCATGGGCGTTGGCAGTGGCCCGCTCTACGGTCATGGTGGTGTTGATCATCAGCACGCCCTGGTCGGCCCAGCTTTGCAGGCAGCCGTGACTGGGGATGTCGATGTTCAGGTCGCGTTTCAATTCCTTATAGATGTTAACCAGCGACGGCGGCGCCGGCACGCCCGGCTGCACCGAGAAACACAGGCCATGGGCCTGGCCTGGCCCGTGGTAGGGGTCCTGGCCGAGGATCACCACCTTGACCTTGTCCAACGGCGTGGAGTTGAGCGCGTTGAAAATCATCGGGCCGGGTGGATAGATCTCCTTGCCTGCCGCACGTTCCTGCTGCAGGAAGTTGCGCAACTCTGCCATGTAGGGCTGGTCGAATTCGGCACGCAGTGCCTCCTTCCAGCTCGGTTCGAGTTTGATACGGTCGTCAGCAGTCATGGTTACATCCGGCAAAAACAATGGGGCGAACCCTAGGAAAGCCCGTCACGCTTGTCAATTGATCTGACGCAGATCCGGCACTTTCCTGCACAACGCTCATAATGAACCCTTGAATCCGCAATCGAGGTCACGATGAATCTGCACTTCGAAGAACTCACCGGCACAGATGGCGCACGCATCGGCATCGCCAGCCTGGATGCCGAAAGCACCCTCAATGCCCTGTCCCTGCCGATGATCCGCGCCCTGACCGAGCAATTGGACAGCTGGGCCAAAGAACCGCAGGTGGTCTGCGTCCTGCTGCGCGGCAACGGCACCAAGGCATTTTGCGCCGGCGGCGAAGTGCGCAGCCTGGCCCAGGCCTGTCGCACCCAACCCGGCGAAGTACCGCCGCTGGCCGCGCAATTTTTCGCTGCGGAATACCGCCTGGATTTCCGCCTGCACACCTACCCCAAGCCGCTGATCTGCTGGGGCCATGGTTATGTGCTCGGCGGTGGCATGGGCTTGTTGCAGGGCGCGAGCACCCGCATCGTCACCCCCAGCAGCCGCCTGGCCATGCCCGAGATCAGTATCGGCCTGTACCCGGATGTCGGCGCCAGTTGGTTCCTCTCGCGCCTGCCCGGCAAGCTGGGTCTGTTCCTTGGTTTGACCGGCGCCCAGATAAACGCCCGTGATGCCCTCGACCTGGATCTGGCTGACCGCTTCCTGCTCGATGAGCAGCAGGAGCAATTGATCGAAGGCCTGCTGCAACTCAATTGGCAGGAGCAGACCGCGATGCAACTCAACAGCCTGTTCAAAGCCCTGCAGCAAGAAGCCATCGAGCAAATGCCCGAGGCGCAATGGTTGCCGCGCCGCCAGCAGATCGACGAGCTGCTGGACGTCAGCGATGTGCGCTGTGCCTGGCGCGCCATCAGCCTATTGCGTGATCACCCTGACCTGCTGCTGGCCCGCGCCGCGAAAAACCTGCACGACGGCTGCCCGTTGACCGCCCATCTGGTCTGGGAGCAGATTCAGCGCGCCCGCCACCTGTCATTGGCCGCAGTGTTCCAGATGGAATACACCCTGAGCCTCAATTGCTGCCGCCATCCGGAGTTCAGCGAGGGTGTCAGGGCGCGCCTGATCGACAAGGACCACAAACCTCGCTGGCACTGGCCGGACGTCAATACGATCCCCCAGGCGGTGGTCGATGCGCACTTTCACAAGGCCTGGGAAGGCCGGCACCCGCTGGCGGACCTGTCGGACTACTGAATCCCCGGGCACAAAAAAGCGGCGCTGGATGCGCCGCTTGCCGGTTGCCGGATCTAACGGTTGCGCCCGCCGCGCTCACCACGACCATTGTGCTCGCCATGCCGATCACCACGTCGATCGCCGCGCCGGTCAGCGTGATCGCGCCCGCCCCGCCCACCCTGTTCCCAGCGCTGGTTGCTCTGGCCGTAGTTATTGCCCCACCCCTGGTTGCGATGACCGTCCCAGCCATGGCTGGGGGCTGGGCGGTAGGCCCGGGACGGGGCCTGGTAATAACGGGGTGAAGGTTGGTAGTAACGCGGCGCCGCCTGGTAATAACGTGCCGAAGGGTAATACCGCGAGGGCTGCGAGTAGTAACTGCGTGGGTAGGAATAATAAGAACCGCCCCCGTAGTAGACCGGAGCCGGCGAAGAATAGATGTCTGAACGGTAGTAGCTGGAACCTCCGTCGTAATAAGGAACGCACGCGGCAAGACTCAAACTCATCGAAGTAATCAGAACAAGTCGGCGATACATGGCGGCCTCCTGGACCGCTAAAGAGCCACACCAGCGACGCGGGCGGGCATCAGCCAAATAATCTGCCTGACGTGATATCTGACAGCGAATTGGCAATCTGGTGCGCAGTGGCAACAGATTGATACATGTCATTCGTCGACTGGCTAGCCGCGTAACGGCGCAAATGCCCGCGTCATTTCCCCTAAGTCCCACTAGAATGCTCTGACTGAACATCGATCAACGGACTCGTCATGCCGCTTCGCTCTGCGCTGTTTTCGCAACGTTCGTTGGTCCTCACCTTGATCGCCCTGCTGGGTGCCGGCTTCCTGGCCACTTCCCTGCTCAGTTACTACGCCTCGCGCGCCTCGATTCGCGACAGCATCGTCAACACCGAACTGCCGCTGACCTCCGACACCGTCTACTCGGAGATCCAGAAAGACCTGGTCCGGCCAATCCTGATTTCCTCGATGATGTCGCGCGACACCTTCCTGCGCGACTGGGTGGTGGCCGGCGAGCGCGATCCCGGGCAAATGACCCGTTACCTCAACGAGGTCATGACCCACTACGGCGCCTACACCGCCTTCTTCGTCTCCAACAACAGCCTGACCTACTACCAGGCCAAGGGCGTGCTGAAAAAAGTCAGCCTTAGCGAACCGCGCGACACCTGGTACTTCCGCGTCCGCGACATGGCCCCGCCCTACGAGATCAACGTGGACGTGGACATGGCCAACCAGGACAGCCTGACCTTCTTCATCAACTACAAGGTCTACGACTACCAGGACAACTTCATTGGCGCGGCGGGCGTCGGCCTGACCGTCGATGCCGTGATCAAGCTGATCGACACCTACCAGCAGCGTTACCAGCGCAGCGTGTATTTCGTCGACACCGAGGGTCGCATCGTCCTCACCGGTGCCGACGGCGGCCCGCAAGGCGCGCGGGTCGGCACGGCGCTGAGCGAGCTGGACAGCATGCGCGATCTTCTGGCCACGCTGCCCAAACCCCACAGCGGCAGCTACGAATATATGACCCAAGGCCAGGGGCATTTCCTCAACGTACGGTTTATCCCGGAACTGAACTGGTACCTGTTCGTCGACAAACGTGAAGGCAGCGCCCTGCACGAGGTGCGCCAGTCGCTCTACCTGAACCTGCTGATCTGCCTGATCGTCACCCTGAGCGTGCTGGCCCTGCTCCATCGGGTGATCACGCGTTTCCAGGGCCGCATCGAAGCCCAGGCCACCCTCGACAGCCTCACCGGCCTGCCCAACCGCCGCGGCTTCGACCTGCTGGCAGCGCAAGCCATGCAGGAAGCCCAGCGCGAACCCAAGCCGCTGACCGCCTTGCTGCTGGACCTGGACCATTTCAAGCGCCTGAACGACAGCCATGGTCACCTCGCCGGCGACCTGGTTCTGGCCGGTTTCGCCCGTGACCTGGAAAGCTGCCTGCGCCAGTCCGACATCGTCTGTCGCTGGGGTGGCGAGGAGTTCATCGTCTTGCTCAAGGACACCGACGCCAGCACCGGCCTGAAGATCGCCGAGAAAATTCGCCAGATGATCGAGCACAAGCACTACCGCTATGAAGGCAAATCCCTGCAAATTACCCTGAGCATCGGCTTGACCACCCTGCAGGCGGATGACACCTTGCACGACCTGCTGTCGCGCGCCGACCAGGCGATGTATCGAGCCAAACAACTTGGCCGCAACCGGACCTGTACCCAGATGCCTCACTCCAGCTATGCATAAACCCGACCTATGCCCGGCCTGCGGCGCCAGCAACGCTTGCAGCCTGGCCGACCCGCGCACCGCCCAGCACAGTTGCTGGTGCTACACCGTGACCATCGACCCGGCGGTGCTGGCGGCCTTGCCCGCCGAACTGCGCGACCTGTCGTGCCTGTGCCCCGGCTGCGCCCAGGTCGAGGCACAACTGCAGGCAAACGGCGTCTGTGTCGCGTAAGATGCGCGCCCCTTGCCGACCTGCCGACTCCCATGCGCGTTGACCGTTTCCTCAGCAACTTGCCGCGTTTCAACCGCCAACAGGTGCGCCTGGCGCTGGTCGAGCGGCGGATCAAGGTCGACGGGCAGATCGTCAGCGACCCGCACACCGAGGTGCGCGAGTTCAGCCGCGTCGAATGCGACGACGAGGTGCTGCAAGCCGGCAAGGCCGCGCGCTACTTCATGCTGCACAAACCCGCCGGTTGCGTCAGTGCCACCCGTGACCCCGAGCACCCGACCGTCCTCGACCTGATCCATGAACCCGACAAGCTCGACCTGCACATCGCCGGCCGCCTGGATTTCAACACCACCGGCTTGATGCTGATCACCAACGACGGCAGCTGGTCACGCCGCCTGACCCAACCACAGACCAAGCTGGCGAAGATCTACTACGTCGAAACCGAGCAATTGATTACGCCCCAGTACGCCGAAACCTTTGCCCGCGGCCTGTACTTCGCCTTCGAAGACCTCACCACCCAACCCGCCGACCTGCAGTTGCTGGCGCCCCGGGCTGCGCGCCTGGCCATCATCGAGGGCCGCTACCACCAGGTGAAACGGATGTTCGGCCACTTCGACAACAAGGTCATGCGTTTGCATCGCGAACAGATGGGCCCGTTGACACTGGACAGCCGCTTGAAGCCGGGCGAATACCGCCCACTGAGCGCTGCCGAGATCGCCTTGATCTGATTGCGCGACCGCCGGGCAGACATTGTCGAACAATTCGCCAGCGGCACTTGCGCGATAGCCAGCACCCTGCTTGAATCAAACCGTCGGCCGAAATGTGACCGCCAAGTCATACCATACCTCTAAGAAACTTTTTGTCGGTTGAGCGCCTCCCGTCTCCACCTCTCCCGACAGACTGCCCGCCTATAACAACACCCGTCGACCAGACATTAACGGATCGACATGGGCCCTCACCTTCCAGGCGTATGCCTACCTGTCATAAAGCCCGTGCACACTCAGTTGCGCGCCTACACGCTTGCCAGGAGTCTTACGACATGAGGCCAGAAATCGCTGTGCTGGACATACAAGGTCAGTATCGGGTCTACACGGAGTTCTATCGCGCAGATGCCGCAGAGAAGACCATCATTTTGGTCAACGGCTCGATGGCCACCACGGCGTCGTTTGCACAGACCGTGAAAAACCTCCATCCACAGTTCAACGTGGTGCTCTACGACCAACCCTACGCGGGCCGGTCAAAAGCCCACAACCAGCATGAGAAAATGCTCACCAAGGAAGTCGAGGGGCAGATCCTCCTGGAGCTGATCGACCACTTCGCCGCCGAGCACGTGATGTCATTTTCGTGGGGTGGCGCCGCCACGATGATCGCGCTCGCGCATCGCCCGCGACGCATCGAAAAGGCCGTGATCAGCTCGTTCTCGCCAGTGATCAACGAACCAATGCGCGACTACCTGGAACGGGGTGTCGACTACCTCGGCAACCTCGATCGCGACCGCGTCGGGCACCTGGTCAACGACACCATCGGCAAGCACTTGCCGTCGTTGTTCAAGCGCTTCAACTACCGCCACGTCAGCACCCTGGCCGAACATGAATACGGGCAGATGCACTTTCACATCAGCCACGTGCTCAACAGCGACCGCCTGTGCTACCTCAAGGCCGCCAAGCAGATCGATGTGCCCGTACTGTTCATGAACGGTGAATGGGACGAGTACACCGCCGCCAGCGATGCCCGGTTGTTTGGCAACCACGTGCAACACAGCACCTTCAGCACCATCCAGGCCACCGGGCACTTTCTCGACATGGAGCACAAAGCCGCCTGCCGAGACAGCCGCCAGGTACTGCTGGGCTTCCTGAAACCGGCGCCCCACGAAGGCCGGACGCGTTCCCACGTAACCCAGGACCACCATGCACTGGCCATTTGAAACAGCGTCCTCGCGAGCAGCCTCGCCACCTTAGGTAATCCTCTACCTGTAGGAGCAGGCTTGCCCGCGACAGACCGCGCCTTGCGTGTAAAAAACTACGTAAATGCAGATCCAGCAAAGAAAAACTTCAAATCCGTCGCCACATCTGGTACAAAGTCAGCCGTTCCGAGCGGGTGTCGTATAATGGCATTACTCCAGCTTCCCAAGCTGATAACGAGGGTTCGATTCCCTTCACCCGCTCCACTAATTTCAGTCTTGCGCCAGGTAGCTTCCTGACGGGAGACGACAAAAAACCGGTCCACAGTGACCGGTTTTTTTATGCCTGCAATTCCGTAGGGCCCCGCACAAAAGCGTCCTGCACCATCGCGCAATACTTTCGCCGGTAACGTGCCTTCCCGTTTCAACAGCGGTTCCTACACTGATCTCAACCACTCATCACCTGACCCATGCGAATTGGTGGTTATAGTGTTGATAAGACCAATCCAGTAGGTATAGTAACCACCTACACAGCACAGGGACGTGATGTGAACAGTCGATATTTGATCAGCCAAATCGTTGCAGACGGCTGGTATCTGGTGCGGGTCCGGGGCAGTCACCATCATTTCAAACATCCAACCAAACCTGGATTGGTGACGGTTCCGCACCCGAAGAAGGATCTGCTGACCAAGACGGCAGTGAGCATCTTGCAACAGGCCCTGTTGTCATGAGTTGGCGCACTAAAACCAGAGGACAATCAACATGCTTTATCCAATTGCCATTTCAGAAGGCGATGAGCAGCACGCCTGGGGCGTGGAAGTGCCGGATATTCCGGGGTGCTTCTCGGCCGGTGATGACCTGGACGATGCCATCGCCATGGCGCGTGAAGCCATCGAGGGGCACTTCGAGATCCTGGCCGAGGACGGTTCGGCGATTCCGCCAGCCAACAGGGTGACCCACCATGCGCGCAACCCACAATATGCCGGCGTGACCTGGGCCTTGGTCGACATCGACGTCAGCAAATACCTGGGCAAGGCGCAAAAACTCAACATCACCCTGCCCGCCTATCTGCTGACTCGCATCGACGAATACGTGCTGCACCACCCGGAAGAAAAAAGCCGCTCCGGCTTTCTGGCCTCGGCGGCGTTGAAGGTGTTGCAGCAGGCTTGATCCCGTTAGCGCGTAGCGACGATGAACAGTCGCGGGAACGGCAATAGCACCGAGCCGTCGGCCAGTACCGGGAAGTAGGGTTCGATGGCTTCCAGGTACTGCGCCAGGTATTGGGCTTGCTCCACCTCGTTCAGTGGCTGCAGAAACGGCCGCAGGCCACTGCCCTTGAACCACTCGACCACCGCCGCCGGGCCGCCCGCCAGCGGGTGATGGTAGGTGGTGCGCCACACATCCACCCGTGCGCTGCAGGTACACAGCATCTGGTAATAGGTATTGGCGTCGTCCAGGGTCGTGCGCTGCCCGGCGACCGGAGCCAGCTTGTCTGCCCAAGGGCCATTGGCCGCGACTTCGCGCATCATGCGATGGGGCGGCTGTTCGAGGTTGTCCGGCATCTGGATCGCCAGGCTGCCGCCCACCGTGAGCTTGTCGACCAGCGCGGGCAACAGCGTGGCATGCTCGGGCAACCACTGCAGCACCGCGTTGGCGAAGATCACGTCGAACGGCCCGGGCTCGTTCCAGGTGCCAATATCGCTGGTATCGAAACGCACGCCCGGCAGGCGTTTGCGGGCGGCGTCGATCATGTCGGCGGAGCTGTCGATACCGCGTACCGCGGCACCTGCAAAACGCTGTACCAGCAACTCGGTGGAGTTGCCCGGGCCGCAGCCGATGTCGATCACCGAACGTGCATCAATCGCGGGGATCGCGGCCAATAAGTCACGCGCCGGGCGGGTGCGCTGATCTTCGAATGCCACATACTGTTGGGCAGACCAGCTCATCGCATACTCCTATAACCAATCAGGATGGGAGCGCCACGCTAGACTGTGCGTTTCGCTCGTGGGGCGCCAGTAAGCGACGAGCGTGGGGACTGCGTCAAGACGCGGTCACGGGTTGAAACATCTGCCCCCTGCCCAGGTTGATCGAGGAGAAGTGTCGATGACTCAGAACATCTACGACGACCCTGGTTTTTTCCAGGGCTACAGCCAGTTGGGGCGCTCCATCGGCGGCCTCGACGCCGCGCCGGAATGGCCCGCGCTGCAAGCCTTGCTGCCGCCCATGGCAAACTTGCAGGTGGTAGACCTCGGCTGCGGCTACGGCTGGTTTTGCCGCTGGGCCAGCGAGCAAGGTGCGCAACAAGTACTGGGACTGGATGTCTCGCATAAGATGCTCGAACGCGCCAGGACAACGACCGATGCTGGCAACATCAGCTACCGCCACGCGGACCTCGAACACCTTGATCTTCCTGCCGACAGTTTCGACCTGGCCTACAGCTCCCTGGCCCTGCACTACATCAAGGACCTGCCCGGCCTGTTCACCCAACTGCACGCCGCGTTGCGGCCCGGCGGGCGTTTGGTATTTTCCATCGAGCACCCGATCTTCATGGCCCCGCGCAACCCCGGCTGGATCATCGACGCCCAAGGCCGCAAGAGCTGGCCGCTGGACAGTTATCAGCGCGAAGGCGAACGGGTGACCCACTGGCTGGCCGACGGCGTGATCAAACAGCACCGCACGCTGGGAACCTTGTTGAACCAATTGATCGCCGCCGGCTTGCGGATCACCCATGTCAATGAATGGGGACCCACTGCGAAACAGGTGGAAGCGCAACCGGCACTCGTCGAAGAACGGGAGCGACCGATGATGTTGCTGGTGGCAGTGGAACGCTGAGGCGTGTGTTCAGGATAAATCGTCGTCCTTGGCATCGCGAAAAAGCGCAAAGCCACCCGGCTCTCTTGGGTGGCAGGCATTCCCTCAATGCCTGCACTGACCAACACAGGCGCTTTTTAACTGGCAGTTGAGCCCACGGCGCTGAGGGCTCAACCGTCAGAACTAACGTTACTCGTAGTATCCAACTGTCTTTTTCAGGCGATCTGAATACTCATAGATATCATCGACCGAGTTGATCGGATGCCGCGTTTCGTTTTTCTCTTCGTCGAAGATACCGATGTACTTCTGCGAGCGGTTGAAGTGCAGGCGGCAGATTGGCTTACGGTTATTGTCGTCCAACAGGATGCCGAAGTAGCTCTGTGTATCACGTTGCACAATACGTTTGGCATCAACGACAGATCTCACCACTGCACGGACGATGTGATACCCCTCAAGCTCCTCCAGAGTGGTCAACACCTTGTCATCTGACTCATCGCGATCATCCATAACATCAGGACTTGAGCCTGCCGATGGCAGGGACAGCAGGCTGGGCTGAATAGCCCCACTCATTGCAGACTTGAGTCGATCATTGATTTGATCATTGAGAAATTGCACAACGGCCTTTCTGGTCAACTCCTGGAATTGCTCCCGGACTTTTTGCGTGATCACTCCGTCGTAGACCCGGGAGGCGAACACTTTGACGAAATCGTCGTCGGGTTTACTGACCTGCGCGGCAATGACTTTTTTGATCTGACTGACGTATTTCAGCTCACCGGCTGCATTGATGATCGAATCAACATCGAATGCTGACTTGGTCAGCTTTGTCAGTTCCGGAACCGAATACTCGTCGATGTCGAGTAGATCGAGTTCCAGGAAGGGTTTTTCATCCATTTTGTTGGGAGCGTCCAAGTCGGTAAAAAACTTATAGACCTGGCCGTTAGTCAGAATCGAAATTCGCGCGCTCGTGACATGAAAATAGCGAAACAGTTGCGATGCATGATTGATGTGCAGAGGCTCGCCGATTTTCTTGCACTCGATGAGGATCTGGACCTCGCCGTCTTTCATGATCGCATAGTCGATTTTCTCCCCCTTCTTTGTGCCAACATCACAAACAAATTCCGGGATCACCTCGGACGGATCGAAAACGTCGTACCCCAGGACAGTGCTGATAAATGGCATGACGAAAGCATTTTTGGTGGCTTCTTCTGTCTGGATGGTGGCGCCTTGCAGCCGGACTTTGGCCGAGAGACTTGAAAGCTTTTCGATAAATTCCATGAGTGACCTCTTCCCCGTTTCAGATCCGTGTTTGTACATGCTGGCAAATTGATTGCCATTGATACTAGTCACAAACCGGCACAAAGAAAGAAGAGCCGCAGGCGATCCCGGCAGGGAATGAACCAGAGTCGGCAAAAGCAATTCCTGCGCACCGTCGCGGTCTGAACTTCAGGTCCATTCCTTAGAAGGTAAACGGCAATGAAATTCGCGAAGGTGTCACAGAAGCTGGCGTTGTGGGCCGGGAGCCCGCGGACGTTCCTGTTGGCCATTGTGCTGATTGTTGCCTGGGCGCTGACCGGGCCGCTGTTTGATTTCAACGATACCTGGCAATTGATCGTCAACACCTCGACCACCATCATCACCTTCCTGATGGTGTTCCTGATCCAGAACACGCAGAACCGGGACACCGACATCCTGCACCTGAAGATCGACGAATTGCTGCGGGTGACCAAAGATGCGCAAAACGCCATGCTTGGCCTCGAAGCACTCGATCTCAAGCAACTCGAAGCCCTGAGAAAGCAGTACCGCAGCCTGGGTGAAGGTGAGTCGATTGTGCTAGAGGGTACGCCTGCTGCCGACGGGCAGCAGCAGGACTTGAATCAATGCTGAAGCCGGTCAACGACTGGCTTGCAGGGCCCTGGCCATTTGCAGGTGTTGTTCGAGCTTGGGCAGGGTCTCTTCGGCGAATGCCTTGAGCTCGGGCACGTCGGTGGTCCGGGCCTCCTGCTGCAATTGCTCGATGGCCTGCTCGGTGGTTTTTACCTGGCTGGCGGCATAGGCCGAGTCGAAGGACTCGCCATCCGCGACGGCGGGTATCAGGGTCTTGGCCTTGTTCATCACCTCTTCCCGAGGGGCGACGGGCAGGTCGAGCTTCTTGGCGATTTTCGCCAGGTGCTGGTTGGCCGTGGTGCGGTCGTTGATCACCACGATGGTGTAGTCCTTGACCGCCTTGGACTCGGTCTTCTGGTGTGCCAGGCGGCTGGCTTCGATGTCCGCCATGCCTTTGGCCGAGGCGTCGTTGATGAAGTCGGCCGGCGACTGGGCAAAAGCGCTGCTGGCGCCAAGGCTCAGCAACACGGCAAAGCTGATGGTCGATAATCGGCTGGCCACAGGTTTCATGGTCGCGCCCTCCTTGAACAGACAAATGAATGCAACGGTACGTCCCGCCTGTCATTCGAAGGCCAAAGCGCGCAAAGGTTTAAAAAAGCTGTCCAAACATCGACGAGTGGTGCCCCGGCTCACGCCCGGTCCAGGCGTCCACTCAGGCGCTTGGCGGCATACATGGCTTCATCGGCGTGCTTGAACAGCTGCTTTTCCTCGAGGCCGTGCTCCGGGTACAAGGCCACGCCAATGCTCGGCAGAATGCTCAGGTTGTGGCTGTCCAGCCGGATGGGCTGGCCCAGCACCTGGCGGATTTTCAGTGCCACCCGCGCCGCGTCTTCTGCGGCCTGGATACTGTCGAGCAATACCACAAACTCATCGCCACCAATCCGTGCGACGGTATCGCTCTCGCGCACGCAACCTTGCAGCCGATTGGCCACGGCTTGCAGCAGCATGTCGCCGATGCCGTGGCCGTAGGTATCGTTGACCTGCTTGAAATGGTCCAGGTCCACGTACAGCAGGGCCATGCGCCCGTTGTCCCGGCGGGCCTTGAGCAAGGCTGCGCTCAGGCGCTCTCGGAGTAATTCGCGATTGGGCAGGCGAGTCAGGTAGTCATGCTGCGCCATGTACTGCAGGCGACTGTGCAATTGCCGGCGCTCGATCGCTGCCGCCACCTGGGCGCAGACGTATTGCAGCAGCTCCTTGTCGCGTTCGGTGTAGCGCTCGCCGCCAGGCATGCTCTTGACGATCAGCGCCCCGATGGTGCCCCGTTGCGAATTGAGCGGCACCCCCAGCCAGCAAGGGCAATCCTGCGCGTCGATCAGCCCGGCCAGCCCCGGCAAGGCAAACGGCTGGTCGGGGGTCAGCAGCACCGGCTGCCCGCTACGGACCACTTCGGCACACAGCCGGCCAGTCACGCTGAACTCGGGATCACGCTCGTGATCGTCGACGTGGTACGGGAAGTTCAGTTGCTCGCAGTGCTCATCGTACAGCGCCACCGAGAAATTCAGCGCCGGCAGCCATTCGCCGATCAGTTGGTGAATGCGCTTGAACAAGGCCAGCAGGTCCTCGGCGGCATGGGCCGCTTCGGAAATCGCATAGAGCGCAGCCTGGCGCGATTCGGCCTGTTTACGTTCGGTGATGTCGCGGGCCACGGCGATCCGCAACTGGTCGACCTCGGACCAGCGCGCCGACCAGAGGATATGCACCACCTGGCCATCCTTGCGCAGGTAGCGATTCTCGAAGTTCGGGTTGGGTTTGCCGCGCATGATTTCCCGGGCGGCGTCCAGGGTCCGCTCGCGATCGGCCGGGTGCACCATTTCGATCATCGGCTGGCCAATCAGCTCATCCGGGGTGTAGCCGAACACTTGTTCGCAGGACGCGCTGACAAACACGAACCGTCCCTGTCCGTCGACGGCACAGACGACGTCGAGCAGCAGATCGATGTAGCTGGCCAATGGCGCGGAGTTTGCGGTGCTCATCGTGGATGGATACTGTCAAAAAATACCGCCGTGAGTAGCTATCCATGGACCTGGCCTGCGCGCTACACCGCGCTAGCCTCAAGCCGCTGCCGCAGCCCTGCAAGCAGCCTCAACTCTTGTTGGCCAGCAACCCCGGCACCGCGTGCAGCAAGGCGTTGATGGCGAAACCGATGAACATTACCCCGCAAATCCGGGTAATAGCCAGCTCATGGCGCTGATACAACGTGCGCACCCGACGAGCGCCCACAATGCCAATCAGAATAGCGTATGCCAAAACGCCACCAAGGAAGCTCAGAAAGATCAACCAGGGCAGCATCGACCACTGCAGCAACTCGGCGCGACTGGACAACAGGGCGGTAAAGGTCGCCACCGCCACCGGATAAGCCTTGGGGTTGGTCAGGCCAAACATGATCCCGTGCCAGAACGGTTGCCGCGCCGCGCCCTGAGGTGCGTCGCCGCTGCTGCGACGGCTGCGGATCGCCCGCATGCCCAGCCAGAACAGGTACAGGCCGCTGAGCACGCCGAGCACATCAAAGGCACTGCTGCCAATTTCCCGCGCGCCGACGATGGCAATCAATGCGGTGCTGCACCAGACCACATCCCCTAACAGGTGCCCACACAGAAAACCCGCCCCGGCCCGCCGCCCGCGGGCTGCGCCAATGCCAAACACCGCGAGCACGCCCGGGCCCGGGGTGATGCCGTAGATAAAACCGGAGGCAAGGACGGCCAGCAATAAAGATGAGGTCATGCGGTAAAGCTCCATGTCGGGCTGCCAGGCCCTATCGTCAGACTGCGGTGGGCTTTTGTATCACAAGGTTTTGCGATGACTGTAACCATAAATGTGCAGAGCCGCATGACTGCAGGTCATGCCTGGCGTTGGCCCGGCTTACACGCCCTGCAGCTCTTTGGGCACCACGTACTGGCGCCCGTCGTAACGCAAAGTCGTCGACACCGTATTGCCCACGACGTCCTTGGACTGGCAATCATCTTTGCCCACGCTGCTCTGCGTGTCGGTGGTCACCGATCTGACAATCAGGTCGGCGAAGCCGTGGCTGCTGGTCTTGGCCAAGTCCAGGGTACGTTTGGTGTGGCTGAATTCGCCGGTGCAGTTGGTATCCCATTCACCATTGCTGGATTCGATCACCAACTGCTCGAGCACCGGACGCAAGGTGTTGCCTTCGCGCACGTACAGCGACAGCACCGCCTGTTCGAACGGATTGGCTCGCGATGAACCGGTGAAGCCGGCACGTACGCCGAATGCGCGCAGGTCGGAGGTGAGTTTGTAGCGGGCGGTGTCGATGCTCAGGCCATCGAAGCGCACGGCGTCGGAGCTGTACACCGAGGCCTGGGCGTAACGGGCCAGGGGCTTGCCATCGATGTTGGAGACCACCGCCAGTTTCAGGTCGTACATGCCGGTGCCATCGGGGGCATCGCTCAAGGTCGGGTCCGGCTCGATCTGCGACAGCGCGGTAATGGTCTGGCCATCGTAGGCCGGCCAGTCCTTGCACACCGAGTACCCCGGCACGCCCTCGGGCAGCGGCGGCTGTGCGCACGCGCCATAGGCCTGGGTCGCGCCCAGCGCGCCACTCATTGCCACACATCCCAGCCAGCGGTATTTCAAGGTCATTCCGTGTTCCTTGTGTCCATCGAAGTGAAAAACTCAGCCGTGCACTATCGCCTGAGCGATCTGCCGATTCAACCAGTTCAACGCCTGGTCACCGCCCCGACGCACATGCCAGGCCAGGACGAAGTTGAACGAGGGGATAGGAAATGGCGGTGGCACAACGCTTAACTGCGGTTGATCGACACCCTGCAAGCCGCGGGCCGCCACGGTGAGAATCAGGTCGGTACCGGCGATCAACTGCGGGGCCACGCTCCAGTGCGGCAGGCTGACTGCCACGTGGCGACGCTGGCCAATGGCGGTCAGCGCCCGCTCGATCTCCGGGGTGCCGCTGCCGCGCATCTCCAGCAATACGTGGGGCCGGGCCAGGTAAGTCGGTAAATCCAGCACGCCACTGGCCGGCAAACGCCGGGCGTCCACCAGGCACACGAACTGCTCTTCGAACAGCGGCGTGCAGCGCAGCTCATGGGGCAGTTCGGGAAAGACCCCGGCCGCCAGGTCGATGTCGCCGTTGAGCACGCCTTCCAGCATGCCTTCGCGGCTCGCGTGGCTGATCTGCAGGTCGATCCCCGGCGCCTCCTGGCGCAAGCGCGCGATCAAGCCGGGCAAGACAATCGCCGCGCCGTAGTCGGACATCGCCAGGCGGAACCGGCGCTTGGCCGAGGCTGGGTCAAAGGTATTGGGCGCCAGCAAGGCCTGGACACTGGCCAGTGCTTCAGTCAGGGGCGCCATCAGTTCCTGCGCGCGCGCAGTGGCGACCAGGCCGGCACCGGCGCGCACCAGCAGCGGATCGCCGAGCATCTCGCGCAGGCGCGCCAGGGCATGGCTGACGGCCGGTTGGCTGAGGTGCAGGCGCTCGGCTGCGCGGGTCACGTGCTGCTCGCTGAGCAAGGCGTCGAGGATTACCAGCAGGTTCAAATCGATACGGCGCAGATCATTCATCTGATGCATGTTCTGGATGATTAATCGGAATTTCAATCTGCGCGACGAATGACCTAGAGTCCAGTAAAACCTCTTGGAGAGAGACTTATGAGTACCTTGCAGTGGGCCGGTTTGTCGGTGCTGGCCGTAGTCGCCGGCGCCGTGGTGCCCTTTCAGAGCGCAATCAACGCCAACCTGAGTCGCGGCCTCGGCCACCCGTTGTGGGCCACCCTCGCCTCGCTGCTGGTGAGTGTGCTGGTATTGCTGCCGGTGATTATCAGCCTGCGCCTGCCATTGCCGTCGCTGGGGTTTATCAGCAAGGCGCCGCTGTGGATGTGGGCCGGGGGCGCCTTTGGCGTGTGTTTTATCGCCCTGGCCCTGATGCTGCTGCCCAAGCTCGGCGCCTCAGGCTTTATCGCCCTGGCCCTGGCCGGGCAGGTAGTGGCATCGCTGGTGCTCGACCACTTCGGGCTGTTCGGGCTGGTGGAGCGGCACCTGACGTTACCGCGCCTGCTCGGTGCCGTGCTGTTGATCGCCGGGGTCGCGTTGATTCAATTCAGCGCCACCCCGGGCCGGTCCCTGGTGACTTCCGGCTAAGGGCGCGCGGGATCAGAACGCGTTACGAAAGATCTCCTCGATCTGCTGCTGGTCTGCCGCCCGCGGGTTGGTCAGGCCACAGGCATCCTTGAGGGCGTTGGCGGCGAGGATCGGGATGTCCTGCAGCTTGGCTCCGAGGTCACGCAAACCGGCGGGAATTTCCACGTCCGCGGCCAGCGTGCGGATCGCCGCGATCGCCGCCTCGGCCCCCTCCTCCGGGCTGCACCCCTGGATGTCCACGCCCAGCGCCTGCGCCACTACTGTCAGGCGTTCGGCACAGACCTTGGCGTTGAAGCTTTGCACATGGGGCAGCAGCACCGCATTGCACACGCCGTGGGGCAAGTCGTAGAAACCACCCAACTGATGCGCCATGGCATGCACAAACCCCAGGGACGCGTTGTTGAACGCCATGCCGGCCAGGAACTGCGCATAGGCCATGTTTTCCCGGGCCAGCAGGTCACTGCCATCACGCACCGCCACGCGCAGGTTGAGGCTGATCAGCTCGATGGCTTTCAGGGCGCAGGCGTCGGTGATTGGGTTGGCAGCGGTGGAGACGTAGGCCTCGATTGCATGCGTCAGCGCATCCATGCCGGTGGCGGCGGTCAGCGACTTGGGCATGGCCACCATCAAGGCCGGATCGTTGACCGACAACAGCGGCGTGACGTTGCGGTCGACGATGGCCATTTTCACGTGCCGCGCTTCGTCGGTAATGATGCAGAAGCGGGTCATCTCGCTGGCAGTACCGGCCGTGGTGTTGATCGCAATCAGCGGCAGTTGCGGCTTGGGCGACTGATCGACGCCTTCGTAGTCGCCAATCTGCCCGCCATTGGTGGCGCACAGGGCGATGCCCTTGGCGCAGTCATGGGGCGAACCACCGCCCAGGGACACCACAAAATCACACCCGCTGCGCTGCAACAGCACCAGGCCGGCTTGCACGTTGGCGATGCTGGGGTTGGGCTTGGCCCCGTCAAAAATCACCGACTCGATGTCCTGCAGCGCCAGTTTTTCCGCGATCATTGCCGCCACGCCGGCCTTGGCCAACCCGCTGTCCGTGACAATCAACGCCTTGGCAAAGCCGTATTTACCGATGGCGTCCATGGCTTCGTCGAGACAGCCGATGCCCATGATGTTGACGGCAGGAATGAAGAATGTGCTGGTCATGGCGAGTCCTCTGCAATGGGGCCGAACCGACCCTTGGCGTCGGCGGATAACCCAAGGATCACCCCATCGCGCCGCGTGCATCTTGATCTGGCTCAACAGCCGGTCGTGATAAAGTCTGCGCCCTGTACCCCACCTGTTTGAGATGACTGACGCAATGAGCGATTTCCAGGATGTTGATGCCCACTTAGAAGACTGGAACGCGTTGCGCGCAACCACCCCGTTCAGCGCCCTGCTGGTGGGTAACGGCGCCAGCCGCGCGGTGTGGGATGACTTTGGCTACGACTCGCTGTTCGAGAACGCCCGCAGTGTCGAAGAAAAACCCTTGAGCCAGTCCGAGCTGAGCGTGTTCGACGCCCTGCACACCCGCAGTTTCGAGCAGGTGCTCAGCGCCCTGAAAACCACCAGCCGGGTCAACAAGGCCTTGGCGGTAAGCTCGGCGGCACCACGCAATCGCTACTATGCGATCAAGGAAGCGTTGATCAACACCGTACACGCGGTGCACATCCCCTGGCGCCTGGTGCAAGCCACCAGCCTGGCGAGCATCAGCCAGGAGCTGGGCCGTTATCGGACGGTCTTCACCAGTAACTACGACCTGCTCAACTACTGGGCGGTCCAGCACCAGGGCACGGCCATCGACGACCTGTTCCAGGGCAGCGAACCGCGCTTCGAGCTGAGCGCCAGCGCCACCGAAAAAACCCGCCTGCTGTACCTGCACGGTGGCCTGCACCTGGTGCGCAACCAGGACGGCACCGCCCGCAAGCTGACCTCCACCGAGGGCACGCTGCTGGGCAGTTTCGCCATCAACAACACGCTCAAGACCCTGGACGACGTGCCGTTGTTCGTCAACGAAGGCAGCAGCGAAGACAAGCTCAAGACCATCCGCAGCTCGGACTACCTGTCGTTCTGCTACGACCAGTTGCTGCAGCAACACGACGCCTTGTGCATCTTCGGCCACAGCCTCGGCAAGCAGGATGCGCACCTGGTCCATGCACTGTGCCAGGCCAAGCCAAAAACCCTGGCGATCTCGATTTATCCGCGCAGTGCGGCGTTCATCCAGAGCCAGAAGCGCCACTACGCAAAGCTGTTTGCAGACACCGGGGTGGCACTGCGCTTTTTTGATTCCAAGACCCATGCCCTGGGCAGTTCGAGTCTTTCGGTGCCGGTCGAGGTCTAGGCCTGGGCTGAAAGCATCGCGAGCCGGCTCGCTCCCACAGGGGCGGTTTCGGTAGACCTTGCTCACGATGCTCTGGCGCCGACTCATTCCTCGCTGCTGTGTACCACCACCAGCAACTGCGCCTGCACCTCGCCCACCGAGCGCAGGCGATGGGGTTTCTGGGCGTTGAAGTGCAGCGCATCCCCGCGATCGAGGATCACCCGCTCGTTCATGAAATCGACCTCGACCTGGCCTTCGTGGACGAACAGGAATTCCTCCCCCAGGTGCTCCTTGAAGGTCTTGTCGCTGAACTCCCTGGGCGGGTAAATGATGAACGGCAGCAGGCTGCGCTCGCTGACCTGATGAGCCAACACCGCGTAGCCGGGGGCCTGGTCGTTGGCGGCCAGCGACTGGCGCTCGTGGGCGCGCACCAAGCTATAGCTGTCCAGGCTGATAGCGTCCTCGGCAAACAGCTCCTCGACCTTGACGTTCAGCGCCTTGGCCAGTTTCAGCGCGGCCGCGATCGACGGCGTGTTGAGGCCGCGCTCGACTTTCGACAGATAGCTCTTGGTCATGCCGGATTTCTCGGCCAGCGCCTCAAGCGTCACGCCAAGTTTTTTTCGCAGTAATTTCAAACGGATAGACATGTGCAGCGGTTAATCCATCAAGGAGGCAACGATTAGTCCTTGCCAATGACACAAAGTGTCATATAGGCTCTTAAGTGTCATGTGATTACCCCCGACGACCTTGCGAGCAGCGGGAGAACCACATCCGACGTCCATTGAGCTTTACAGGGACACCGATATGGCCAAGACATTAGCACTACCCAAAGACCAACTCATCAAGCAGGCGCTGACGCAGATGCAAAGCAGCCTGGCGGATAATACGTGGACTGACCGGCAAAAGCTGGCACTGACCTGCCGCATCCTGTTCGAGAACGGCCACGATTCCGGCCTGGCGGGGCAAATCACCGCCCGCGGCCCGCAGCCGGGCACCTATTACACCCAGCAACTGGGCCTGGGTTTCGACGAAATCACCGCGAGCAATCTGCTGCTGGTCAACGAAGACCTGGAAGTCCTGGAAGGCCACGGCATGGCCAATCCGGCCAATCGTTTCCACAGTTGGGTATACCGTGCCCGGCCGGATGTGAACTGCATCATCCACACCCACCCGACTCACGTCGCGGCGCTGTCGATGCTCGAGGTGCCGTTGGAAATTTCCCACATGGACCTCTGCCCGCTGTACGAAGACTGCGCGTTTCTCGAAGCCTGGCCGGGGGTACCGGTGGGTAACGAAGAAGGCGAAATCATCGCCGGGGCCCTGGGCGACAAGCGCGCCATCCTGCTGTCCCACCACGGCCAGTTGTCGACCGGGCGCAACATCGAGGAAGCCTGCGTGATCGCTCAATTGATCGAACGTGCGGCCAAACTGCAGTTGCTGGCGATGGCCGCCGGTACGCTCAAGCCAATCCTGCCGGCACTCGGCCGCGAGGCCCATGACTGGATCTCCAAACCCAAGCGCCACGGCGCTGCGTTCAACTACTACGCTCGGCAGAACCTGCGCCAACACGCCGATTGCCTGAACTGAAGCGACTTTTTTGCCTAATTGGAGAGACAGCATGTCCAGCCCGAACATTCACGGCATCATCGGCTACACCATCACCCCCTTCACCGCCAACGGCGAAGCGGTCGACCTGCCTGCCCTGGGGCGTTCCATCGACCGCCTGATCGACGGCGGTGTCCACGCGATCGCCCCGCTCGGCAGCACCGGCGAAGGTGCTTACCTGAGCGACGCAGAGTGGGATCAGGTCAGTGAGTTCAGCATCCAGCATGTGGCCAAGCGCGTGCCGACCGTGGTCAGCGTCTCCGACCTGACCACCGCCAAGGCCGTGCGCCGCGCGCGGTTTGCCGAGGCCCACGGCGCCGACGTGGTGATGGTGTTGCCGGCGTCGTACTGGAAACTCAGCGAAGCGGAAATCCTTGCCCACTACCGCGCCATTGGCGACAGCATCGGCGTGCCGATCATGCTCTACAACAACCCGGCCACCAGCGGCACCGACATGTCCGTGGAGTTGATCCTGCGGATCTTCCATGCCGTGGCCAACGTGACCATGGTCAAGGAAAGCACCGGCGATATTCAGCGCATGCACAAGCTGCAAATACTGGGTGAAGGCCAGGTGCCGTTCTACAACGGTTGCAATCCGCTGGCGCTGGAGGCGTTTGCCGCCGGAGCCAAAGGCTGGTGCACGGCGGCGCCAAACCTGATCCCGCAACTCAACGGCGCGCTGTATCAGGCGGTGCTGGCCAATGACCTGGACCAAGCGCGGCAATTGTTCTATCGCCAACTGCCACTGCTGGACTTCATCCTCAAGGGCGGACTGCCGGCGACCATCAAGGCCGGCCTGCGCATGACCGGCCTGGAAGCGGGCGACCCGCGCCTGCCGGTGTTCCCATTGGCTGAGGCGGGGTGCAGTCAGTTGCAGGGGTTGATCGATACGCTGCGCTGACAGAGCGCAAATGTGTAGGCGCTGGCTTGCCAGCGCCTACACAGGTTTCACAGCACCGGCAGGGTCTTGTCCTTGATGACCGTGGTCGGGCCATTGGTCTTGACGCTGGCGATGCCTTTGTCCCGCGCCGCCTCCGAGGAATAGGCCTCGCTGCTGCCGATGACCTGATGGTTGGCAGCCTTGAGGTTGAAGTAAGGATGGCCGTCCTTGGTGGACTTTTTCTCGTAGCGCTCATCCAGCGGGCTATTGCTCTGGACCGAGGCAATGCCACCCTCGGCGGCCGCTCGGGTGGTGTACAGCTCGCTGGTGAGAATGGTTTCGGCATTGGCCGCTTTCAGCACAAAGCGGAACTGGCCATTGCTGCTTTTACTCAATTCGTACCATCCAGACATGCTCGTGCTCCTTGGCGATTAAAAGATTACGCGCTTCAGAGTAAAGACCACACCGCCCTACTTCACCACCGCGCGTACCACCGATAACTCCGGCGAGCCGCTGCGCCGCTGGCTCAGGTAACGGGTGCAACTGACCCGCAGGAACGAGGCGAAGTTCACCACTTCGCCGCGGTAATCCATCACTTCTTCATAGAGCTTGGCGATCAACTGGTTGGTGGTCATGCCGTCGACCTCGGCGATTTCGCTGAGGATGTCCCAGAACTGGTTCTCCAGGCGCAGGGTCGTGACCACCCCACAGATGCGCAGCGAGCGCGAGCGTGACTCGTACAAAATCGGGTCGGCTTTGACGTACAGCTCGCACATGGACAGGCCTCCGCTTACAAGGTGATGGTCGTGCC
The DNA here is from genome assembly GCF_044743405.1 of Pseudomonas sp. NPDC087626. Taxonomy (NCBI): domain Bacteria; kingdom Pseudomonadati; phylum Pseudomonadota; class Gammaproteobacteria; order Pseudomonadales; family Pseudomonadaceae; genus Pseudomonas; species Pseudomonas sp. NPDC087626. Next base: position 31,087 of record NZ_JBIUWJ010000012.1, read on the forward strand.
CAGCAGGCCGAGGAACCCGGCCAGCCAGCTTGGGTGTGCCGGCCAGGCAGGCGCCGTGGCCAGATTGCCTTGAACGTGGCCCTGCGTCACGGGGATATCGATGAACGTGCCACCGGCCAGACGTACTTCCGGGGCGCAAGCCGGGTAGGCGCTGCATTCACGCCCTTCGAGGATGCCCGCCGCCGCCAACAACTGCGCGCCATGGCAGACTGCGGCAATCGGCTTGCCGGCCTGGTCGAAGTCGCGTACCAACTGCAGGACTTTTTCATTCAGGCGCAGGTACTCCGGCGCACGTCCGCCTGGAACCAGCAGAGCGTCGTAGTCGGCGGCCTCGACCTGGGCGAAGTCGAAGTTCAGGGCGAACAGGTGACCGGGTTTTTCACTGTAGGTCTGGTCGCCTTCAAAGTCATGAATCGCCGTGCGCACGGTCTGCCCGGCGGTCTTGTCGGGGCATACCGCATGCACCGTGTGGCCGACCATCAGCAAGGCCTGGAACGGCACCATCACTTCGTAGTCTTCGACGTAATCGCCAACCAGCAGCAGGATCTTTTTCGCAGCCATGGGGAGGACTCCTCTGGGTACAACGTGGGCAGAAAGGAGTATTCAAGGTAGTCCTAATCCTTGGGGCCGGGTAACAACCCGCTACTACGCAGCATGCAACTGTACGGATAAGTCCGTGCGTAGCTGTAACAGCGCATTCGGCCGGCTTTGTGGCTAGATGAAGTCACTTCCCGCCACCTTCGACCCTGGTTGCCGTTATGTCCTCGCGCGAAAACACTGGCATGGCCCTGGGCCTGCTGGGCGTCATCATCTTCAGCCTGACCCTGCCCTTCACCCGGATCGTGGTGCAAGAGCTGCACCCCTTGCTCAACGGCCTGGGCCGTGCCCTGTTCGCCGCCATTCCAGCCGCGGCGCTGCTGCTCTGGCGTCGAGAGCGTTGGCCAACCTGGCAGCAGGTCAAGGGCCTGAGCCTGGTGATCGCCGGGGTTATCCTCGGTTTTCCGGTGCTCTCGGCCTGGGCCATGCAAACCTTGCCGGCGTCCCACGGAGCGCTGGTCAATGGCCTGCAACCGCTGTGCGTGGCGCTGTACGCGGCGTGGTTGTCCCACGAGCGACCCTCCAAAGCCTTCTGGGCTTGCGCCGCCCTGGGCAGTGCGCTGGTGCTGGGCTACGCGCTGATCAGCGGCGCTGGCAGTATTCAGGCGGGCGACTTGCTGATGATCGGGGCCATTGCCGTGGGCGGCCTGGGGTACGCCGAGGGCGGCCGACTGGCCAAGGAGATGGGCGGTTGGCAGGTGATCTGCTGGGCCCTGGTGCTGTCGACGCCGCTGTTGATCGGTCCGGTGCTGTACCTGGCCTTGCAGCATCAAGGCGCGATCAGCGCCAGGACCTGGTGGGCCTTTGGCTACGTCTCGCTGTTCTCGCAGTTCCTGGGCTTTTTTGCCTGGTACGCCGGATTGGCCATGGGCGGGATTGCCCGGGTCAGTCAGATCCAGTTGCTGCAGATCTTCTTCACCATCGCCTTTTCAGCGCTGTTTTTTGGTGAGCACATCGAGCCCATTACCTGGCTGTTTGCCGCCGGGGTGATCGTCACGGTGATGCTAGGCCGCAAGACCGCGATCACAGGTAACCATCAGCCCGCAGCAAGGTTTCCAGGCAATGTTCGCTGATGTGGTAGAACGCCTTGAGTTCGTCGATCTTTTGCAGCAGCTGGGCCGGGGCCACCGGTTCGGCGCGCTTGACCGCGAGGATCATCTTGTTCTTGTTGGTGTGGTCCAGTGAGATGAATTCGAACACCTTGGTCTCATAGCCGCAGGCTTCGAGGAACAACGCGCGCAAGCTGTCGGTGACCATTTCCGCCTGCTGGCCCAGGTGCAGGCCATATTGCAGCATCGGCTTGAGCAGCGCCGGGCTCTGGATCTGCAGGCGAATCTGTTTGTGGCAGCACGGCGAGCACATGATGATCGACGCCCCGGAACGGATGCCGGTGTGAATCGCGTAGTCGGTGGCGATGTCGCAGGCGTGCAGGGCAATCATCACGTCCAGCTCACTCGGCGCCACACTGCGCACGTCGCCGCACTTGAACACCAACCCCGGGTGCTGCAGCTTGGCCGCCGCGGCGTTGCACAGGTTGACCATTTCCTCGCGCAGCTCGACACCGGTGACTTCGCCCTCGGCCTTGAGGGTGTTGCGCAGGTAATCGTGAATGGCAAACGTCAGGTAGCCCTTGCCCGAACCGAAATCCGCCACGCGTACCGGCTTGTCCAGCGCCAGTGGCGAGGAGGTCAGGGCATGGCTGAAGACCTCGATGAACTTGTTGATCTGCTTCCACTTGCGCGACATCGCCGGAATCAGCTCGTGCCTGGCATTGGTCACGCCCAGGTCGGCGAGAAACGGGCGGCTCAAGTCGAGGAAGCGCTGTTTCTCGCGGTTGTGTTCGGTGGACGGGGCCTCGCGCAATTGCTGCGGTTTGCTCTTGAACAGCGAACTTTTGTTCTTCTTGCTGTATTCCAGCTGGGCTTCGTCGGTCACCGAGAGCAAGTGCGCATTCTTGAACGACACCGGCAACAGCTCGGCAATCGCCGCCACGCCATCGGCCAGGGAGAAGTTCTTGGTGATGTCTCGAGTCTTGTAGCGGTAGACGAAGGACAGGCAGGGCTGATCCTTGACTGTCGTCGGCTTGATGATCAGCCGTTGCAGGTCCGCTTCACCGCCGACGTACTTGGCCAGCACCAGCTTGATAAAGGCGTTTTGCTCAAGGCTGGCAGTCAGCAGCTCAAGAAACTGTGCATGGTGATCCGGCGCGGGACTGACAGGTTTAGCGGTGACAGACATGAACAAAAACGCCTCGGGCAGGGAATGCCGGGCATTTTAGGGGGGATGGGGCTTGAGGGCACGGAGTTATTTGATCAACGGTCGTTATAGCCGCTGTCGAACGCCAGCGGCTATGGATGTTTCATCTAATCGAGTACCACCAACCGATTCGGTAACTCATTGCGGGTTTGCGTCAGCGGCACATGCACCTTGAGCAACTCCCCGCAGGCTTCAATGCAGGCAATAAACCCGGCCAATGTCTGCCCCTGTTTCACCTGCTGGGTGAAGGCCTTGACGATGGCATCCCAACAGCTGTCGTCCAGCCGCTTGGAGATGCCGTCGTCCACCAGGATTTCTACGTAACGCTCCGCTTCACTGACAAAAATCAGCACTCCGGTACTGCCCACCGTGTGGTGCAGGTTCTGCTCCAGGAACTGCCGACGCGCCAGATTCGACGCTCGCCAGTGCCGCACGGAACGCGGAATCAGCCGGGTGGTGATCTTCGGCAGGCGAAACAGCAGGCACAACACAATGAAGGTCGCCCACTGCGCCAGCAGCAAGGTGTACATGCTCATCCAGCCGAACAGGTAATGAATGATCCCCGGCACCACCAACGCCAAGAGGCTGGCCCACAGCAAAGGGATGTAGGCGTAGTCGTCGGCCCGGGCCGCCAGCACGGTCACCAGCTCCGCGTCGGTCTGTTGCTCGACCTTGGCGATCGCTTCGGCGACCTGGCGTTGTTCGTGTGCGTTCAGTAATGCCATGGTTGCAGATGCTCTTTAGTTATTGTCATTACCAGCCGCCCGAGGCCCCGCCGCCGCCGAAACCACCACCGCCACCTCTGAAGCCACCGCCACCGCCGCCTCCGCCGCCGCCACGTCCACTGCTGCTGAGAATGGCCAGAAGAATCGCGCCCACCGGTAACCCCATGCGGTTGCACAACCACAACACGATCAGCAGCAGCACGAACATGCCGATGGAGAACGCCGGATTATCCTTGGCGAAATTGGCGTCCGCCACATGGGCCGGTACAGCCAGCGGGTCACCGCCCACCACCTGCAACATCGCCGCGACACCGTCGCTGATGCCTTTGCTGTAGTTGCCGGTCTTGAATGCCGGCGCGATCACCTGGTTGATGATCACCCAGGACTGCGCGTCGGTCAGCACGCCTTCCAGGCCATAGCCGACTTCGATGCGCAATTTGCGCTCATCCCGGGCGACGATCAGCAGCGCGCCATTGTCCTTGCCCTTCTGGCCGATACCCCAGTGGCGGCCCAATTGATAACCGTAGTCCTCAATGGGCAGGCCTTGCAGATCAGGTACGGTGACCACCACGATCTGGTCGCCGCTGGTCTGCTCCAGCGCCTGCAACTGTTGAGTCAGTTGCTCGCGCACAACCGGGTCGATCATCTGGGCGGTGTCTACCACCCGCCCGGTCAGCGCGGGAAACGCCAGCGCTGCCTGGACGGTGGTCACACATGCCAGGAGCCACAGCGCCAGGCCTATCCGTAATAAACGCATCGACACCTCATTGAAGCCTGATCAGAACTTCACTTGCGGTGCTTTATCGGCGTCGGGGCTGGTGGCCTCGAAGGTCTGGCGGATCGGCAGGTCGCTGTACATCACGCTATGCCACAGGCGACCCGGGAAGGTGCGGATCTCGGTGTTGTAGGCCTGCACGGCGGCGATAAAGTCACGACGCGCCACGGCGATACGGTTCTCGGTGCCTTCAAGTTGCGACTGCAGGGCCAGGAAGTTCTGGTTGGCCTTGAGGTCCGGGTAGCGCTCGGACACCACCATCAAACGGCTGAGCGCACTGCTCAAGCCATCCTGGGCTTGCTGGAACTGTTTGAGTTTTTCCGGATTGTCCAGGGTGCTGGCGTCGACCTGGATCGAGGTGGCCTTGGCCCGCGCCTCGATCACTGCGGTCAGGGTGTCCTGTTCATGCTTGGCATAACCCTTGACCGTTTCCACCAGGTTGGGGATCAGGTCGGCGCGCCGCTGGTACTGGTTCTGCACTTGCGACCAGGCCGCCTTGGCCTGCTCGTCGAGGGTAGGAATGGTGTTGATGCCGCAGCCGGCCAGAACCGTGGTCAGCAGCATTAGAACCGTGACTTGCCAGGCCGAGCGAGAGTGCTGTTGTACATTCATGTCAGTGTTGCTCCTGATGGAAATAGACCGGCAGCCTTCAATTGATCCCCTGGGGACTTAATCTGTCCCCGCCACTGGATTGCATCTCGCCAATCGGCTAAAAGATGCCCAGCGCGAATAAAGAGTTCGAAGTTTGCTGCATTTACCCACTCAACAATAGTCGCTCCCTAAATTTTGGCTGACCCGATGCGTTTCGCTGAGCGTCGTTTTAGCGTTTGAGAAAACTATTCATGAAGAAGCTGTGTTTGCTGAGCCTGGCCATCGGCCTGGCCAGTCACTCGGTAATGGCCGATACCAAGCCTGCCCCCATTGAGAACAAGGACGCGTTCGTCAGCAACCTGATGAAGCAGATGACCCTGGACGAAAAGATCGGCCAGTTGCGCCTGATCAGCATCGGCCCGGAAATGCCGCGCGAGATGATCCGCAAGGAAATCGCCGCTGGGAACATCGGTGGCACGTTCAACTCGATCACTCGCCCGGAAAACCGGCCGATGCAGGACGCGGCCATGCGCAGCCGGCTGAAGATCCCGATGTTCTTCGCCTATGACGTGATCCACGGCCACCGCACGATTTTCCCGATCCCGCTGGCACTGGCCTCGAGCTGGGACATGGACGCCATTGGCCTGAGCGGGCGCATTGCCGCCAAGGAAGCCGCCGCCGACAGCCTCGACATCACCTTTGCGCCGATGGTCGATATCTCCCGCGATCCTCGCTGGGGCCGCACCTCCGAAGGGTTCGGCGAAGACACCTACCTGGTGTCGCGCATTGCCCAGGTGATGGTCAAGGCCTACCAGGGCACCGGCCTGATCGGCGCCGACAACATCATGGCCAGCGTCAAGCACTTCGCCCTGTACGGCGCGGTCGAAGGCGGGCGTGACTACAATACCGTCGACATGAGTCCGGTGAAGATGTACCAGGACTACCTGCCACCGTACCGTGCGGCCATCGATGCCGGCGCGGGCGGGGTGATGGTGGCACTGAACTCGATCAACGGCATTCCGGCCACGGCCAACCTGTGGCTGATGCAGGACCTGCTGCGCAAGGAGTGGGGTTTCAAGGGCCTGGCGGTGAGTGACCACGGGGCGATTTTCGAGCTGATCAAGCACGGCGTGGCCCGTGACGGTCGCGAAGCAGCGAAGCTGGCAATCAAGGCCGGCATCGACATGAGCATGAACGACACCCTGTATGGCAAGGAACTGCCGGGCTTGCTGAAGGCCGGCGAGATCGAGCAGAGCGACATCGACAACGCGGTGCGTGAAGTGCTTGGCGCCAAGTACGACATGGGCCTGTTCCGCGACCCGTACCTGCGCATCGGCAAGGCCGAGGATGACCCGGTCGACACCTATGCCGAAAGCCGCCTGCACCGTGCCGAAGCCCGTGACGTGGCGCGCCGCAGCCTGGTGTTGCTGAAGAACCACAACGAAACCCTGCCGCTGAAGAAAACCGCGAAGATCGTCCTGGTCGGTCCGCTCGCCAAGGCGCCGATCGACATGATGGGCAGTTGGGCCGCCGCCGGGCGTCCGGCGCAATCGGTGACGCTGTTCGATGGCATGACCCGCGCCCTCGGCGACCGGGCCACCCTGCACTATGCCCGAGGCGCCAACATCACCTCGGACAAGAAAGTCGTCGATTACCTGAACTTCCTCAACTTCGATGCCCCGGAAGTGGTCGATGACCCACGCCCGGCGCAGGCACTGATCGACGAAGCGGTGAAAGCCGCGCAGCAGGCCGATGTGATCGTTGCCGCCGTGGGCGAGTCCCGGGGCATGTCCCACGAGTCCTCGAGCCGCACCGACCTCAACCTGCCAGCCAACCAACGCGAGCTGATCAAGGCGCTCAAGGCCACCGGCAAACCGTTGGTGCTGGTGCTGATGAACGGTCGGCCGTTGAGCATTCTCGAAGAGAACGAACAAGCCGACGCGATCCTCGAAACCTGGTTCAGCGGCACCGAAGGCGGCAACGCCATCGCCGATGTACTGTTCGGCGACTACAACCCGTCCGGCAAGCTGCCGATCAGCTTCCCGCGTTCGGTGGGGCAGATTCCGACCTACTACAACCACCTGACCATCGGCCGCCCGTTCACGCCGGGCAAACCTGGCAACTACACCTCCCAGTACTTCGATGACACCACCGGCCCGCTCTACCCGTTCGGTTATGGCCTGAGCTACACCCAGTTCAGCCTGTCGGAAATGGCGCTGTCGTCGACCACGCTGAACAAGACCGGCAAGATCGACGCCAGTGTGACGGTCAAGAACACCGGCAAGCGTGATGGTGAAACCGTAGTGCAGCTGTACATCCAGGACGAGACCGGGTCGATGATCCGCCCGATCAAGGAACTCAAGGGCTTCCAGAAAGTGCTGCTCAAGGCCGGCGAACAGAAAGTCGTGCATTTCAGCATCGAAGAAGACGACCTGAAGTTCTACAACACCCAGCTCAAGTACGCAGCCGAACCTGGCAAGTTCAACGTGCAGATCGGCCTGGATTCCGAGGCGGTGACGCAGCAGAGCTTCGAGTTGCTCTGACCGCAGAGGCAACACCATTACCCTGTGGGAGCGAGCTGCTCCCACAGGGCATATACCCACAGTGGTTTTGGCTGTTTGCAAGGTTGGGCTTCAGCCCCGCCGATCCAGCAGGTTCACCACCACCCGATCCACCCATCCCCACACCCGCTGCTTGATCCGGCGCCACAACGGCCGGCGTTGCCATTCCTCCAGACTGACCTGTTGGCTCAGGCCGAAGTCCCGCTCGAAACTCGCCACCACCGCCTGGGTCAGGCCGGTATCGAGGGCCTCGAGGTTGGCTTCCAGATTGAACCGCAGGTTCCAGTGATCGAAGTTGCACGAGCCAATGCTCACCCAGTCATCCACCAGGACCATTTTCAGGTGCAGGAAACACGGCTGGTACTCGAATATTTTTACCCCGGCCTTGAGCAATCGCGGGTAGTAACGATGCCCGGCATACCGCACTGAGGGGTGGTCAGTGCGCGGCCCGGTCAGCAGCAGGCGCACATCGATGCCACGGGCGGCGGCCTTGCGCAGGGAGCGGCGGATCTTCCAGGTCGGCAAGAAATACGGGGTCGCCAGCCAGATGCGCCGCTGGCCGCTGTTGAGGGCGCGGAACAGTGATTGCAGGATATCCCGGTGCTGGCCGGCGTCGGCATAGGCCACCCGGCCCATCCCTTCACCCATCGACGGCACCCGGGGCAGGCGCGGCAGACCGAAGTCCGAGGCCGGCTTCCAGGCGCGGCGGTGGCGGTTGGCACGCCATTGGCGATCGAACAGCGACTGCCAGTCGTGCACCAGCGGGCCGCTGATTTCCACCATCACCTCATGCCATTCGCTGCTGTCGTGACCCGGCGTCCAGAATTCATCCGTGACCCCGGTGCCGCCGACCACCGCCAGCACCTGGTCGACCAGCAGCAACTTGCGGTGGTCGCGGTACAGGTTGCGCACCCAGCGCCGCCAGCTCAGGCGATTGTAAAGGCGCAGCTCGACACCGGCCTCGTTCAACCGGCGCCGTAGGCCGAGAGTGAAAGCCAGGCTGCCATAGTCATCGAACAGGCAACGCACCCGCACGCCGCGCTCGGCGGCCTGCACCAGCGCTTGCACCATTGCCTCGGCGCAGGCACCCGCCTCCACCAGGTAGAGTTCCAGTTCGACCTGCTCCCGGGCATTGGCAATCGCCTGCAGCATGCGCGGGAAGAACTGCGGGCCGTCGACCAGCAATTCAAAGCGGTTGCCGTCACGCCATGGGAACACCGCGCCGGCCATGTCAGCGCGCCGTGAAAATCAGTACCGCGCCCACCGGTACCGACAGACTGATGGCCGACAGGTCGGCCAGCTTGCGCAGCCGTTCCAGCCCCGGCACCAGGTCAAAATCCGCGGCACTGATCACCACCGGTTCCAGGGTCACCACCTGGAACCGCCGATCATCCAGGCGGGTTGCCAGCAGCTCGGCGTCGTAGCTGTGCTGCTTGCCGTGCAGGCTGACGGTCAATGGCAGGCGCAACTCCAACTGCGCGCCGGGGGCCAGGTCGTTGATCGGCCGTAGATCGATCTGGGTGGTAATCAACGCTTCGGGAAACGCCTCGATCTCGAACAGCTCCTTGCGCATGCGCTCATCGCGCAGCGGCACGCCGCTGTTGACCGAGTCCAACTCGACTTCGACTTGCGCCAGGCCCTTGGGATCGACCTTGCCGTGCAGCACCAGAAAGCGCTGGACCTCGGCGATATGGGTGTTTTTGGTGGAGATAAACGACAGGCGTGAGGACTCGCCGTCCAGGTACCAATTGGCCTGGGCTGACGCGGCGCAGCCGGCCAGCAGCGAGAACGCGACTGCTTTATAGAGGGAGCGGTTGAACATAGACACTCGTGGGGCCGATAAACCTGAACGAACCTTAACTGGCCCGGTGCCGATTGCAAACCTGGAAGATCACGGAATCAGCCGACAGCCCTCGCGCACGCCCAGCCAACTGGCGGTATGGGTGCGTCCCAGGCCGCTGGCCTTGACCCGTTTGTGCTCGGGGTCATCGACAAAATCGCTGATGGGCAGGTACTGCTTGACGTACCCCTGGCAATACGGCGCCGACTGACCGGCCACGTAGCGACAGGAACAATACTCCTTGGCAGTGTAGGCGCTGAGGATGTCGGGGAACGCCGACAAGGCAACCCGCTGCTGCCAGCCCCAACCCAGCAACAGGAGCAACATCAGGACCAGCAACCCCAGCAGCAGGCTGAGTAGCGGACGGCGCCGCACAAAATCACCGGTCATGGCAGCACCTGCGGTGGGAACGCGGCCTGGACGCGCTTGAGCAGTTCGTTGTGACGGTAACTGCCATCACGATCATCGGCATACCGCACGATCACCAGCTTCTCGCCAGGCAGCACGTACAGCGCCTGCCCCCAGTGGCCCAAGGCGGCGAAGCTGTCTGGCGGTGCATCGGGCCAGGGCCGCGGCGCGCCATCCACCGGGCGATTGAGCCACCAATGACCGCCCGGCACAGCGGCATCCTGATTAGCCTGGTAGTGGGCGAAGGGCTGGAGATTGAACGCGACCCAATCGGCAGGCAGCAACTGGCGCTCGCCCCAACGACCCTGGCGCTGCATCAGCAGACCGATGCGCGCCAAGTCGCGGGCAGTCATGTAGGCGTAGGAGGACGCGACAAAGGTGCCCGTGGCGTCGCGCTCCCACACGGCGCTGCGAATGCCCAGGGGTTCGAACAGCGCGGTCCAGGGATAGTCGGCGTAACGCTGCGCACCGAGGATGTTTTTCAGCGCCGCAGACAACAGGTTGCTGTCGCCGCTGGAATAACGAAAGTATTGCCCGGGTGCGCCGAATGCCGGGTGTGCGGCGGTGAAGCCCGCCATATCGGTATGCCCACGGGTATACAGCATGGCCACCACCGATGAGTTCAAGGGGGCGTACTCATAGTCTTCCTGCCAGTCCAACCCTGAGGCCCAGTGCAGCAGATCGGCGAAACTGATCCCGGGATGAGGCATCAAGGCAGGCAAGAACTTCGCCACCGGGTCCTGCAAGGAGAACCGACCTTCGCCATAGGCCACGCCCAGCACGGCGGCCATCAGGCTTTTGCTGACCGACCAGGTCAGGTGCGGGGTGTCGGCCGTGGTGCCGCCGGCGTAGCGCTCATAGACCAGTTGACCGTCACGGATCACCAGCAAGGCATCGGTGCGGATGCCCTTGCGGGTGGCCTCGTCACGGTTGGCAAAGGCATAGTCCTCCAGCGCCGCCAGCGCCGGGCCACTGCCGGGTGGACCGGGCGCCCATTGCTCGGCGGGCCAGTCCTGTGCAGTTACCGCGCAACTGCACAACAACATCAACAGCAGGAAAACGCCTTTGAACATGGGCTGTGGCTCGGCAGGAGAAACCTGCTGAGCCTAGTCCAGATAGGTGACAATTCTACAAGGCCCCAGCCAACGCCTTGGCCAACCGCTTGGCCCGTGCGCCAGCCGCCAGGTCGAGTACCGCGCGATCGCGCGTCCACAAGCCCGCCCACTGTGGCGGGCCATCGGCAAAAGCTTCATCCAGCGCACCCTGCAAACCCTCGAACTGGGCGAACAGGCCACCGAGCAGGACATGCCCGGCGCTGCTGTTGGGCGGCTGCCGGCTGACCTCGGCGCACCCGGCCAGCAGCGCCAGCAACTTCAGTTGCAGCGCTTGCGGCCAGTCACTGTCCTCGCCGACGCCATACAGCCAGGCGCATAGGGCACTGAGCACATACAGGTCTTCCAGGGTGCGGAAGGGTTTGACGTAGGCATCCCAGCCATCGCCGGCCAGCAGTTCACACAAGGCACCGTCGAGAAACAGCCGGCCGTGGCTGATGTCCGGCATCAAGGGGATGGCGGGCAGTTTCTCCAGGCGCACCCCCGGCTCACCGGGATACACCACCGCCAGGCTCAAGCGTGGGGACTGGCCCGGATCTTCGCTGCGTGCGGCAATCAGCAACCAGTCCGCCGCATCGCCAGCAGTGACGAAGTCCTTGCGCCCGCTCAGGCGCAGGTCGCTCAAGCGAGTTTGCATGTCCGCCGGGCGCAGGCTGCGCTGTTCGGTCGCACATAAAGCCCCCAGGCTCAGGGGTGCGCTGGGCCACAACATGCGCAAGGCAGCCTGGTAACCCACCAGAAATGCCCAGCCGGGGGTGGCCATCAAACGTGCACCGCGCACGGCCAGTTCGAACGGCGTTACCGCCCCCAAGGTTTCCAGCAATCGGGCGTAACCCTCGGCCAGGTCGGGGTTTGCGGGCAATCGTGTGCGGCAGTTCAGCAGGGCTTGCCAAGGCATATACGGCTCCTCAAGGGCTGTCATACAAGCATCACCAAAGCTTCATGGCGATGACACCGGGGCTACATAGCCTGACTTTGCACAACAAAGTCGATCGACTGCAACCCATGACGGGTGAGCAGCCAGTACGGAGATTCACCATGACCCAGATCGCCTGCATCCGCGACACCGGCACTGAACGCCGCCTGCAAGCCGAACGCCTGATCGGTGCCCAGGCCCTGCAACAAGCCCAGGCCCTGCGCTTCAATGTCTTTAGCGGAGAATTCAACGCCAAACTCAAAGGCGCGGAACTGGGTCTGGACATGGATGACTACGATGTTCACTGCAGCCACATTGGTGTGCGGGACCTGAACACCGGACGCTTGGTCGCGACCACCCGCCTGCTCGACCACACGGCGGCCAGCAGCCTGGGACGTTTCTACAGTGAGGAGGAGTTCAGCCTGCACGGCCTGGTGCACCTGCAAGGACCGATCCTGGAAATCGGCCGCACCTGCGTCGACCCGGCATACCGCAACGGCGGCACCATCGCCGTGCTGTGGGGGGAACTGGCCGAGGTCCTGAACCAGGGTGGCTACAGTTACCTGATGGGTTGCGCGAGCATTCCGATGCAGGACGGCGGGATCCAGGCCCACGCGATCATGCAGCGCCTGCGCGAACGTTACCTGTGCACCGAGCACCTGCGCGCCGAACCGAAAAAACCGCTGCCCAGTCTCGACATCCCGTCCAACGTGATTGCCGAAATGCCGCCGCTGTTCAAGGCCTACATGCGCCTGGGCGCGAAGATCTGCGGCGAGCCGTGCTGGGACGAAGACTTCCAGGTCGCCGATGTGTTCATCCTGCTCAAGCGCGATGAGCTCTGCCCGCGTTACGCCAAGCACTTCAAGGCGGCCGTGTAATGAGCCGCTTGCGGGTGTACGCACGGGTGACCAGGGTGTTGCTGGTGGTGGCGCTCGGCTTGAGCATGGCCTTGGTGTTTGGCCTGTTCGAGCGTCTGGGAGTGGCCAATTCGATGCTGCGGCGCCAACGCTGGTCGCGGTTTTTCATGAAGCGCTTGAGCCGCGCCCTGCCCTTTCGGGTGACGGTGCATGGGCAGTTGCCGCAACAGCCGATGCTCTGGGTCAGCAACCACGTGTCCTGGACCGACATTCCGTTGCTGGGCATGCTCACCCCGTTGTCGTTCCTGTCCAAGGCCGAAGTGCGCACCTGGCCGGTCGCCGGCTGGCTGGCGGCCAAGGCCGGCAGCCTGTTCATCCGCCGCGGCGCGGGCGACAGCCAACTGATCCGCAAGCAAATGAGCCGTCACCTGCACCAGCAACACCCGCTGCTGATGTTCCCCGAAGGCACCACCACCGATGGGCGCTCACTGCGCACCTTCCATGGCCGCCTGCTCTCGGCCGCGATCGACGCCGATGTTGCCCTGCAACCGGTGGCGATCCGTTACCTGCGCGACGGGCAGATCGACCCTCTGGCGCCCTTCATCGGCGATGACGACTTGCTATCGCACCTGATGCGCCTGTTCGCCAACGACCAGGGCGACGTCCACATCCACCTGCTCAAGCCCATAACCTGTCACGGCCAGGAGCGCGCCGCCCTGGCGTTTGCCGCCCAGCAAGCGGTGCACAACGCGTTGTTTGGTGACGTGGCACAACCGGCCCAACCAAGACCTGCGGGTGAGCTGATCGCGGCCTGAATCCAACGGCGGGGGAACCGGCTAGCGATATCAAGGCGTACGCAGGTGCTGCGCCGAAAACCGCTGCAGTTCTGGATAGAACAAACGAAAGTCCTCGCTCAGCGGTTCATACAAGCGCTCCAGCTCCTGCATCGCGGCGGCCAGTTCTTCGGGACGTGACAGGCGCCGCGAGATCCCCCGCAGCACCTGGTCGAGCACTGCAAAGTCGCGATACGAACCCAGCCAGTCATCCGCCGCCATGTAGGGTGCGATCTGCGCCAGCCGCCCCGGCAACTGCGGTTCGGCGGCGAGTACCCGGTACACGTCCGCAGTGAAGGCCGGCAATGACGAATCGGCATACAACGCCCAATCCCGGGCCAGGCAATGGTCGAAAAACACGTCGAGCACGATTCCGGCATAGCGCCGCCGGGTCAGGCTGAAACGCGACAACGCGACGTCCACCAAGCCATGACGGTCGGTAAACACATCGATTTGTCGATGCAGGGTGATGGCGTCCTCGACCTCCGCAGGAAACTGCCCTTGCAGCCGGCCTTTGACAAAATCGCCGTACAAACTGCCGAGCAATTGACCGGGACGCTGGCCACCGAGGTGAAGATGTGCGAGATAGTTCATAGCGCGTAGCTTAGCACCGCGCCACACATATCGTTATAACCCGATATACCGATCCAAGCTGACCTCAGATCAAAATCATATTGGTATATCGCGAAGTACCGATTTAAAGTTCGCCTTATCGCGATATAACGTTTTACCCAATTCGAGCACTGCCATGTCCACCATCGACCTCGACGAAATAATAAAAGCCCTGGCACACCCAGTACGGCGAGACATCCTCAACTGGCTGAAAGACCCCGCGACCCAGTTCCCCGATCAGGAGCACAGCACCGACTTCGGCGTCTGCTGCGGGCAAATCGATCAACGCTGCGGCCTGTCGCAATCGACTGTCTCTGCGCACCTGGCGACCCTGCACCGGGCCGGCCTGATCCGCAGCCAGAAAGTCGGCCAATGGCATTTCTATAAACGTAACGAGGAAACCATCCAGGCGTTCCTCGACACCTTAGGCAAAGAGCTCTGAGGAGCTCGACAAGGACTCCACCCATGCCCCTCTCGCTCCTCATCCTGGCCTTGAGCGCCTTCGCCATCGGCACCACCGAGTTCGTCATCATGGGCCTGCTGCCCGATGTGGCGGCCGACCTCGGTGTGTCGATTCCCGGCGCCGGCTGGCTGGTGACCGGTTACGCCCTCGGCGTGGCGATCGGTGCGCCGTTCATGGCCCTGGCCACCGCCAAACTGCCACGCAAGGCGGCGCTGGTAGCGTTGATGGGGATTTTCATCGTCGGCAACCTGCTGTGCGCCCTGGCCACCGACTACAACGTGCTGATGTTTGCCCGGGTGGTCACCGCCCTCTGCCACGGTGCGTTTTTCGGCATCGGCTCGGTGGTCGCGGCAGGCCTGGTGCCGGCCAACAAGCGTGCTTCGGCCGTAGCCTTGATGTTCACCGGCCTGACCCTGGCCAACGTGCTTGGCGTACCGCTAGGCACTGCGCTCGGCCAGCAAGCCGGCTGGCGCTCGACCTTCTGGGCGGTGACGGTGATCGGCGTGGTCGCCCTGATCGGCCTGATCCGCTTCCTGCCGGCCAAGCGCGATGAAGAAAAACTCGACATGCGCGCCGAACTGCGGGCTCTCAAGGGCGCTGGCATCTGGCTGTCCCTGAGCATGACCGCGCTGTTCGCCGCGTCGGTATTCACTCTGTTCACCTATGTCGCACCGCTACTGGGCGAAGTCACCGGCGTCTCGCCTCGCGGTGTGACCTGGACCCTGATGCTGATCGGCCTGGGCCTGACGGTCGGCAACATTATCGGCGGCAAGCTGGCAGACAAGGGCATGGCCGCCACGCTGATCGGCGTGTTCATCTCGATGGCCGTGATCTCCACGGTGCTGACCTGGACCAGCGTTGCGCTGATCCCCACCGAAATTACCCTGTTCCTCTGGGCTACGGCGTGTTTTGCCGCCGTGCCGGCCCTGCAAGTCAACGTGGTGACCTACGGCAAGGCCGCACCGAACCTGGTGTCGACCCTCAACATCGGTGCCTTCAACATCGGCAACGCCCTCGGCGCCTGGGTCGGCGGCAGCGTGATTACCCACGGTTTTGGCCTGACCAGCGTGCCACTCGCGGCCGCGGCACTGGCGGTACTCGCCTTGCTGGTGACCCTGATTACCTTCCGCCAGGGCGGCGACGCCGAACTGGCTCCTGCGACCAACTGATCTACCTGCGAGCGCTTTTACATGACGACTATTTTCGATCCAATCAAACTGGGCGACCTCGAGTTGGCCAACCGCATCATCATGGCCCCCTTGACCCGCTGCCGCGCGGACGAAGGTCGAGTGCCCAACGCCCTGATGGCCGAGTACTACGTACAGCGCGCCTCCGCCGGGCTGATCCTCAGCGAAGCCACTTCGGTCACGCCCTTGGGCGTCGGCTACCCGGACACCCCGGGCATCTGGTCCAACGATCAGGTGCGGGGCTGGAGCAACGTGACCAAGGCCATCCACGGCGCCGGCGGCAAGATTTTCCTGCAACTGTGGCACGTGGGCCGGATTTCCCACCCCTCCTACCTCAACGGTGAGGCACCGGTCGCACCAAGCGCCCTGCAGCCCAAAGGCCATGTCAGCCTGGTTCGCCCCCTCGCCGACTTCCCGACCCCGCGCGCCCTGGAAGTCGCCGAGATCGCCGACGTCGTCGACGCTTACCGGGTGGGCGCCGAAAACGCCAAGGCCGCAGGCTTTGATGGGGTCGAGATCCACGGAGCCAACGGCTACCTGCTCGACCAGTTCCTGCAAAGCAGCACCAACCAGCGCACCGACCATTACGGTGGCTCGCTGGAAAACCGCGCGCGCCTGCTGCTGGAAGTGACCGACGCCGCGATTGAAGTCTGGGGCCCCGGCCGCGTAGGTGTGCACCTGTCTCCCCGTGCCGACCTGCATGACATGGGCGACGACAACCTGGCCGAAACCTTCACCTACGTGGCACGTGAACTGGGCAAGCGCGGTATCGCGTTCATCTGCTCGCGGGAAAAAGAAGCCGGCGACAGCCTCGGGCCACAGCTCAAGGCCGCCTTCGGTGGCCCGTACATCGTCAACGAGCGTTTCACCAAGGACAGCGCCAACGCCTGGCTGGCCAGCGGCAAGGCCGATGCAGTAGCGTTCGGCGTGCCGTTCATTGCCAACCCAGACCTGCCTGCTCGCCTGAAAGCCGATGCACCACTCAACGAGGCACGTCCGGAACTGTTCTACGCCAAGGGTCCGGTCGGCTACATCGACTACCCAACGCTGTAAGCCGTCAGCCAAAATGAAAAAACCCCGGTTCGAACCGGGGTTTTTTCATTCTGGGGTTTCTTCAGCGTTTGCGCTGGCCAAAGGCGACCGCCAGGCCGCTCAGGCAAATGACCGCGATCCCGACGATGGCGTAGCTGTCCGGGGTATGGTCGAAGATCAGGTAGCCGTACATCCCGGCGAACAGAATCTGCCCATAGCTGAACGGCGCCAGCATTGCCGGCGCCGCATGCCGGAAGGCCTGGGTCAGCAGCATGTGGCCCAGCATGCCGCAGGTGCCCAGGCCAATCATGAACACAGCATGCGGCCAGCTCGGCGTGCTCCAGAAAAACGGCAGCAACGCGCTCATGATCAGGCTGTTGATGATGCCGGTGAGAAAGTTGCTGGTGGTCGGACTGTCGATGCCGGTGAGCTTGCGGGTCAGTAACTGGTAAAAGCCGAAACACAGCGCCGAGCACAGCGGCAGGACGATGGTCGGGGTAAACAGTGCCCCGCCCGGGCGGATCACGATCAGCACCCCGGCAAAACCGCCGAGCACCGCCAGCCACTGGCGGCGGGTCACGTGCTCGCCCAACAACGGTACCGACAGCGCGGTCACCAGCAACGGTGCGAGGAAGTTCACGGCAGTGGCTTCGGCCAACGGGATGTAGCGCAACCCGGTGGTGAAAAACAGACTGGTGCCGATCAGACACATCGCCCGCAAAAACTGCAGCCCGGGACGCTTGGTGCGCACCACCGCGGAAAAACCGCTGCGCGGGACAAACACCATCAGCATCAACAGGGTGTGCACCACGTAGCGCGCCCACACCACCATGACTATTGGATAAAAACCGGAGAGGTACTTGGATAGGGTGTCATGGCTGGCGAACAACAGCACAGCCAGGCAAATCAGGAGAATGCCCTTGACGGGTTGTTCGGCGGTCTTGAACAACGGGTGGCTCGCACTCATTCACACACTCGACACAATTTCCCTACAAAATACGTAGCCCGCTATGTATCAAGCAGGCGAATGTCCGTATATAAAAGCACCCCATCGCCAAAAGGCGAATGCAGTCGGGACAGTGTTCACCTTAAGTGTTGACACAGGCAGACTCAATTACGCATGTTGTCCGGCAGCCGCAGGCTGGGACTCAGGCGGAGCATTTCCAGCCCGGTGTCGACCCAGCGTTCGGCTTCCAGGTGCAGCTCAAAGCTTTCGGGGGCCAGCAGCCATTGATAAAGCATGCCATCGATGTAGGCATGGATGCTCACCGCCGCACGCTCGGTATCGAGGTTTCCGGCAACTGTCCACGATTCACTGCATTACGCAATGCCAGCGCGATACGCATGTTGCAATCCAGACTGACCGTGCGACGTTGTTGGCGCAGATCACACATTTCATCTGTGAACTCACACTTGTGAAACAGAATCTCATTGATGCGGCGGGTCTTCGGATCCAAGGCAACTTGATGAAACAAATGAATCAGCAGCTTGCGCATGCAGCCCAGCGGATCTTCTTCGTCTGCACTTTCGCTCGCCCGCGCCATCTCATCCAACGGCTCGCGCAGACTGTCGAGCATGGCCTGGACCAGGTCGGCCTTGTTGCTGAAATGCCAATAGATAGCACCACGAGTCACCCCGGCCAGGGTGGCGATGTCCGCCAACGTAGTGCGCGCCACGCCCCGCTCGTAAAAGGCTTGCTCAGCGGCTTCGAGTATCTGGTTGCGGGTTTCTTGCGCTTCCTCTTTAGTGCGACGAACCATGGCAGTAAAACCTCAATCAGGAATGCTTCAGCGATGCCTGAACATCTTCTGAACAAATGTGGGGATCACCTCTTACGGGCTTGGTCCCCGGCCTACAATTCACACCTTGAAACAGCTCTGGTAACCGGGTGTGTACGCGGTCAAAGGTGTTTACAAACAACCATGAACGTAAGTATATTCCTTAGCAAGCTACTTATCCACTCACCGCGACTTTTTCATCTTTCCACTTTTCTAGTGCGCATTGTGCGCGCCTGACCCGAGGATCTTCATGCAATTCAAGCCAGCTGTTACCGCTCTGGTCACTGCCGTCGCCCTGGCATCGCTGCTCAGCGGATGTAAAAAGGAAGAGGCGGCCCCTGCTGCACACGCCCCTCAGGTCGGCGTCGTTACCCTGCAAACCCAAGCCTTTACCCTGACCTCCGAACTGCCGGGCCGCACCACGGCCTACCGCATCGCGGAAGTTCGCCCACAGGTCAACGGCATCATCCTCAAGCGCCTGTTCAAAGAAGGTGCCGAGGTCAAGGAAGGCCAGCAGCTCTACCAGATCGATCCGTCGGTCTACCAGGCCACCTTGAAAAGCGCCGAAGCCAATCTGCAATCGACCAAATCGATTTCCGATCGCTACAAACAACTGGTCACCGAACAAGCCGTAAGCCGCCAGGAATACGACACTGCCCTGGCCAACCGCCTGCAATCGGAAGCCTCGCTGCAGACCGCCCAGATCAATGTGCGCTACACCAAGGTACTGGCGCCGCTGACCGGTCGTATCGGGCGCTCCAACGTCACCGAAGGTGCCCTGGTAAACAATGGCCAGGTCGACGCCATGGCCGTGATCCAGCAACTGGACCCGATCTACGTCGATGTGACGCAATCCTCGGTGGAACTGCTGGAATTGCGCCGTGAGCTGGAAAGCGGTCGCCTGCAGAAAGCCGGTGATAACGCCGCGATGGTCAAGCTGACCCTCGAGGACGGCAGTGAGTACAAGCGACAGGGCAAGCTGGAGTTCTCCGAAGTCTCGGTCGATGAAGCCACCGGTTCCGTGACCTTGCGCGCAGTATTCCCCAACCCTGATCACACCCTGCTGCCAGGCATGTTCGTTCACGCCCAACTGCAAGCCGGGGTCAACGCCGCCGCCATCCTGGCGCCGCAACAAGGCGTGACCCGTGACCTCAAGGGATCGCCAACAGCGCTGGTCGTAGGCCCTGACAACAAGGTCGAACTGCGCCAGCTCAAGGCCAGCCGCACCGTGGGCAGCCAATGGCTGATCGAAGACGGCCTCAAGGCTGGCGATCGCCTGATCACCGAAGGCCTGCAGTACGTCAAGCCCGGCGTTGAAGTCCAAGTCAGCGAAGCGACCAACGTAGCCGCGAAAAACCCGGCCCCTGCACAGGCAACAGACAAAGCTGCAGGCGGCAAAGGGGAGTAAACCATGTCGAAATTTTTTATCGACCGTCCGATTTTCGCCTGGGTAATTGCCCTGGTGATCATGCTGGTCGGGGCTCTATCGATCCTCAAGCTGCCCATCAACCAATACCCGAGCATCGCCCCACCGGCGATCGCCATCTCTGTGACCTACCCAGGTGCTTCTGCACAGACCGTGCAGGACACCGTGGTCCAGGTGATCGAGCAACAGCTCAACGGTATCGACAACCTGCGTTATGTGTCCTCGGAAAGTAACTCCGACGGCACCATGACCATCACCGCGACCTTCGAGCAAGGCACCAACTCCGACACCGCCCAAGTCCAGGTGCAGAACAAGCTGAACCTGGCCACCCCGCTGCTGCCTCAAGAAGTGCAGCAACAGGGGATCCGCGTCACCAAGGCCGTGAAGAACTTCCTGCTGGTGATCGGTGTGGTGTCGCGTGACGGCAGCATGACCAAGGACGACCTGTCCAACTACATCGTGTCCAACATGCAGGACCCGATTTCCCGGACCGCCGGCGTCGGCGACTTCCAGGTGTTCGGTGCCCAGTACGCCATGCGCATCTGGCTGGACCCGGCCAAGTTGAACAACTTCAACCTGACTCCGGTGGACGTCAAGGCCGCCGTTGCGGCACAAAACGTCCAGGTCTCGTCCGGTCAGCTCGGCGGCTTGCCTGCCCTGCCCGGCACCCAGCTGAACGCCACGATCATCGGCAAGACCCGCCTGCAGACTGCCGAGCAGTTCAAGGAAATCCTGCTCAAGGTCAACAAGGACGGCTCCCAGGTTCGCCTCAAGGATGTCGCCGATGTCGCCCTGGGTGGTGAGAACTACAGTATCAACGCCCAGTTCAACGGCGCACCGGCCTCCGGCCTTGCGGTGAAACTGGCTACCGGCGCCAACGCGCTGGATACTGCCAAAGCCTTGCGCACCACCATCGAAAGCCTCAAGCCGTTCTTCCCTGAAGGCATGGAAGTGGTCTTCCCGTACGACACCACCCCGGTGGTGACCGAATCGATCAAGGGCGTAGTACACACCCTGGTCGAAGCGATCGTGCTGGTGTTCCTGGTGATGTTCCTGTTCCTGCAAAACTTCCGCGCCACCGTCATCACCACCATGACCGTGCCGGTGGTATTGCTGGGTACATTCGGCATCCTCGCGGCGTTCGGGTTCAGCATCAACACCCTGACCATGTTCGGTATGGTCCTGGCCATCGGCTTGCTGGTGGACGATGCCATCGTCGTGGTGGAAAACGTCGAACGGGTGATGAGCGAAGAAGGCCTGTCGCCCAAGGAAGCCACCAAGAAGTCCATGGGCCAGATCCAGGGCGCACTGGTGGGTATTGCCCTGGTACTGTCGGCGGTACTGCTGCCGATGGCGTTCTTCAGCGGCTCTACCGGGGTGATCTACAAGCAGTTCTCGATCACCATCGTCTCGGCCATGGCCCTCTCGGTACTGGTCGCCCTGATCTTTACCCCGGCGCTCTGCGCCACCATGCTCAAGGCCATTCCCAAGGGCGAGCACGGCACGCCCAAGCGTGGTTTCTTTGGCTGGTTCAACCGCAATTTCGATCGCGGCGTACGCAGCTACGAGCGTGGCGTGGGCAACATCCTCACGCACAAGGCGCCGTACCTGCTGGCCTACCTGATCATCATCGTTGGCATGATCTGGCTGTTCACCCGCATCCCGACCGCATTCCTCCCGGAAGAAGACCAGGGCGTACTGTTCGCCCAGGTCCAGACCCCGGCGGGTTCCAGTGCCCAGCGCACCCAGGTGGTGGTCGATGAAATGCGTGAATACCTCCTGCGCTCCGGTAAGGATGGCGGTGAAGGTGATGCGGTTGCCTCGGTGTTCACGGTCAACGGCTTCAACTTTGCCGGCCGTGGCCAGAGCTCGGGTATGGCATTCATCATGCTCAAGCCGTGGGACGAGCGTAACGCCGACAACAGCGTGTTCAAGGTCGCAGAACGGGCCCAGCAGCACTTCTTCACGTTCCGTGATGCCATGGTGTTCGCCTTCGCCCCGCCAGCGGTACTGGAGTTGGGTAACGCCACTGGTTTCGACGTGTTCCTGCAGGACCGCGCCGGTATCGGCCACGAGAAGCTGATGGAGGCCCGCAACCAGTTCCTCGGCATGGCGGCACAGAGCAAGGTGCTGTCCCAGGTGCGTCCTAACGGCCTGAACGACGAACCGCAGTTCCAACTGGAACTCGATGACGAGAAAGCCAGCGCCTTGGGCGTAACGCTGACCGACATCAACAACACCCTGTCGATTGCCCTGGGTAGTAGCTACGTCAACGACTTCATCGACCGCGGTCGAGTGAAGAAGGTCTACATTCAGGGCGTGCCGGGTTCGCGGATGACCCCTGAAGACCTGAAGAAGTGGTACGTGCGCAACAGCCAGGGAACCATGGTGCCGTTCTCGGCCTTCGCCAAGGGCACCTGGATCTACGGCTCGCCGAAGCTGGCGCGTTACAACGGCGTGGAAGCCATGGAAATCCTCGGTGCTCCGGCCCCGGGCTATTCCACCGGTGAAGCCATGGCTGAAGTCGAAGCCCTGGCCAAGAAGCTGCCGGCGGGGGTGGGTATCTCCTGGACTGGCCTGTCCTATGAGGAACGCCTGTCGGGTTCCCAGGCGCCTGCCCTGTACGCCCTGTCGTTGCTGATGGTGTTCCTGTGTCTTGCGGCGTTGTACGAAAGCTGGTCGATTCCGATCGCGGTGATGTTGGTGGTGCCGCTGGGGATCATCGGTGCCCTGCTCGCCACCAGCCTGCGCGGCCTGTCCAACGACGTGTACTTCCAGGTAGGCCTGTTGACGACCATCGGTCTGGCGGCGAAAAACGCCATTCTGATTGTCGAATTCGCCAAGGAATTGCATGAACAGGGACGCACCCTGCGCGACGCCGCGATCGAGGCCTGCCGGATGCGTCTGCGACCGATCATCATGACCTCGCTCGCGTTCGTCCTGGGTGTGGTGCCACTGGCCATTTCCACCGGCGCCGGTTCGGGCAGCCAGCACGCCATCGGTACCGGGGTGATCGGCGGTATGATCACCGCTACCGTACTGGCCGTGTTCTGGGTACCCCTGTTCTTTGTCACCGTGTCGTCCATGGGGCAGCGCAAGAATGCCAAGCCGGATGACGCCACCGAAACTCCTAAAGAGGCTGGCCAATGAGCAAGTCGCTACTCTCCCTAGCCGTCGCCGCGTTCGTGCTCGGTGGCTGCTCGCTGATACCCGATTATCAGCAGCCCGAGGCCCCTGTGGCCGGGCAGTACCCGCAAGGGCCGGCTTACTCGCCGGCCCAGGCGCCGAACCAGGCCGCCGCCGAGCAAGGCTGGAAGCAGTTTTTTCATGACCCGGCCCTGCAGCAACTGATCCAGACCGCGCTGGAAAACAACCGTGACCTGCGCGTCGCGGCGCTGAACATCGACGCCTATGCGGCCCAGTACCGCATTTCCCGCGCCGACCTGTTCCCCGCCGTTTCGGCCAATGGCAGCGGCAGCCGCCAGCGCCTGCCGGCGGATGCCTCGCAGACCGGCGAATCCTCGATCAGCAGCTCCTACTCGGCGACCCTGGGCGTCAGCGCCTATGAGCTCGACCTGTTCGGGCGTATTCGCAGCCTCAACGAGCAAGCGCTGCAGAACTACTTCGCCACCGAAGAAGCGCGGCGCAGCACCCAGCTCAGCCTGGTGGCCAACGTGGCCAACGCCTACCTGACCTGGCAGGCCGACAAGGAACTGCTGAAGCTGACGCAGGACACCCTCGCCACCTTCGAAGAAAGCTACCGCCTCACCGCGCGCAGCAACGAAGTCGGCGTGGCCTCGGCGTTGGACCTGAGCCAGTCGCGTACCTCGGTGGAAAACGCCAAGGTGCAACTGGCCAAGTACACCCGCCTGGTCGCCCAGGACGAGAACAGCCTGACCCTGCTGCTGGGTACTGGCTTGCCTGCCAACCTGACCGCCGCCAAGCCATTGGCTGACGACCTGCTCAGCGAAGTGCCGGCCGGCCTGCCTTCGGACCTGCTGCAACGACGTCCGGATATCCTGGCCGCCGAGCACAACCTCAAGGCTGCCAACGCCAATATCGGCGCGGCGCGGGCTGCGTTCTTCCCGAGCATCAGCCTGACGGCCAATGCCGGCACGCTCAGCCCGGACCTGTCCGGCCTGTTCAAGGGCGGTTCGGGGACCTGGTTGTTCCAGCCCCAGATCAACCTGCCGATCTTCAACGCCGGCGCCCTGAGTGCCAGCCTGGATTACTCGAAAATCCAGAAAGACATCACTGTTGCGCAGTATGAGAAGTCGATCCAGACCGCCTTCCAGGAAGTCTCCGACGGCCTCGCCGCACGCCAGACCTTCAACCAACAGTTGCAGGCCCAGAGTGACTTCGTCCAGGCCAACCAGGATTACTACCGCCTGGCCGAGCGTCGCTATCGCATTGGTGTCGACAGCAACCTGACCTTCCTCGACGCCCAGCGTCAGTTGTTCAGCGCGCAGCAATCGCTGATCACCGATCGCCTGTCGCAACTGGTCAGCGAAGTGAACCTGTACAAGGCCCTGGGTGGCGGCTGGAACGCCCAGACCGCGAAGAATGAGCCCGTGCCAGAAGTCGCACCGAAGCTGAAGATGTTCTGATCAGCCCGATGCGCACCAGGCTGATCCCTGGGCCTCACGAAAATCCGCAATCCCCTCAAGGATTGCGGATTTTTTTATGCCTGTTGCACGGCTCGCCTCAGATCCGTGCCAGCGCCTGGGCCAGGTCGGCGCGCAGGTCTTCGACCGCTTCCACCCCAACCGACAAACGCACCAGCCCGTCGCCTATCCCCAGTTCTGCCCGAGTCGCAGGTGGAATGGTGGCGTGGGTCATGATTGCCGGATGCTCGATCAGGCTTTCCACTCCTCCCAGGCTCTCGGCCAGGGCAAAGATCTGCACCGCCTCGAGAAACCGCCGGGCACCGGCCAGGTCGCTGTTCAAGTCCAGGGCAATCATCCCGCCGAAGCCGCGCATCTGGCGCTGCGCCAATTCGTGCTGGGGGTGTGACGGCAGGCCGGGATAATAGACCCGCGCCACCTGCGGCTGGCGCTCCAGCCACTGGGCAAGATCCAGCGCGTTGCTGCAGTGGCGCTCCATACGCAAGGCCAGGGTCTTGACCCCGCGCAAGGTGAGGAAGGCGTCGAACGGCCCGGCAATCGCGCCCACCGCGTTTTGCAGGAAACCCAGGCGCTCGGCCAGCTCAGCGTTGTGCCCAACCACCGCTATGCCGCCGATCACATCGGAATGGCCGTTGAGGTACTTGGTGGTGGAGTGCAGCACGATATCGAACCCCAGCTCCAGCGGGCGCTGCGTCCACGGGCTGGCAAAGGTGTTGTCGGCGACACTGATTATCCCCCGCGCACGGCAAATCCGCGCGATGGCGCTGAGGTCGGTCAGGCGCAGCAAGGGATTGCTCGGCGTCTCGACCATGACCATCCGCGTGTCGTCCTGCAGCGCCGCTTCGAAAGCTGCCAGGTCGGTCAGGTCGACGAAACTGAAACGATGCCCGGCGCTGCGTTGGCGCACTTTGTCGAACAGGCGGAAGGTGCCCCCGTACAGGTCGTTGCCGGAGACAATGTGCGCACCGGCATCCAGCAGCTCGAGCACCGTGGAAATAGTTGCCAGCCCGGAGGCAAAGGCAAATGCCTGGGTACCGCCCTCGAGGTCGGCCACGCAGCGCTCCAGGGCAAACCGGGTGGGATTGTGCGAACGGCCGTAGTCGAAACCCTTGTGCACGCCGGGACTCTGCTGCAAATACGTGGAGTTGGCGTAGATCGGCGGCATCAGCGCTCCAGTCGTCGGGTCCGGCACTTGCCCGGCATGGATCACCCGGGTGGCGAAATCCTGGGGCGCGGCGGTTTTATCCTGATGACTCATGCAAGGGATCTCCGTAGATGATTGAGCAGGTCGACTCGGGTAATCAGGCCATGGAAGCCTGAAGCGTCGGCGATGATCGCCACCAACCCGCGGTCGAGCTCGGCCTGCAGCTCGGCCAGGCTGGCGGCGGCCGGCAAGGTATGCAGTTGCTTGGTCATGGCCGAGGCCACCGTCATGCGCAAGTGCGCAGCGTCCTGGTGCACACCCAGCAACACATCCGATTCGTCGAGTACGCCCACCAGGCGCTGGCCATCGACCAGCACCGGCAATTGCGACACATCCGCCAGGCGCATGCGCTGGAAAGCGGTCAGCAGCGTGTCGTCGGGGCCGACGCTGATCACCCGGCCGTCCTCGAAACGCCGGGCGATCAGGTCCCGCAGGTCGCCGTAGCGCTTGCGCTGCAACAAGCCCTGATCGGTCATCCACTGGTCGTTGTAGACCTTGGACAAGTAGCGGGTGCCGGTATCGCAGACAAAACTGACCACCCGCTTGGGCTCAGTCTGCTCACGACAGTAGCGCAAGGCCGCCGCCAGCAGCGTGCCGGTGGAGGATCCGCCGAGAATGCCTTCGGCGCGCAGTAACTGGCGGGCATGTTCGAAGCTTTCTTCATCGCTGATCGAATAGGCCTGGCGCACGCTGGACAGGTCGGCGATGGACGGGATGAAGTCCTCGCCGATGCCCTCCACCGCCCACGAGCCGGGGGTGCCAAGGGTACCGCTGCGGCTGTATTCGGCCATCACCGAACCAACAGGATCGGCCAGCACCATGGCCAGGTCCGGCTGTACTCGGCGGAAGAAGCGGGTCAACCCGGTCAGGGTACCGGCCGAGCCGACGCCGACGACGATGGCGTCCAGGTCATGCTGGGTCTGCGCCCAGATCTCCGGCGCGGTGCTGCACTCATGGGCCAGCGGGTTGGCGGGGTTGTTGAACTGGTCGGCAAAAAACGCCTCGGGGATTTCCTGCGCCAGCCGCGCGGCGACGTCCTGGTAGTACTCTGGATGCCCCTTGCCGACATCGGAGCGGGTGATGTGCACCTCGGCCCCCATGGCCTTGAGGTGCAGCACCTTCTCGGTGGACATCTTGTCCGGCACCACCAGCACCACCCGATAACCCTTGGCACGGCCCACCAGGGCCAGGCCCAGGCCCGTATTGCCAGCCGTGGCCTCGACGATGGTGCCACCCGGACGCAGGCGGCCATCGCGCTCGGCGGCGTCGATCATCGCCAGGCCGATGCGGTCCTTGATCGAACCACCGGGGTTCTGTGACTCAAGCTTGAGGAACAGGGTGCAGGGGCCGGTATCAAAGCGGCTGATCTGCACCAGCGGGGTATTACCAATCAGTTCAAGTACGGCAGGACGGGAGTTGTCTGGCATGTCTTCACCTCGTGGCGCGAATCCGCACTGGATGGACAACCGCTGCGACCAGGCCTGGCCCTCATGGGCAGGCCTGCCTCGCATGGACCATAGGCCCGGATCGCTGCCATCGCAAGCCTGCGCAGCTGACCGGCACCTCACACGCTTGCCCCGCCTCTTTCAACCCACCTTGGTGCGGTACAATTGCCCGGCCTGCTGAACCCTTGGAAGCGCCGGCACTCTTAGACAGGCTGCCCCTAAAGCAGTGAACGTTAAGGCGCCAACCGCAGCTCCTCCCCCGACCCCGTCCCGGCCACCTCGCCCCCATGAAAATCTTCTTCACCTTTGTCGCTGTACTCGCGCTGGCACTCGGCCTTGGCGGCTGTATCGGCCCACCGATCGCCCTGACACCCCAGACCGAGCAACGCTTGGCAGCCTCCCCGCCGATCCGCTTCCTGCTCACTTTCGACGATGGCCCCAGCGCCTCCGGCTGGGCCAATCCGAGCCGGGCGGTACTTGAGGTGCTGGCCAACAACCCGATTCAGCCAGGCATCAAGGCGGTGTTTTTTGTCCAGACTCGCGTGCCACGGGCCGGCGGCAGTGAACGGGGGCGCAAAACCATACTGCGTGAACACGCGGCTGGCCACATCCTGGGCTTCCACACCGCCACGCCGTGGCACAGCAATCATCGCTCTCTTGATCCGCAAGTACTCGAACAGTCGCTCACCTGGGGCACCGACGACATCACCGTGATCACCGGCGCAGCACCAAGCCTGGTGCGCCCGCCTTTCTGGAGCTACGACGCGCGCACCTTCGCCGCCTATCAACGGCATGGCTTGCAGGTGTTGTTGACTGACTTGAGCGCCAATGACGGCAAAGTGTGGGGGATCACCGCCAGTCCACGTCGGCGCGCCAACCTGCTCAGGCAGCTGTCAGAAACCCGCGAGCGGATCGCCAAGGGCGAGTTGCCGACCGTTGATGGCGTGATTCCGGTGGTGGTGACGTTTCACGACCTCAATCGCTATACCGCCCGGCACATGCAGGAGTACCTGCAGATTCTGCTCGACAGTGCCGAGCAAACCCACGTGCCCTTGGCGGCCAAACCGTTCTATGAAGACTCGGCCGCCTTGCAGCGCGCAGCCATGGCCCGCACCCTGCGCGATGCCAATGACCCCGCGCGATTGCCCGGGGCGTGGAACTGGATCTGGGGCCGCGACAAGCACTGAATGCGCCGCAGGTTCCAGCGCCTCAGATGGCCCGCAGGAAGTTCAGCACACAGTGGCTGAACGCATCGCCTGCCTGCACGTTGGACAGGTGCGCAGCATAGAACTCGGCATAGTGCGCACCTGCCACCCGCTGCTCGATGAAGTGTCCACCGGCCGGCGACGTGACCGCATCTTCAGTGCCGGCGATCACCAGCGTCGGCACCTGGATCGCCGTCAGTTGCTCACGCAAATCTGCATCCCGTACCGCTGCGCAATTGGCCGCATAACCTTGTGGCGACGTCGCGGCCAGCATGTCAGTGATCCGCTTGGTCGCCGCCGGATTGGTCGCGGCGAAATCCGCGGTGAACCAGCGCGCAATGGAGGCATCGCCCAGGGCCACCATCGCCGCCGCGCCATCGCGCAGGACCATTTCAATGCGCGGGTCCCAGATGGCCGGCTCACCAATCTTCGCCGCGGTGTTGCACACCACCAGTGACAACAGGCGCTCGCTGGCATTGATCGCCAGCCACTGGCCGATCAAGCCACCCATCGACAAACCGCAGAAATGCGCGCGCTCGATCTGCAAGGCGTCCAGCAGGGCCAGCACGTCACGGCCCAGTTGCTCGATGCTGTAAGGCCCAGGCGTCACCAGCGAACGACCATGCCCACGGGTGTCGAAACGTAATACCCGAAAATGCTCGGCAAATAACGGGATCTGCCCATCCCACATGTGCAGGTCAGTGCCCAGTGAGTTGGACAGCACCAGCACCGGGGCGTGTTCGGGTCCGTCGAGTTGGTAGTGCAGTTCGCCGTCGGCCAGTTGTACAAATGCCACAGTTTTCTCCTTGAGACCGCCAGGGCCAGGTGTGCGGACAGCGCGCGCCCGATTCAGACGCGCGCTGGCCGGTCAAAGGTCGTGATGCAGATACGCTGCCTGCTTGGGCAAGCGCAGGCTGAACAGGAACGCGATGGCCATCATCACCGTCACGTACCAGTAGAACGAGTTTTCCATCCCCACCGACTTCAAGCTCAGGGCCACGTACTCCGCCGAACCACCGAAGATCGCGTTGGCCACCGCGTAGGCCAGGCCCACACCCAGGGCGCGCACTTGTGGCGGGAACATTTCGGCTTTCACCAGACCGCTGATGGAGGTGTAGAAACTCACGATCGCCAGCGCCAGGGTAATCAGCACGAAGGCCAGGAACGGGCTTGTGACTGACTTCAGGCTCAGCAGGATCGGCACTGTGCACAGCGTGCCCAGGGCACCGAACCAGAGCATCGAACTACGGCGACCGATCTTGTCGGCCAGCATGCCGAAAAGCGGTTGCATGCACATATAAAGGAACAGCGCCCCAGTCATGATGTAGCTGGCAGTCTTGGCGTGCATCCCGGCGGTGTTCACCAGGTACTTCTGCATATAGGTGGTAAAGGTGTAGAAAATCAGCGAGCCGCCGGCGGTGTAGCCCAGCACGGTGATGAAGGCGGCCTTGTGATCGCGGAACAACGCACGGATGCTCCCGGCGTCCTTGTCTTCGCGCATTTCCTTGCTGGTGGTTTCCTTGAGCGAGCGACGCAGCAGCAACGAAATCACCGCGGCAACCGCCCCCACGACAAATGGAATCCGCCAGCCCCAGGCGCGCAATTCATCCTCGGACAGGAACTGCTGCAGGATCACCACCAGCAACACCGCCAGCAGTTGCCCGCCAATCAGGGTCACGTACTGGAACGAGGCAAAGAAACCGCGCTGGCCCTTGAGCGCCACTTCACTCATATAGGTCGCGGTGGTGCCGTACTCACCACCCACCGACAGACCCTGGAACAGCCGGGCGACCAGCAGCAGGATCGGCGCCCAGACGCCAATGTCCTTGTAGGTCGGCAGACAGGCGATCAGCAGAGACCCGGCGCACATCATCAGCACCGAGATCATCATCGAATTCTTGCGTCCGTGCTTGTCGGCTACCCGGCCGAACAACCAACCACCGATGGGGCGCATCAGGAACCCGGCAGCGAACACGCCGGCGGTGTTGACCAGTTGCACCGTGGGATTGTCGGAGGGGAAGAAGGCTGGCGCGAAGTAGATCGCGCAAAACGCATACACGTAGAAGTCGAACCATTCGACCAGGTTGCCGGAGGAAGCCCCGACAATCGCAAATATTCTTTTACCCCGCTCTTCAGCGGTGTAGTGGCTTGTCATAGATGTCATGGTTTTACACTCGATGGGGACAGTGAGAGTCTAGACACACTTTGCAACACTCCTGTTCCCTGGAATCACTCATTCAGGCAATTTCGCGTCTGTGATGACGCCTTCGCGGGCAAGCCTTGCTCCTACGGGAGCAGGGCTTGCCCACGGGGTGGTCAGACCCGTTCGATCGCCAGCGCCAGGCCTTGGCCGACACCCACACACATGGTCGCCAAGGCTTTTTTACCGCCGGTTTTTTCCAGTTGATGCAGGGCCGTCAACACCAGTCGCGCCCCGCTCATGCCCAATGGATGTCCCAAGGCAATGGCGCCGCCGTTGGGGTTGACCTGCGCCGCGTCGTCAGCCAGGCCCAGTTCACGCAGCACTGCCAAGCCCTGGCTGGCGAAGGCTTCATTGAGTTCGATCACGTCGAAATCACTGATCGCCACACCGAGACGCTCGATCAGCTTGCGCACCGCCGGCACCGGGCCGATGCCCATGACTCGAGGAGCCACGCCGGCACTGGCCATGCCGAGCACTTTGGCCCGCGCAGTCAGGCCGTGTTTCTTCACCGCTTCGGCGGACGCCAGGATCATCGCCGCCGCACCATCGTTGACGCCCGACGCGTTGCCGGCGGTGACAGTTTTGTCCGGGCCATTGACTGGCTTGAGCTTGCCCAGGGTTTCCAGGGTGGTGTCGGCCCGGGGATGCTCGTCCTGCTCTACCAGGCTTTCGCCTTTCTTGTGGGCAATACGCACCGGGACGATTTCTTCGGCGAAAAAGCCTACTGTCTGCGCCGCCGCAGTACGTTGCTGGCTGCGCAGGGCAAAGGCGTCCTGATCCGCGCGCGAAACCCCGTAGTCGTCCGCCACGTTGTCGGCGGTCTGCGGCATCGCGTCCACGCCGTACTGGGCTTTCATCAAGGGATTGATGAAGCGCCAGCCAATGGTGGTGTCTTCCAGTTTCATCCCGCGCGAGAACGCCGCGTCGGCCTTGCCCATGACAAAGGGGGCGCGGGACATCGACTCGACGCCACCGGCAATCGCCAGCTCCATTTCGCCGCTGGCAATCGCCCGGAAGGCGGTGCCAATGGCATCCATACCCGAGGCACAGAGGCGGTTGAGGGTCACCCCGGGAATGCTCTGCGGCAATCCGGCCAGCAACAAGGCCATGCGCGCGACGTTCCGGTTGTCTTCACCGGCCTGGTTGGCGCAGCCGAGGAACACCTCGTCCACCGCGCTCCAGTCAACGCCCGGGTTACGCTCGATCAAGGCCTTGATCGGCACCGCGGCCAGGTCGTCGGCACGCACGCTGGACAAGCCGCCACCAAAGCGGCCGATGGGGGTGCGAATCGCGTCGCAGATATACACCTCGCGCATCATGCTTCTCCCGGTGCCTGGCCGTGGGCGGCGGCGGTCCGTGCTTCCAGGTCGCGCAGGGCCGCGAGCTCGACCGCTGTCGGCTCGGCGGTCTGCTGCACCTGCTCGGCAAAACGGATGGCCCAACCGGTCGCCGCCACCACTTGCTCGCGGGTCACTCCCGGGTGCAGCGCTGTGACCACGAACTCATGGGTGCCGGCTTCCGGCTCCATGATGCACAGGTCGGTGATGATGCCCACCGGTCCAGCCCCTGGCAGGCCGAGGCGCTGGCGCGAGTCGCCGCCTTCGCCGTGACCGACCGAGGTGATGAAGTCCAGCTTGTCGACGAACGAACGGGCCGACTGCTTGAGAATGATCAGCACGCTTTTCGCCGAACCGGCGATCTCCGGGGCGCCGCCGGCACCGGGCAAACGAACCTTGGGCTGATGGTAGTCACCAACCACCGTGGTGTTGATGTTGCCGAACCGGTCGACCTGAGCCGCCCCCAGGAAGCCGACGTCGATGCGCCCGCCTTGCAGCCAGTAACGGAAAATCTCCCCGGTCGGCACCACAGTGTCAGCGGTTTCGGCCAGTTCGCCATCACCGATGGACAGCGGCAGCACACAGGGTTTGGCGCCAATCGGACCCGATTCGTAGATCAGCACCACGTCCGGCGAAGACGTCAGGCGCGCCAGGTTGGCGGCTTTGGAGGGCAAGCCGATGCCGACGAAGCACACCGAACCGTTTTTCAGGCGGCGGGCGGCGGCCACGGTCATCATTTCATTGGTGGAGTAAGTCATTATTTGGCCTCCGAAGCACGCGCCAACTTGGCCTGGAATTCACTGAAGTCAGCGCTGCCGTGGATGTACTCATTGATCCACGCGGTGAAGGTCTCACGGTCGCGGGCAATCGGGTCCCAGGCTTGGTAGAAACGGTTATCGCGCTCGGTGTAACCGTGGGCGTAGGACGGATGCGCCCCACCCGGTACATGGCAGACCGCACTCAGGGCCCAGGTCGGCAGGACGCAGGCATTCATCGGGGCCTTGAGGTCATCGACGATTTCTTCGACAGTGACGATGCAACGCTTGGCCGCCAGCGCCGCTTCCTTCTGCACGCCGAGGATGCCCCAGAGCAACACGTTGCCCTTGCGGTCGGCCTTTTGTGCATGGATCACCGTCACGTCCGGGCGCACCGACGGCACCGCTGCCAGCACTTCGCCGGTGAAGGGGCAGGTCACGGTCTTGATCAGCGGGTTGACCTTGGGCAGGTCGGAACCGGCGTAGGCGCGCAATACGGCGAACGGCAGTCCGGAGGCGCCCGCGACGTAGGCATTGGCCAGGTCCGCGTGGCTGTGTTCTTCGATTTCCAGTGGCTGGGGCCATTGCTTCTCGACGGCATCGCGCAGACGGTGCAGCGACCCCACGCCAGGGTTACCACCCCAGGAGAAAATCAGCTTGCGTGCGCAACCGGCACCGATCAACTGGTCGTAGACCAGGTCGGGGGTCATGCGCACCAGGGTCAGGTGTTTTTTGCCCTGACGAATGATTTCATGACCCGCTGCGGTTGGAATCAGGTGAGTGAAGCCTTCGAGGGCGACCGTGTCACCATCATTCACGAATTGCTTCACTGCATCGTGCAGCGAAAGGATTTCTGCCATGGGGGTGGACTCCCGAGCTTGAGTAAACCGACGTGGAGGACGAGGCGCGATGTACGGCGCCGGATTGACTGAAGAGTAAGCCGCTAAAAAACCCCAAACAATCCGATAATCGACTAAGTGTTCGTTTATCGAACAGATTGTTATCAACCTATCGATCCTCTCAGGACACCTGGCCTCGATATCGGGTTATCGAACAGTTCAGGCGAACAGCTGGGCGCTCAGTTCCCGGCTGGCACTCAGCAGGCCCGGGAGAAACCGCTGCTCCAGCTCGTTGCGACCGACGCGTCCGGCATGGGTACTGACGTTCAGTGCCGCCAACACCTGGCCCGAGGCGTCGTACACCGGCACGGCGATCGAGCGCAGGCCCTGCTCCAGCTCCTGGTCGACAATGCACCAGCCCTGCTGGCGAACTTCCTGCAGGCACTCGAGCAATGCTTCGGGGGTATGCAAGGTGCGACTGGTCTTGGCCTGCAGGTCGGCGTGATCGAGGTACTCACGCAATGACGCATCATCCAGCGCCGCCAGCAGGATCCGCCCCATGGACGTGCAGTAGGCCGGCAAGCGCCCGCCGACCGAGAGGTCTACCGATATCAGGCGCTGGGTCGTCGCCGAGCGCGCGATGTACAGAATGTCATTGCCTTCCAGCGTGGCCATGTTGCAGGCCTCGTGCAATTGCTCGCTCATGCGGTCCAGGTAAGGCTGGGCCGAGACCGCCAAGGGGGTCGAAGACAGGTAGGCATGGCCCAGGGTCAGCACCTTGGGCAACAGCGAATAGGTTCGCCCGTCGGTGGTGGCATAGCCAAGCTTGATCAGGGTATGCAGGCAGCGACGCACCGCTGCGCGGGGGATTTCGGTGCGGTGGCTGATCTGCGCAATGGTCAGGTGGCGCTTGCGCTCCTGAAAAGCTTGCACCACGGCCAGGCCTCGGGCCAGGGACGTCATGAAGTCCGGGTCCCCGGTAAACGCCTGGATCCGCTTGGCGGGCGAAGCAACAATCGGCGGCGCGGCTGACGTGAAGGAATTGCGCAATTGATCGTTCATTTCAGGTCGGTCCCCAGGGTTCGTCAGCTATTACAGGCTGCCCCCGAGCGTGCGCACAAGCCGTGGGCAGTCAACTTTGGGCGATTATCGAACCACCAGCCGATAATCGCAATCCACCCGCGTAGCGCCAAAGGCCTTGTCGACTGCGGGCTGCACCCTGTTAGAGAGGTGACTTTAGAGCATGCATCCTTACCAGACTTTCATACTTGTCCTTGGATAATCGAGTGAGTGCCCCCACATACAAACTTCAGCTGTATTAATGACGTCAGGAAACAAACGTCTGTTGTATGGGTTCAAAATCAACCCCGGTAACAAAACATTTTTACAAGGGGCCGGGGACATTTAACTTATTGGCGATAGGCAGCGCTCGATTGAACGCTATAATGGCCACAGTGATGTCCCCGTTTCTCCTCGACAACGGATCCAATCACCCAGGCAGCGCAAGGCTTTGGCCCCGCTACCTGCTGGCAAGCGCTAGACGCGCATTTCGAATGCCCGGCCCATGCGCTTGCAGGAAACAAGAAGACTGATGCTACATCAGTGATTCTTCTCTGGTGCTGTGGCCGCCTGCAACAACGGTGCTGTCAGTGCAGTGCGTTCGTGATTCAAGCAGCCTGTGGCTACTTGCATGATGACGCCTGCGATCAACCGACCCCGCGCAGTGCGTTTCACCAGAGTTTATTTCAACTTGATTAGGTAACACTGTGACGAAAGACGAACTGCGCGCCGAACTTGAGCGCCAGGAACAACGTTACAAGGATGTGTACGGCGGTGAAGTCACCACCTACGCCGCCCAGCCCGAACCGGAACGCAAACCGTGGCGTAAGCGCGCCAGCGTTCAGGACCAGGCATTCAGCCAGGAACTGCAAAAGATGGAAAAGGACCTCAAGGCCGAAGAGCCCTAGCGCCAACGCTTGAGTGTTGCTCAAAACTTGCCCTCAGCCGCTGGGCAGGTTGCTCCGTCACCGCGCCTGCTGAAGACAGGCGCGGGCCGCCATTGCCCGCCAATTGAGGCGAACGGCTTAAAAGCTGACCCCTCATTTCAGAAATTTCATACAGCGTTATCCCCCATTGGCCGAGGCGACGGAAACCTGATTTCTGGCGAGGCACCCAATAAAATCAAGGGGTTAAAAACCCTACGCTGCGACTGGGGCTTAGGGTCTTGTTACAAACTAAATGAATGAAACATGTTGCCGATCGGCACCTGATGCATCGATTAACCATCTTTTCTGGCATAATCGCGCCCCCTTATGACCGGGTCAGAAAACCTTCATGATCGATTTATTCAGCGGACTGGATGCTTGGGTGCTTGTGAGCCTCTTGCTCGCCCTGGCCTTTGTCCTCGCCTTCGAGTTCATCAACGGCTTTCATGACACCGCTAACGCGGTAGCCACTGTTATCTACACCAAGGCCATGCCGCCCCACCTGGCGGTGTTCTTCTCCGGTGTATTCAACTTCCTTGGCGTGTTGCTGGGCGGCGTGGGCGTGGCATATGCCATTGTCCATTTGCTGCCGGTAGAACTGTTGATCAATGTGAACACCGGCCACGGGCTGGCAATGGTGTTCTCGCTCCTCGCGGCAGCCATCACCTGGAACCTGGGCACCTGGTACTTCGGTATTCCGGCCTCCAGCTCCCACACCCTGATCGGTTCGATCCTCGGTGTCGGCCTGGCGAACGCCCTGATCAACGATATTCCACTGGTTGACGGGGTAAACTGGCAGAAGGCTATCGACATCGGCGCCTCGCTGGTGCTCTCGCCAATGGCCGGCTTCGCGGTGGCCGCCCTGGTACTGCTGGGCCTCAAATGGTGGCGCCCGCTGTCCAAGATGCACAAGACCCCGGACCAGCGCCGCAAGATCGACGACAAGAAACACCCGCCGTTCTGGAACCGTCTGGTCCTGGTGATCTCGGCAATGGCGGTGAGCTTCGTGCACGGCTCCAACGATGGCCAGAAAGGCATCGGCCTGATCATGCTGGTGTTGATCGGTATCGTCCCGGCGCAGTTCGTTCTCGACCTGAACAGCACCACCTACCAGATCGAGCGGACTCGCGATGCGACCTTGCACCTGAGCCAGTTCTATCAGCGTAACGAGGCCACCCTGGGCGAGTTCCTGGCCCTGGGCAAAAGCGTGAAGGAAGACCTGCCGGAGAAATTCCGTTGCAATCCGCAACAGACCGAACCGACCATCAGCGCGCTGCTGGGCACCCTCAAGGGTGTAGCCGACTACCACTCGCTGCCGCACGAAAGCCGCATCGAAGTACGTCGCTACCTGCTCTGCCTGGACGACACTGCGAAGAAAGTCGGCAAGCTGCCTGGCCTCGACGCCCGTGAAAAGGCCGACCTCGACAAGCTGCGCAAAGACCTGACCGCCACCACTGAATACGCGCCATTCTGGGTGATTCTGGCAGTCGCCCTGGCACTCGGCCTGGGCACCATGGTCGGCTGGAAACGCGTGGTACTGACCATCGGCGAGAAGATCGGTAAACAAGGCATGACCTACGCACAAGGCATGTCGGCCCAGATCACCGCCGCGTGCATGATCGGCATGGCCAACATCTTCAGCCTGCCGGTATCGACCACCCACGTCCTGTCCTCGGGTGTCGCCGGTACCATGGTCGCCAACAAAAGCGGCCTGCAAGGCGGAACCGTGAAAACCATCCTGCTGGCCTGGGTCCTGACCCTACCAGCCACGGTGGCCCTGTCCGCCGGCCTGTTCTGGCTGGCCTCGAAGGCCCTGGGTAGCTGATTCAAAGCTGCACATAAAAAGGCGCGCCCTCCTGGAGGTCGCGCCTTTTTTGTTGGAAAAAACACCAAACCCTAAGCAGCCGCTACCGCAGCAACGGATATGCCCAAAAAATCCAAACCAAAAAAAAGGGCAACCGAAGTTGCCCAAAATGCCTTGCGTGCTCGTGCTCCCAGAAAGACCTAAGGCTTCTTGCGCTTATGCGAGTCTTTCCAGATAAAAAATCCAAACCCAACGAAAAACAGAACCATGAGGCTGACGGTCAGCACTCCGGCGATCACCACATTGTCGAAAAACATGACCAGCCTCCTGTGCTTGCCTCGTTGCGATGAGCCTAAAGTAACCAATCAGGCACAGGAGAAAATTGACCGGGATCAATGTCGCCCAAGACAGGGCGTAAAGGCGGGGAAATAACTGACCTGCATCAACAGATGCAGGGTGGGGTCAACGCTTTTTCGGTTTGCTCTTCGGCTTTTTCTTCGCTTTGCCCAGCGGCATGGCCTGCTCGAATGCCTGGCGCACTTCGTTCAGGCGCTTCTCATTGAGATCATGCACACGCTTGGCGCGCTCGGTGTTGAGATCGATCAGCTTGTCGTCTTGGCTCATGGCGTGGCTTACGTCTTCCAGTTCAATACAGGCGCGGCACAGCGACCCACGTCACCCTGCCCGCTCAAGGTTGAGCAATAATGCGGCCTCTGGCCAACGAAGACCAGCCACCTGGCAACGCAACAAAAGGTCTTCGCAGTTCACACCTCTATATCGACCCACAACCCCTGGCGCGGCTGATCGTCCATCACCGCCACCACTGGCACAGTGTTATCGGCATTCAACTCGTCGCCCGGCACCGCCAGGGGTACCTGCGGATCGTCGCCAGCTTCGCGCCGGCGTTTATCGCGGGCCAACTGACGCCGCTGCTGTTCACGCAACCCCATCGCCGCTTCCTCGGGATCGCGCTGTTGCAGGTCGATCGTGCTCTCGCTGGAGCTGGGCTGCACCGGCGCCACCGGCATGATGTCCGGGCGTGGCCGTACCGGATCCTGCTGGGAGGTAATCGGCACGGCGCTCAAGGGAAGCATGGGTGGCAGCATGGTGAGGGTCTCCTGTCGGCAGGCTGTCGGCTGTTTGACCAGCGACTTGAGCCATCGGTCGCAAACTTGTGAGCCAGTTGACACTCACAATCACCAATCGGCTCGATGCGCTACCGTAAGACTAGTAGTTTTTATGAGAGTCCTTTGGCTCTGAAGGCAGCGATCCGTTAAGATAGTCGGCTTTTTCAAGGCGGGAGTCAGGCAGCATGGCGCAGCAGTATCAACCGGGGCAACGCTGGATTAGTGACAGCGAAGCAGAGCTAGGTCTAGGCACCGTTCTGGCACAGGACGGTCGCTTGCTGACCGTGCTCTACCCGGCCACTGGCGACACCCGCCAGTATGCGCTACGGAATGCGCCCCTCACCCGCGTGAGGTTTTCGCCGGGCGACACCATTACGCACTTCGAAGGCTGGAAAATGACCGTGCGCGAAGTCGACGACGTCGACGGCCTGCTGGTCTACCACGGGCTCAACGCAGAGAACGAGCCGGTCACCCTGCCCGAAACCCAACTGTCGAACTTCATCCAGTTCCGCCTGGCCAGCGACCGTCTGTTCGCCGGGCAGATCGACCCACTGGCCTGGTTCTCCCTGCGTTACCACACCCTGGAACACACCAGCCGCCAGTTGCAGTCGTCGCTCTGGGGCCTGGGTGGCGTGCGCGCACAACCTATCGCGCACCAGTTGCACATTGCCCGTGAAGTGGCTGACCGTATTGCGCCGCGGGTTCTGCTGGCGGACGAAGTGGGCCTGGGTAAAACCATCGAAGCCGGCCTGGTGATCCATCGCCAACTGCTCTCCGGTCGCGCCAACCGCGTGCTGATCCTGGTGCCGGAAAACCTCCAGCACCAATGGCTGGTGGAAATGCGCCGGCGCTTCAACCTGCAGGTCGCGCTGTTCGACGAAGAACGTTTTATCGAAAGCGATGCCAGCAACCCGTTCGAAGACACCCAGCTCGCGCTGGTAGCCCTGGAGTGGCTGGTCGACGACGAGAAAGCCCAGGATGCCCTGTTCGCCGCGGGCTGGGACCTGCTGGTGGTCGACGAAGCTCACCACCTGGTGTGGCACGAAGACCAGGTCAGCCCCGAGTACTCGCTGGTCGAACAACTCGCCGAGACCATCCCTGGCGTCCTGCTGCTGACTGCCACCCCGGAACAACTGGGCCAGGACAGCCACTTCGCCCGTCTGCGCCTGCTTGATCCGAACCGTTTCCATGACCTCAAGGCCTTCCGCGCCGAGAGCGAGAACTATCGCCCGGTGGCCGAAGCCGTTCAGGAACTGATGGACCAGGGCCGTTTGTCCCCGGCCGCCCACAAGACCATCCAGGGTTTCCTCGGCGACGAGGGCGAAGCCCTGCTGACCGCGGTCAACGATGGCGACATCGAAGCCAGCGCCCGCCTGGTCCGCGAATTGCTGGATCGCCACGGCACTGGCCGCGTGCTGTTTCGCAACACCCGCGCCGCAGTGCAAGGTTTCCCTGAGCGCAAGCTGCACCCGTACCCGCTGCCGTGCCCGGACGAGTACCTCGAGCTGCCGTTGGGCGATCACGCCGAGCTGTACCCGGAAGTCAGCTTCCAGGCCCAACCGGATGCCGACGAAGAACAACGCTGGTGGAAGTTCGACCCACGCGTGGAGTGGCTGATCGACCAGTTGAAGATGCTCAAGCGCACCAAGGTCCTGGTGATCTGTGCCCACGCCGAAACCGCGATGGACCTGGAAGACGCCCTGCGCGTGCGCTCCGGCATCCCGGCCACGGTGTTCCATGAAGGCATGAACATTCTCGAGCGTGACCGTGCAGCGGCCTACTTTGCCGATGAAGAATTCGGTGCCCAGGTACTGATCTGCTCGGAAATCGGCAGTGAAGGTCGCAACTTCCAGTTCTCCCATCACCTGGTGCTGTTCGACCTGCCAGCGCACCCGGACCTGCTGGAACAGCGGATCGGTCGTCTGGACCGGATCGGCCAGAAGCATGTCATCGAGTTGCACGTGCCGTACCTGGAAACAAGCCCGCAAGAGCGCCTGTTCCAGTGGTACCACGAAGCACTGAACGCATTCCTCAACACCTGCCCGACCGGCAACGCCCTGCAGCACCAGTTCGGCCCACGCCTGCTGCCGCTGCTGGATGAAGCCGACGACGGCGAGTGGCAAGCGCTGATCGATGAGGCCCGCGGGACTCGCGAAGCCCTGGAAGCCGAGCTGCACAGCGGCCGTGACCGCCTGCTGGAACTCAACTCCGGCGGTGCTGGCGAAGGCGATGCCCTGGTCGAAGCGATCCTTGAACAGGACGATCAGTTCGCCCTGCCGATCTATATGGAAACCCTGTTCGACGCCTTCGGCATCGACAGCGAAGACCACTCGGAAAACGCCCTGATCCTCAAACCGAGCGAAAAAATGCTCGACGCCAGCTTCCCGCTGGGCGACGACGAAGGCGTGACCATCACCTACGACCGCAACCAGGCGCTGTCTCGCGAAGACATGCAATTCATCACCTGGGAGCACCCGATGGTTCAGGGTGGCATGGACCTGGTGCTGTCCGGCTCGATGGGCAACACCGCGGTCGCGCTGATCAAGAACAAGGCTCTCAAGCCCGGCACTGTGTTGCTGGAACTGCTCTACGTCAGCGAAGTGGTCGCCCCACGCTCGTTGCAACTGGGCCGTTACCTGCCGCCGGCAGCCCTGCGCTGCCTGCTGGACACCAATGGCAACGACCTGTCGAGCCGGGTGTCGTTCGAGACACTCAACGACCAGCTCGAAAGCGTGCCCCGCGCCAGCGCCAACAAGTTCATCCAGGCCCAGCGTGATCAACTGACACCGCGCATCAACGCCGGCGAAGAGAAGATCACCCCGCGCCACGCTGAACGGGTAGCCGAAGCCCAACGCCGCCTGGCAGCCGACACCGATGAAGAACTGGCGCGCCTGACCGCCTTGCAAGCCGTCAACCCGACGGTGCGTGACAGCGAGCTGGTTGCCCTGCGCCACCAGCGCGAGCAAGGCCTGGCCATGCTCGACAAAGCGGCCCTGCGCCTGGAGGCGATCCGGGTGCTGGTGGCGGGTTAAGCCCCCGCCTTGCACCGCGATCAAAAAGGCCCGCAGCGATGCGGGCCTTTTGCTTTTCTGTGGGATCTGCCGAAGGCTGTGGTGCTTAACCCGCAGACACCGCACCAACTCCAGGCTCAACCACCGTCCCCATCCCCTCCTTCATGCGCTTGGCATCGCGGACAAAACAGCGCGCTGCCAGGAACAGGAAGACCATGGTGAGCAACAGCGCGACCGGAATCAGGTACATCGCATCGTGCAGGCCGACGGCCTTGAAGGCTTCGGTCATCTGCTCGGCACCCGCCGCTTGCATCGCCGTATGGGCGAAGTGATCGGACAGCCCGCCGACCACCACGGGCCCCAGGCCGCCCCCCAACAGATACAACCCGGCGAAGAACAGCGCCATGGCTGTCGCCCGCAAGCGCGGTTCAACCACGTCCTGGATCGCCGTGTATACGCAGGTATAGAAGTTGTAGGCAAACAACCAGCCCAGGCTGAACACCGCCACGAACACCCCGATTTCAATTCGCCCGGCATGCAGCGCCCACGCCGTACACAGGGTCGAGATAATCAGGCTGAAGCCCGCGAACAACAGCCGACCACTGGCCACCCGCTGATGAATCTTGTCGGCCACCCAGCCGCCCAGCGTCAAGCCAAACAACCCGGTAACCCCGACAATCACCCCGGTGGCCACGGCTGCATCCTGCAGCGGCAGCAGGAAATAACGCTGCAGCATCGGCACCAGGAACGAGTTGCAGGCATAGGTGGCGAAGTTGAAGCACAGGCCGGCCATCACCAGCCAGAGAAAGGTCGGAATCGCCAGGACCCGACGAATCGGCCGGTCGACCCGTTCCTGGGATATCTGCACGGTTTCCGCCGCACCGCGCTTGGGCTCTTTGATGAAGAACATGAAGACCGCCAGGATCAACCCCGGCACTGCCGCGATAAAAAAGGGTGCACGCCAGCTATCGAAGGCCTTGACCATGGCACCGATGGTGAAGAACGCCAGCAACAAGCCCAGGGGCAGTCCGAGCATGAAAATGCCCATCGCCCGCGCCCGGCGATGGGCAGGAAACAGGTCGCCGATCAGCGAGTTGGCGGCTGGGGCGTAACTAGCCTCACCGATGCCCACGCCCATGCGCACGATCAGGAAACTCCAGAAACTGCCCACCAGCCCATTGACCGCCGTCAGCCCGCTCCACACCGCCAGCCCCCAGCCCATCAGCTTGCTGCGCGAACCGGTGTCGGCCATCCGCCCCAGCGGCAGCCCGGCAATCGCATAGACGATGGTGAATGCAGTTCCGATGATCCCCAGCTGAAAATCGCTCAGGT
The DNA here is from genome assembly GCF_044743405.1 of Pseudomonas sp. NPDC087626. Classification (NCBI taxonomy): domain Bacteria; kingdom Pseudomonadati; phylum Pseudomonadota; class Gammaproteobacteria; order Pseudomonadales; family Pseudomonadaceae; genus Pseudomonas; species Pseudomonas sp. NPDC087626. The sequence goes on from NZ_JBIUWJ010000012.1 coordinate 73,928, forward strand.
GCCACTCCATGCGGATCGGCTCGATGATGATGGCCGGAATGGTGCGGTCGAAGAAGTTGAACAGATTGGCCAGGAACAGCAGGAACAGAATGCGCCAGGCATTCGCCGCTTGGGTCGAGTTCTGCATGGGTCCGTCTCTTTTTATTTATTGTTATGGGCGCGCTACTGCCAACCCGGAACCTGCAATCTAGTCAGGCGCCTGCGCGCTGTCTGTAATTATTCGTAAGGCTGATGTCGGCTTATCGAAGGCCGCGACTCGCATTCCCCAGATATATTTCTAAACGCTATATATCTAAGTTCAAAATAATAAGAGGCAATGCGCCATCACCGCTTTCACTGCGCTGCCGGCTTCTATACTCCAGCCATTCGCCAGCGTTCATGGCGCCTGCGAGACGTTTCAACGACGGGGCATGCGATGGCCTGGCTAGGATGGCATTTCAGCAGCGAACTGCCCGCAAGCGGCGGCCAGGTCATACTCAACTGCAGCCACGACCCGGCGTTGGTGCTGCTGGCCTACCTGGTCGCCTGCGCAGCCAGTTTTGCCACTCTGGACATGGCGGAGCGGGTCGGCCATGCCGAAGATCCACGCTCGCAAAGGCGCTGGCGCTGGGTCGGAGCCGGCTGTCTGGCGGGTGGCATCTGGGCCATGCACTTCATCGGCATGCTGGCGTTCCAGGCGCCGATCACCATCCACTATGACCTGTCGATTACCCTGCTCTCGCTGCTGATTGCCTTTCTCGCCGCCTTCTTGACCATGGACACCCTGAGCCATCCAGAGCCGCGTCCCTGGCAGTACGTCAGCGCCTCGATCGGTGTCGGAGTGGGGATTGCCGCCATGCATTACGTGGGCATGGCAGCCATGCGTTCCAGCGCCCAGATCTACTTCGCGCCAGGACTGTTCGCCGTATCGATCATCATCGCCATTCTCGCCAGCGCCGTAGCTTTGCTGCTCTCGCACTGCCTGCGCACTGGCAGCGGGGTGTTGCACCAACTGCTCAAGTACGCGACCAGCCTGTTGCTGGGGGGCGGCATTGTCAGCATGCACTTCACCGGCATGTGGGCCATGACGCTGGTGCTACCGGAGGGCGTGCCGGCCCCACTCGCGGTGCCCCACAACCCGCTGCAACTGGGTGTGACCATCACCGTGATCACCTTGCTGGTGATCGGCAGCAGCGTCAGCGCAGCACTGGCGGACCGCAAACTGCAACACAAGGAACGTGACCTGTGCCGGGTCAATGCCCTGCTCTGCCAGCTGGACCAGGCCCGGCAGTCGTTGCAGCAAGTGGCGCTTTACGACCCCCTGACCAACCTGATCAACCGTCGCGGCTTCAACCAGATCTTTGCCGAGAAGCTTGCGGAGAAAACCGCACAGGGTGGCAAGCTGGCGATCATGTTCCTTGATATCGATCACTTCAAGCGCATCAACGATAGCCTTGGCCATGATGCCGGGGACAGCCTATTGAAGGTAATTGCCGGGCATATCAAAAGCTCGGTCCGCAGCCATGACGACGTGGTCGCACGGTTTGGCGGCGATGAGTTCTGCGTGCTGGTCAATCTGCTGGATCGCGAGGAGGCCCAGCAAGTGGCTGAGCGCATCATGCAGAAAATGAAAGCGCCGATCGAGCTGGCCGGACGGCGCATGGTCATGACCACGAGCATTGGCATCAGCGTGTTCCCCGACGATGGCCAGCACTGCGAGGAACTGCTCAAACACGCCGACCTGGCGCTGTACCAAGCCAAGGCCAATGGGCGTAACGGTGTGCATTTTTTCAACGAGCAGTTGAAAACCCGGGCAACGGTGGCCCTGCAGCTCGAAGAGGAACTGCGCAACGCCCTGCGCGACGACAGCGGGCTGCTGCTGTATTACCAGCCGATCTACGACCTGCGGACCGGCCAGGTGACCAAGCTGGAGGCCCTGATCCGCTGGCAGCATCCGCTCCACGGCGTGCTGGCACCCGACCGTTTCATCGCCATTGCCGAGGCCAACGGGCTGATTGCCGAACTCGACAACTGGGTGCTGCGCAAAGCCTGTGCAGACCTCGGCGAACTGTCCCGACACGGCTGCGACTCGCTGAAGATCGCGGTCAACTGCTCCCCGCTCAACCTGGCGCGCCCGGAGCTGGCCGACGAAATCGAGCAGGCCCTGCACTCGGCCGGGGTAGCGGCAGACAGGCTGGAGTTGGAGGTCACCGAAAACGCGCTGATGGGCAACATCACCAACACCCTGGTGCTGCTCAAGCAAATCCGTGCCCTTGGGGTTTCCCTGTCCATTGATGACTTCGGCACCGGCTACTCGTCCCTCGCCTACCTCAAGCGCCTGCCCTTGAACACGCTGAAGATCGACCGCTCGTTCATCCAGGACATCCCGGATTCAACGCAAGACATGGAAATCGTCCAGGCCATTATTGTCATGGCCCATACCCTGCAGTTGCAGGTAGTCACCGAGGGCGTCGAAACCTTCGAGCAGTACCGCTTCCTCGAACGTTTTGGCTGCGATTTCATCCAGGGTTACCTGATGAGCTGCCCAGTGCCGCTGGCTGAGCTGCGGCCGATTCTCAATGAGCTCAACCAGCGTAATCCCCTACAGCCGGTCAGCCCTTTGTCGCTGGTGCGCGATACAGATGAATCAAGGTTGCCGGGTCCTTTTCCAGGAAGCCCTGGCCACCGTGCAAGCGCATCAGCTGTGCGGCCAGGCCACTGATTGGCGTCGCCGAACCCTGCTCGCGAGAAAACTGCACGGCGCCATCCAGGTCCTTGAGCAGGGTCCGCACGTGCCACTTCACCGGTTCAAAGCGGCTTTCGGCCATCTGCGGAGCCAGTATCTGCAGCGGTTTGGAGTCGGCAAAACCGCCGCTCAAGGCATCCGCCAACCGGCTTGCATCGACACCTGAGCGCTCGGCCAGCGCCACCACTTCGGCAATCACCAGGGCATTGCAGGCCACGATCATCTGGTTGCAAGCCTTGGTCACCTGCCCCGCCCCCACCGCGCCCATGTGCGTGACTCGCTGGCCGAGGTTGAGCAGCACCGCGCGAACCCGCTCCAGATCAGCCGCTTCCCCTCCGACCATGATCGCCAGGCTCCCAGCCTCGGCACCGGGCACGCCACCGGACACCGGCGCATCGAGCCAGCCCATGGCGCAGTCGCTGGCCAGTTGCGCGGCCATGCCCCGGGTGGCGGTCGGTTCCAGGCTGGAGAAATCCACCAGCAACTGTCCAGCCTTCGCGCCACTGGCCACGCCCGCCGGACCAAACACCACCTCGCGCACCACCTCGGTATTGGCCAGGCACAACATCACCAGGTCGGCGTGATCACAGAGTTCGGCTGGGCTCGCCACCTGCCGGGCACCCGCTTCGACCAGGGCAGCGCACTTTTGCGGATGACGATTCCACACCGTCAGCGGATAACCCGCAGCCAGCAGGCGACGACACATCGGCAAGCCCATCAAGCCGATGCCGGCGAACGCAAGTGAAGGTAACGATGCCATTGATATGCCTCTGCGCGATAGAAAGTCTGCGAATAGTCGCTGATTCACCGAGACTTGGGAAAGCCGCGTGCGCCACCAGCCGGAATGGTCAAACAAAGGTCAGCAAGGTACATCCAGAAACAATTAAGCAGCCATTCGGCTGCTCAATAAACTGTTCCCATTACGCGAACGTCACCCTCGATCAGGCCTGGCTGTGGCCTTTCTCTACGGCAACGTGCCATCACGCTACTCCGCTACACACTTTACTTGGAGGAGCCTTCGCACCAAACGGGTGCGCTGCGTTAAACCGGCGCCCTTTCCTGGATCAGAATCCACGGTGAAACCACCACAGCCCACAGTTCTGGATCGCGCTCGAAAAGATCCAGCGCCCGCGTTTCAGACAGCTTCGCGAGCTGGTCGGCGGCCAGCCAGGCAGCCACTTTCTCGCCTTCGTCCTGCGCCACCGCCTCGGCAGCGGCGATCAAATCCAGGCCAGGATCGACCCACAATAGGGCGCCCTTGGCAAAGAACGGTTCCAGTTCCTTCCAGGTAATAGATGCAGTTTCACCAAGCAGCTTGGCATAGAGGGTGCTAGGTTCTTGAGTCATGGGTCCTGTCCGCAAATGAAATCGACGCAATCATAACGTTGGTGCTCTGGCAGAAAAACCCGGATTCAAATGCGTCATCGAACGAAAAGTACCGGAACGCCCAGGCAATGCTGCTGATTCAGCTATAAGCCGGCCAAAGCCATGGCGCCATTCTGTCTTTTTCTTTCAATAAAGCGACACCACCAGGTTTTGCCCCCAGCAGCCAGCTTTTCAAGCGAACAACCGGCGCTCTACACTGTACCGGTACAGTTGCCAGGGGCATTTCCGCGAGAGACTTAGGTCATCTACCGGTTCTGCGCCTCAGGCCGCCAGAACTATAAAAATTACAACAGTAAGAGTGGAGCACTATGAATAAGGCTACTAAGCAGATTTCCAAACTGTTTGCCGCTATGGTTCTGGCCGGGGTTGCCAGCCATTCGTTCGCAGCTGACACCATCAAGATCGGCATTGCCGGCCCTAAAACCGGCCCTGTAGCCCAATACGGCGACATGCAGTTCAGTGGCGCCAAAATGGCCATCGAACAAATCAACGCCAAAGGCGGCGTCAACGGCAAGAAACTCGAAGCCGTTGAATACGATGACGCCTGCGATCCAAAACAAGCCGTGGCCGTTGCCAACAAAGTCGTCAACGATGGCGTCAAGTTCGTGGTCGGTCACCTGTGCTCCAGCTCCACTCAACCGGCTTCGGACATCTACGAAGACGAAGGCGTGATCATGATCACCCCGGCTGCCACCAGCCCGGACATCACCGCCCGTGGTTACAAAATGGTCTTCCGTACCATCGGCCTCGACAGCGCCCAGGGCCCTGCCGCCGGTAACTACATTGCCGATCACGTAAAACCGAAAATCGTTGCCGTACTGCACGACAAACAGCAATACGGTGAAGGCATCGCCACCGCCGTCAAGCAAACCCTCGAGAAGAAAGGCGTCAAGGTTGCCGTGTTCGAAGGCATCAACGCCGGCGACAAAGACTTCTCCTCGATGATCGCCAAGCTCAAGCAAGCCAACGTCGACTTCGTCTACTACGGCGGCTACCACCCGGAGCTGGGCCTGATCCTGCGTCAATCCCAGGAAAAAGGCCTGAAAGCCAAGTTCATGGGTCCGGAAGGCGTGGGTAACGACTCCATCTCGCAGATCGCCAAGGACGCTTCCGAAGGCCTGCTGGTAACCCTGCCGAAGTCCTTCGACCAGGACCCGGCCAACGTTGCCCTGGCTGATGCATTCAAGGCCAAGAAAGAAGACCCGAGCGGCCCGTTCGTGTTCCCGGCGTACTCGGCTGTTGAAGTCATCGCCGGCGGCATCACTGCAGCCAAGAGCGAAGACGCGGCCAAGGTGGCAGAAGCCATCCACGCCGGTACTTTCAAAACCCCGACTGGCGACCTGAGCTTCGACGCCAAGGGCGACCTGAAAGACTTCAAGTTCGTGGTCTACCAGTGGCACTTCGGTAAACCTAAAACCGAAGTTTCGCCTCAGTAAGGCCTTGCCTGACTGACTGCCAACAAAGCCCACGGCGTGCCGTGGGCTTTGTTTTACGAATGTATGGGCCGCGCCTGCGTGATCCGCAAGCCTCCCCACCTGAAAATCTCAAAACCGTCATCAGCGGTTCGCTGGCAAACCTCATGCCCGAAGAGGATGCAGATCCTCGGGGCTCGAGCGGGAAAATGACTCCACCAGTGAAATGCGTATCAGGTTTTTAGGAGCGTTGTAATGCCTGACCTCTATCACTTTTTCCAACAGCTGGTTAACGGTCTGACCGTTGGCAGCACGTATGCCCTGATCGCCATCGGCTATACGATGGTTTACGGCATCATTGGAATGATCAACTTCGCCCACGGCGAGGTCTACATGATCGGTTCCTACGTGGCGTTCATCGCCATCGCCGGGCTGGCCATGATGGGACTCGACAGCGTCCCGTTGTTGATGACCGCAGCCTTCATCGCGAGCATCGTCGTTACCAGTGCCTACGGCTACAGCATCGAACGGATCGCCTACCGCCCATTGCGTGGCAGTAACCGTCTGATTCCGCTGATCTCCGCCATCGGCATGTCGATTTTCCTGCAGAACACGGTTCTGCTGGCGCAAGACTCCAAGGACAAGTCCATTCCCAACCTGATCCCGGGCAACTTCTCCATTGGGCCAGGCGGTGCATCGGAAGTAATGATTTCCTACATGCAGATCGTGGTGTTCGTGGTGACGCTGGTGGCCATGCTTGGCCTGACGATGTTCATCTCCCGTTCGCGCCTGGGTCGTGCCTGCCGCGCCTGCGCCGAAGACATCAAGATGGCCAACCTGCTGGGTATCAACACCAACAACATCATTGCCCTGACCTTCATCATCGGTGCTGCACTGGCGGCGATCGCGGCCGTTCTGCTGAGCATGCAATACGGTGTGATCAACCCGAACGCCGGCTTCCTGGTCGGGCTCAAGGCCTTCACCGCCGCGGTACTGGGCGGCATCGGCAGTATTCCAGGCGCCATGCTTGGCGGTCTGGTGCTGGGTGTGGCTGAAGCATTCGGTGCTGACATCTTCGGCGACCAGTACAAGGACGTCGTGGCATTCGGCTTGTTGGTTCTGGTGCTGTTGTTCCGTCCGACCGGCATTCTGGGCCGTCCGGAGGTTGAGAAAGTATGACTAGGAATCTTAAATCGGCGCTGTTCAGCGCCTTGCTGGTGTGGGCCGTGGCCTACCCGGTACTGGGTCTGAAACTGACCATCGTCGGCATCAACCTGGAAGTCCACAACACCAGCCCGGCCATCCTGGCGACCATCGCCCTGTGTTCGGTCCTGATGTTTTTGCGGGTCCTGTTCAGCCACCAGATCAGCGCGGCGTGGAAATCCTCGCCAAACATGCCGCTGATCCCGGCCAAGGCCAGCAACTTCCTGACCCTGCCCACCACTCAGCGCTGGATCATCCTGGCCCTGATCGTCGGCGCCCTGGTCTGGCCGTTCTTCGGCTCGCGTGGGGCGGTGGATATCGCCACCCTGATCCTGATCTATGTGATGCTCGGCCTGGGCCTGAACATCGTGGTCGGCCTGGCTGGCCTGCTCGACCTGGGTTACGTCGGCTTCTACGCCGTCGGCGCCTACAGTTATGCGCTGCTGTCGCATTACTACGGCCTGAGCTTCTGGATCTGCCTGCCTATCGCCGGGTTGATGGCGGCCACTTTCGGCTTCCTGCTCGGCTTCCCGGTACTGCGCTTGCGCGGCGACTACCTGGCGATCGTGACCCTGGGTTTTGGCGAGATCATCCGCCTGTTCCTGCGTAACCTGACCGACCTCACCGGCGGCCCGAACGGCATCAGCAACATCGAGAAGCCTACGTTCTTCGGTCTGACTTTCGAACGTAAGGCCGCCGAAGGGCTGCAGACGTTCCACGAGTACTTCGGCCTGCCGTACAACTCGATCAACAAGGTGATCTTCCTCTACCTGGTTGCCCTGTTGCTGGCCCTCGGTGCGTTGTTCGTGATCAACCGCTTGCTGCGCATGCCGATCGGCCGTGCCTGGGAAGCCCTGCGTGAAGACGAAATCGCCTGCCGTGCCCTGGGTCTCAACCCCACGGTCATCAAGCTGTCGGCCTTCACCCTGGGTGCCAGCTTTGCCGGTTTTGCCGGGAGCTTCTTTGCTGCCCGTCAGGGCCTGGTCACACCGGAGTCCTTCACCTTCATCGAGTCGGCGATCATTCTCGCCATCGTCGTATTGGGTGGCATGGGCTCGCAACTGGGGGTGATTCTTGCCGCCGTGGTGATGATCCTGCTGCCGGAAATGATGCGTGAGTTCAGCGAGTACCGCATGTTGATGTTTGGCGCCTTGATGGTGCTGATGATGATCTGGCGTCCTCAAGGCCTGCTGCCCATGCAACGTCCTCACATGGAGCTGCGAAAATGAGCCGTGAGATCCTCAAAGTCGAAAATCTGAGCATGCGCTTCGGCGGCCTGCTGGCGGTCAACGGCGTGGCCCTGACCGTCAAGGAAAAACAGGTCGTGGCCCTGATCGGTCCCAACGGCGCTGGCAAGACCACCGTGTTCAACTGCCTCACCGGTTTCTACAAGCCGAGCGGCGGCAGCATCCTGCTGGACGGCGAGCCGATCGAAGGCCTGCCCGGCCACAAGATTGCCCTCAAAGGTGTGGTGCGTACGTTCCAGAACGTGCGGTTGTTCAAGGACATGACCGCGGTCGAGAACCTCTTGATCGCGCAGCACCGTCACCTGAACACCAACTTCCTGGCCGGCCTGTTCAAGACCCCGTCGTTCCGCAAAAGCGAACGCGAGGCCATGGAGTTTGCCGAGTACTGGCTGGAGAAGGTCAACCTCAAGGAGTTCGCCAACCGTACCGCCGGCACCCTGGCCTACGGTCAGCAACGGCGCCTGGAAATCGCCCGCTGCATGATGACCCGTCCGCGGATCCTCATGCTCGACGAACCGGCCGCCGGCCTGAACCCCAAGGAAACCGAAGACCTCAAGGCGCTGATCAGCGTCCTGCGTGAAGAACACAACGTCACCGTGTTGCTGATCGAGCACGACATGAAACTGGTCATGAGCATTTCCGACCACATCGTCGTGATCAACCAGGGCACACCGCTGGCCGACGGCACGCCGGAACAGATCCGTGACAATCCTGAAGTGATCAAAGCCTACCTGGGGGAAGCGTAAATGCTGCAATTCGATAACGTTTCCACCTTCTACGGCAAGATCCAGGCCCTGCACAGCGTCAACGTGGAAATCCGCCAGGGCGAAATCGTCACCCTGATCGGTGCCAACGGCGCCGGCAAGTCGACCCTGCTGATGACCCTCTGCGGCTCGCCGCAGGCTCACAGTGGCAGCATCCGCTACCTGGGTGAAGAACTCGTGGGGCAGACCTCGGCGCAGATCATGCGCAAGAGCATTGCCGTGGTGCCGGAAGGTCGTCGGGTGTTTTCCCGCCTGACGGTGGAGGAGAACCTCGCCATGGGCGGATTCTTCACCGACAAGGGCGATTACCAGGAGCAAATGGACAAAGTCCTGGGGCTTTTCCCACGTCTGAAGGAACGCTTTGCCCAACGCGGCGGCACCATGTCTGGCGGCGAGCAGCAAATGCTCGCCATCGGCCGGGCGCTGATGAGCAAACCCAAGCTGCTGCTGCTCGACGAGCCGTCGCTGGGTCTGGCCCCGATCATCATCCAGCAGATCTTCGATATCATCGAACAACTGCGCAAGGACGGTGTGACGGTGTTCCTGGTGGAACAGAACGCCAACCAGGCATTAAAGATCGCCGACCGTGCCTACGTTCTGGAGAACGGCCGGGTGGTCATGCAAGGCACTGGTGAAGCCCTGCTGACCGACCCCAAGGTGCGCGAAGCGTATCTGGGCGGCTAAGCCCTGGCAGTCAAGAGAAAACGGCCTTCGGGCCGTTTTTTTTATGCGCCAAACAACTGATTACAGGCGGTCCAGCGCCTCCCCACTGCGCTTGAACCAACCGATCAGGTGATCGGCCAGGACCTGGGTACGCCTGGGCAAGCCACCTTGATACGGGTGCACCAGATACATCGGCATGCTGCGGGTCTGGTAGTCACGCAGCAGCCAGCGCAAACGGCCGTCAGCCAATTCCGCCTGCAACAGGTAGGACGGCAGGCGCGCAATCCCGGCGCCAGCCAAGGCGGCTTTTTTCAACAGGTTGTAGTGGTTGCTGGCGAACGGCCCGGATACCCGTACCCGCAGCAATTCGTGCTGCTGGTGATACAGCCATTCTTCGCGGCCGCTGTAGTGGCTGTTGAGCAGACAGCGGTGGTCGGCCAACGCTTGGGGGGCCTGGGGCTCACCGAACTGCTCGAGGTAGGCCGGGCTGGCGCAGGTCATTTCGTGCCAGGCCAGCAGCGGCTTGGCCACCAGTCGCTCGTCATTGGCGACCTCGGAGCGGATCGCCAGGTCGAAGCCGTCGCGAGACAGGTCGCGGTAACTGTTGTTCAGCTCCAGCTCGATCTGCACCTGCGGGTACTGGCGAGAAAACTCCAGCAACAAGCCATCAAAAAACGTCTCCCCCAATGACACTGGCACGGTGATCCGCACTGGGCCGGCCATGTCGTCCTTCAGGCGCGCTAACGCCTGGCGTGCGCGCTCCACCTGCACCACCAGTGCCTGGGCCTGGGGCAGCAACGCCGCACCGGCCGCGGTCAGACTCAGCCGGCGCGTGGTGCGCTGCAGCAATACCACACTGAATCGCGCTTCCAACTGGCTGATGCGCTTGGACAGTTGGCCCTTGCTGCAGCCCAGGCGCTGCGCCGCCAACGTGAAACTACCGGCTTCGATCAGCACGGCGAATGCCGCCAGGTCATCCATTTCACTCATGGATTGTTTCCATCTGAAAACCAAAGGTTGCCTATTAGCACGCTTATCCGCAGAAAAAACCACTCTAGACTGAAACCTCGTTCACCCCTTGAGGAAACAGCACGATGAAAATTCTATTGATTGGCGCCAGCGGCACCGTGGGTTCGGCAGTCGACAAGGAGCTGTCGGCACGTCACGAGATCATTCGCATCGGCCGCAGCAGTGGCGATTTCCAGGTCGACATCAGCGACAGCGCCTCGATTCGCGAGCTGTTCGGCAAGACCGGAAAGTTCGATGCCCTGGTCTGCGCCGCTGGCAACGTGACCTTCGCGCCCCTGGCCGAGATGGACGCGCAAAGTTTCGCCCTGGGCCTGCAAGACAAGTTGATGGGCCAGGTCAATCTGCTGCTGATCGGCCGTGAGTTTGCCAACGATGGCGCTTCGTTCACCTTCACCAGCGGCGTCCTCAGCCACGACCCGATTCGCAGCGGCGCATCGGCGGCACTGGTCAACGGTGCACTGGACAGTTTCGTGCGGGCCGCCGCCATCGAACTGCCCCGTGGCTTGCGCGTCAACTCGGTCAGCCCTACGGTGCTGGTAGAGGCCATGGGCAGCTATGCGCCCTACTTCCGCGGCTACAAACCGGTGGCCGGCGCCGATGTCGGGCTGGCCTATGCCAAGAGTGTGGAAGGTTTGCAGACCGGACAGACCTTCCACGTCGGTTGATCGTGACTGTTTCATTCCAGGAGGCTAGGTACCAGCTCCCTGGCAATGGCGCGCGATATCGAGACCCGGAACAGCGCACCCACCACTGAATGTACGGTGGCCGTGTTTACCGCCCGGCCATTGATCAACAGGGTCAATGGCTGTCCGATCGACTCCGCAGTGACCTTGCGCATGCGTTCAGCAGCCTGGGGGGAAAGTGTGACACTCAAATCCACGGTCTCGGTGCTGGATCTGTCGATGTCCTTTAACAACAGTTCCATCCTGGTGAAGTCCAGGGCCGATGAGAAACCGATCTCGGCAGCCTGACTGGAGGTGCATACCACCATAGCCAACAACACCGTCCAAACCTTGCAGTGCATGTGCACCCTCCTGATTCAATGGGAAAACCTGCTCGCAGGGTAGCCTATGCCCGGCGGCGTCCGCCCACAGGAACATCGCACACAATGTTGCAGAGGGCGCACCTGTATAGGCTCTGGCAACACTGGCCTTGTGATCGCTGGCCTGCCTGCGTAACGTGTCGGCACCTGCCTGGAGACCCAACGATGCGTGCTGCCCGTTCCCTGATGTTTGTCGCCCTGCTCCCGCTGTTTGCCGGTTGCCAGTTGCTCGAGAGTTCGCCCCAGGCGCCCTCCACCGCTGGCCTGACCCGCATGCAGGGCGAGCTCGGCATGGCCAACGGCAAGCTGGTGTTCAAGCCCTGCCAGGGCAACACCCTGTATGCCGTGCATGACGGCGGCAGCACCAGCGTCATGCAAGAGGCCGCCACGCTGGCCGGGACCCAGCACCAGGTATTCGCCGATCTGCGTGGCCGGGTACCCTCGGCAAAAGTTACGGACGGCCAGGCGCAACTGGATGTCCAGCAGCTCTATCGCCTGGAACGCGCGACGAGTGCCTGCAACAGTCCAGACTTCCAGAAACTGATCCTGCAGGCCGGCGGCAATACGCCCAACTGGAGCGTCAAGATCAGTGGCAAGGGCATGCTGGTCGAGCGCGCTGGACAACCGGCCCTGGTCCTGCCCTACCTGGAAGAACAATTGGGTGACGGGCGCTTTCACCTCAGCAGCGAAGCCAATAACCAACGCGTCGAACTGTGGATCGCCCCCCAACGCTGCGTCGACCCGAGCCGCCCCAGCGTCCAGTTCATGAGCGCCGAGTTGCGGGTTAACGATCAGGTACAACGTGGCTGCGCCTATTTTGGCGGCTCACGCAGCGACTGATGCGACGAGCTGTTGTTTTAGCCTCACTGGAAATCCCGGTTGAGGCTTATAATCTGCGGTTTGCAACGCCTTGGCGCATTGGTGCGCCCGCGAACCGGATACCGACATGTTACGAATCACCGAACTCAAGCTGCCAATCGACCATCCCGAAGAAGACCTGCGCCCTGCCATCGTGCAGCGCCTGGGCATCGCCAGTGATGACCTGCTCGATTTCACCTTGTTCAAGCGCAGCTACGATGCGCGCAAAAAGTCCTCCGAACTGTGCTTCATCTACACCATTGACCTGAGCCTGCGGGACGAGGCCAAGGTGTTGCAGGCGTTCGCCGATGACCGTAACGTCAATCCCGCCCCGGATGTCAGCTACAAGGTCGTGGGCCACGCCCCGCAAGACCTGAGCGAGCGCCCGGTGGTGGTCGGTTTTGGTCCCTGCGGGATTTTCGCCGGGCTGTTGCTGGCCCAGATGGGCTTCAAGCCGATCATCCTCGAGCGTGGCACCGAAGTTCGCCAGCGCACCAAGGACACCTGGGGCCTGTGGCGCAAAAGCGTGCTCAACCCCGAGTCGAACGTGCAGTTCGGCGAAGGCGGTGCCGGTACGTTTTCCGACGGCAAGCTGTACAGCCAGATCAAGGATCCCAAGCACCACGGCCGCAAAGTCCTGCACGAGTTCGTCAAGGCCGGCGCGCCGGATGAAATCCTCTACGTCAGCAAGCCGCACATCGGTACGTTCCGCCTGACGGGTGTCGTGGAAAACATGCGTGAGCAGATTCGTGCCCTGGGTGGCGAAGTGCGCTTCCAGCAACGGGTCACCGACGTGCTGATCGAAGACGGCCAACTGACCGGCGTCGAACTGGCCAGCGGCGAGCAGATCAACTCCCGCCACGTGATCCTGGCGCTGGGCCACAGTGCCCGCGACACCTTCCGCATGCTCCACGGCCGCGGCGTGTACATGGAGGCCAAGCCGTTCTCCGTGGGTTTTCGCATCGAGCACCCGCAATCGCTGATCGACAGTGCGCGCCTGGGCAAGTACGCCGGTCACCCGAAACTCGGCGCCGCCGACTACAAACTGGTGCACCACGCCAAGAACGGTCGCTCGGTCTACAGCTTCTGCATGTGTCCAGGCGGTACGGTGGTAGCAGCTACCTCCGAGCCCAATCGTGTAGTCACCAACGGCATGAGCCAGTACTCGCGTAACGAGCGCAACGCCAACTCCGGGATTGTCGTGGGTATTACCCCGGAAGTGGACTACCCGGGTGGCCCGCTGGCTGGTATCGAGTTGCAGGAGCAACTGGAGTCCCACGCCTTTGTGCTCGGCGGCAGCAACTACGAGGCACCGGCGCAACTGGTCGGCGACTTCATTGCCGGCAAGCCGTCGACCGCGCTGGGCAGCGTCGAACCTTCCTACAAACCTGGGGTGGCCCTGGGTGACCTGGCGCTGGCATTGCCGGCCTTTGCCATCGAAGCCATCCGCGAAGCCCTGCCGGCATTCGAGAAGCAGATTCGCGGCTACTCGTTGCATGACGCGGTGCTGACCGGGATCGAAACCCGCACCTCGTCGCCCCTGCGCATCACCCGTAACGAGTCGATGCAGAGCCTGAACGTCAAGGGCCTGTTCCCGGCCGGTGAAGGCGCTGGCTACGCGGGTGGGATTCTCTCGGCCGGCGTCGATGGGATTCGCATTGCTGAAGCCGTGGCTCGGGATATCCTGGGCATCGAAGCTTAAACACCTGGTGGGAGCGGGATTACTCGCTCCCACCAAGTCGTTGTGTCAGATGTTTGCGCGCAACACACTGACCGGCAGTGCCTCACCCCGCTCGACGCTGGCCGCAACGGCCGCGATCAAGCCACTCAACTCGTAACCCTGGGCCTTCAGCCAGTCCTGATCGTAGTAGGTGGTTGCATAACGCTCGCCGCCGTCACACAGAATAGCCACGATCGACCCACTCTCCCCCGCCGCGACCATCTGCTGGGCCGCCATCAACGCGCCAATCAGGTTAGTCCCACTGGAACCGCCGACGTTGCGACCCAAGCGTTGCGCCAGGTAATGCATGGCCGCCAGTGACAAGTCGTCCGGCACCTTGACCATCGCATCGATCACCTTCGGCAGGAACGACGCCTCGACCCGCGGCCGACCTATGCCTTCGATACGCGAACCACACTCCAGGCGCAGGCTCGCATCGCCACTCAGGTAATAGTCAAAGAACACCGAACGCTCGGCATCGGCACAGAGCACCCGGGTGGCGTGCTGCCGGTAACGCACGTAGCGCCCCAGGGTCGCAGTGGTGCCGCCGGTGCCGGGGCTGGAAATCAGCCAACTGGGTTCCGGATGCCGCTCGAAACGCATCTGCTGAAAGATCGACTCGGCGATGTTGTTGTTGGCCCGCCAGTCGGTGGCGCGCTCGGCGTAGGTGAACTGATCGATGAAGTGCCCATCGTGCTCACGGGCCAGGCGCTCGGACTCGGCATAGATCTGCGTCGGGTCCTGCACCAGGTGGCTCTTGCCGCCGTAGAACTCGATTTGCGCGATCTTTTCCCGGGAAGTGCTGGCCGGCATCACCGCAATGAACGGCAGTCCCAGCAGTCGAGCGAAGTAGGACTCGGAGATCGCCGTCGAACCGCTGGACGCCTCGATCACCGGGGCGCCCGGCTTGAGCCAGCCATTACACAGCGCATATAGGAACAGCGAGCGGGCCAACCGATGCTTGAGGCTGCCGGTAGGGTGGCTGGACTCATCCTTGAAGTACAGTTCGATGCCCGGCAACCCCGCCAACGGCAACGGGATCAGGTGGGTATCGGCACTGCGCTGGAAGTCGGCTTCGATGATGCGGATGGCTTCGCGGGCCCATTGGCGGCTGTCGCTCATGGTGGGTTACTCGTGGAATCAATGACGGCGGAAGGAAACCTGAGGGTGACAACAGGCCAATTCTTAAGCTTAGGAAAAAACCTACATAACGCACAGGTACAGCTGGGGTTCAATACGCCAGCCAACTGCTAGGCTGTGTGCAGCTTGGGTTGTAACGGTATATAACAAAAAAGAATATAACTTTTGTTTTAACAACTAACCGCACAGGTTAGGGTGTGCCACCTTTTGAATCTATAAATGGAGAGCGACCTTGCCTCTGCGTAGCACTTTCACTCGTTTCTTTCAGTTGGAAGCTGCCAGCGGTCTGTTATTGATTGCCGCTGCAGTCCTGGCCCTGATCATCAACAACTCACCGCTGTCCTGGCTCTACACCGGCTTGCTGGACACCCCCGTGGTGGCCCAGATCGGCGCCTTGAAAATCGCCAAGCCGCTGTTGCTGTGGATCAACGACGGCCTGATGGCCCTGTTCTTTCTGCTGATCGGCCTTGAGGTCAAGCGTGAAGTCCTCGATGGTCACCTCTCCAAGCCTTCGCAGATCGTCCTGCCGGGTGCCGCCGCCGTCGGTGGCATGCTGGTGCCAGCGCTGATCTACTGGTTCCTCAACCGCGACAACCCGCCGGCCCTGAATGGTTGGGCGATTCCGACCGCCACCGACATTGCCTTCGCCCTGGGCGTACTGGCCTTGCTGGGTAAGCGTGTACCGGTGTCGCTGAAGCTGTTCCTGATGACCCTGGCCATCATCGATGACCTGGGCGCGATCATCATCATTGCGATCTTCTACTCGGGCGCGCTCTCGACCCTGTCGTTGATGCTGGCGGGCGCATGTATTGCCGCGCTGGTGGCGATGAATCGCCTGGGGGTGGTCAAGCTGGGTCCGTACATGATCATCGGCCTGATCCTCTGGGTCTGCGTGCTCAAAAGTGGTGTCCACGCCACGCTGGCCGGGGTGACACTGGCGTTCTGCATCCCGTTGCGCACCAAAAATGCCGAGCCCTCGCCCTCTCTGAGCCTGGAACATGCACTGCATCCGTGGGTCGCCTACGGCATCCTGCCGCTGTTCGCGTTTGCCAACGCCGGCCTGTCGCTGAGCGGCGTCACCGTCGAGAGCTTCACCCACATGGTGCCGATGGGCATCGCCATCGGCCTGCTGCTGGGGAAAACCGTCGGTGTGTTCGGCCTGACCTGGCTGGCGGTTAAATCCGGTATTGCTGCCCTACCCGCCGGCGCCAACTGGGGCCAGGTCCTGGGTGTGGCGATTCTCTGCGGGATCGGCTTCACCATGAGCCTGTTCGTCGGCTCCCTGGCCTTTGTGGCGGACAGCAGCGAATACGCCGGCATGGACCGCATGGGTATCCTCACCGGTTCGCTGTTCGCCGCCCTGATCGGCTATGCCGTGATGGTGGTAGCGAGCCGCAAGAAACCGGCACAGGCTGCCTAGCCAGCCGATTAAAAGCCAGATAAACAAAACCCCGATCAGTTGCCTGATCGGGGTTTTGTTTTAACGGTTGGAACTTAGTGCGATACGCGGCTGGTGCCGTCGACGGTGGAGATGCGTACACGCTCACCCACACGGAACACTTCGTTTTCCTGAACCTGCTGCACATAGGCGCGCATGCTGCCGTCGTCTTCACGCACGGTGATTTCGACGCCCTGGGTACGGGTCAGGCCTTCTTCAGTGGCCGAACCGATCAAGCCACCCGCTACCGCACCAATGACCGCGGCAACGATACTGCCTTTGCCACCACCAATCGCGCTGCCACCGACACCACCTACCGCCGCGCCAGCCAGGCCGCCGATAGGGGTCTTGGTGCCTTCGATTTTCACCGGACGCAGGGACTCGATGGTGCCCATGCGCACGGTCTGCACGCGACGCGCTTCGTCACGGGAGTAGGAGTCACCGGTCAGGCTGGACTGGCAACCCGTGAGCAACATCGCCATCGTGGAAAAGGTAGCAACCAGCAGAACAGACTTACGCATAACATCAACTCCAAAGGACAGGTATTCATTAAACTCCGCAGCTTGACGCCTGTCACGGCGCCGCCCGGATAAAATTGGTTTCATTCAGGCGCGGTACAGCGGCGTCTGCGAGGTCATCACACAGTAGCGGCCATTCTGAAAAATTGCGTCATCCCAAAAGGATTTCCATGGATTACTTCATCATTATCGTCACCACGGTCGCCGGCCTGTACTTCCACTGGTGGCTGTACGTGCGAATCAAGCGCTGGATGGACCGCGACCTGGCGCTGTCATTGGCAGGTAATGACGAACAGAAAAAGCAGTTCATGCTGCAGCAACTGGACCGTGCCCGGCAGCAACGCATCAAACGCCGCGACCTGGCGCAGTGGCTGGAGGCGGCCGCAGCCACCTATCCTGCCCGGTAGACTGCTCAGGGCGCTAGACGTTCACGACTCCAACTACCGTCTTGCAGACGGTAGTTCAAGCGATCGTGAAGACGACTGGCACGCCCCTGCCAGAACTCGATGCGCTCGGGCAACAGGCGATAGCCGCCCCAATGCTCCGGGCAATCGGGCTGGCTATCGCGAAAGCGCTGCTCGGTAGCCTTGAGCAATCCTTCAAGCTCAGCACGATCGGCGATCACTCGACTCTGCGGGGAAGCCCACGCCCCCAGGCGACTGCCCAATGGCCGCACCTGGTAATAGGCATCGGACTCCTGCGGCGTGACCTTGACCACCCGCCCCTCGATGCGCACCTGGCGCTCCAGGGCCGGCCAGAAGAAGGTCATGGCGGCATAGGGGTTGGCCGCCAACTGCTGGCCCTTGGCACTCTGGTAGTTGGTGAAGAAGGTAAAACCTTGCTCATCCAGGCCCTTGAGCAACAGGATCCGGCAATGCGGACGACCCTGCGCATCAACAGTGGCCACGGTCATGGCATTGGCCTCGACCGGAGGCTGTTCGGTTTTCACCGCCTCGGCAAACCACTGATGAAACAGGGCGAAGGGTTCGGCCGGGGCCTGGGCCTCGGTCAAACCATCGCGGGTGTAGTCGCGGCGCATATCAGCCAGAGCCTGGGTCACGGCGTTTTCCTTGTGCTGGGTCGATCAGTTTGCAGCAGCTTTGGCCGGCACCGGTTTTTTCGCCGGGGTCGGGGTCTTGGCTGGCTGCTTTTTAGCCGGTGCGGCTTTCTTGGCGGTGGTCTTTTTCGCCGGTACAGCTTTTTTCGCTGCCGTAGCTTTTTTATCGGCCAGGGCAACGCTGGCAGGTTTGGCGTCCTGGATCGCAACCATCTCGGCCACCGGCGGGGTCGGCGAGCTGTACTTGCTCAGCAGGGCCAGCATGGTGGTGCGCTGGGTCAGCACGATCTCGACACGTCGGTTCAAGGCGCGTCCCTGGATACTGTCATTCGCTGCACGCGGCATCAGGTCACCCATGCCACGCAACATCAGGCGATCACGCTTCATGCCGCCGAGGCTGAAGATCGAGGCCACAGAGGTCGCACGCTCCTTGCTCAGGGTCTGGGTCGCCGGGGCTGCGCCCGAAGAGTCGCCGTGGCCGAGCACCAGGACCGAAGTCTTGGTGTCGGATTCCACCAGCTTGGCAATCCGAGTGAACGGGCCGAGGGTCGAAGGCAACAGCATGGCCGGGCGTTTCGGGTTGAATGCTTCATCCACCGGAACGATCACTACCAGGATGTTCTCGCGACGCTCTACCTGCAGGCGCTTGTCCTGAATAGCACTGCGCAGGCGCGGCTCGTAGTCGTCCAGCCAGGCCTGGGTGATTTTCGGGTCAGGCATCGGTACATCCTTGATGTCCGCCTTGGTCACAGCCTTGGTCTGGTCGCTGAACGGCCACCACCATTTGCTCTCGGAGTCGGCCTTGGCCGCTGCGGCGGCAGCGCTGGTCGCCGTGAGCGGCACCACAGGCGCGGTGGTTTTGCTATCGACGGCGGCTTTGGTGGTGCTCTCCTTGGAGGAGAACGGCCACCAACTGCTGCCACTGTCCTGGGCCTTGGCCACAGGAGCCGGAGTTGTCGGGGCGGTAGCAGTAGTCTTGTCGGCAGGTGCTGCCGGCGCCGCTTTGGCATCGACCTTGGCGTCCGGCTTGGCGCTGCCTTTGTCCGCAACCTTGTCGGAACCGGAACCGAATGACCACCAAGGGCCACCATCTGCGTCACTTTGTGGGGTTTGTGCACAACCGGTGATGCTGAGACACAGGGCCAAGGCTAAAAATTTGTTCGGTGACATGGGATATCCACAAAATGAGATAAAAAGCTGTGGGTCTGCGACCCGTATAAACAGATGCTGTGCAACATGAAAAGCCACAGGGTTCCATTCCATGACTTGGTGGCATCTTTTATCAGAAAAATGCCTGGCAACCACCTTTTTACAGACAATCGCCGAGAACCCGCACCAGCCTCTGCGCACGCGGGTCCATCAACACGTAAGGACCCAGGGTATTGGTGACAAAACCGAAGGCCACATCGTGCTCGGGATCAGCAAACCCGACGGATCCCCCCGCCCCAGGATGACCAAAAGCCCGAGGGCCGAGGCCGAAGGTGGCGTTGGGTACGTCCGGCTGATCCAGCATACAACCCAGGCCAAAACGCGTCCGGGTCAGTAGTGTCTTGTCCTCGCCCAGGCTGTGCTCGCGCGTCAGTTCCTGGAGCATGTCACTTTCCAGCAGGCTGCCATCCAGCAGTCCGCTATAGAAGCCGGCCAGGCTGCGGGCATTGCCGTGGCCATTGGCCGCCGGCTGTTGCATTCGTCGCCACTCTGGCTTGTTGGTGCTGGTCATGATCGAGGGCGGATTGGTAAACGCCCGGGTGCTCATGGCTGTTGGCTCACGCAAAGTGACCTGCAACAGGCGCTGGGCGGCCGCATCGCCGACGTTGCCTTTGCCCCGTGCGATGTGCGCCACCCGATGGAACTCTGCATCGGCCAGGCCGACATGGAAATCCAGCCCCAAGGGGCGTGCCACCCGCGCGACGATCGATTCGCCCGGACCGCGGCCATCGGCCCGACGCAACAGTTCACCCACCAGCCAGCCATAGGTGATTGCCGCATAACCATGGCCTTCACCCGGCGTCCACCAAGGAGCTTCGGCCGCCAGGGCCTCCACCATGGTCTGCCAGTCATAGAGTGCTTCGGGTGCCAGCAACTCACGCAGTGCCGGCAGGCCTGCCTGGTGGCACAACAACTGGCGCAAGGTCACCGCTTCCTTGCCGGCGGCGGCGAACTCGGGCCAGTAGCGTGCGACCGGCGCATCGAGTTGCAGCTTGCCCTCGGCAACCAGTTGCAGGGCGGTCACGGCGGTAAAGGTCTTGGTGCAGGAAAACAGATTGGCGATGGTATCACTGTGCCATGCCTGACTGCCGTCCTTGTCGGCCGTGCCCGCCCACAGGTCGAGGACGGTTTCGCCACCGATCTGGATGCACAATGCCGCGCCGCGTTCCTGGGAGTTATCGAACAGTGCCGCGAAGGCTTCGCGTACTGCTTCGAATTGAAGCTCGTAATGACCCTGAATCTGCACCAACCACTCCCCGGAGAAACATCTCGAATCGTTAGCGCATTGTTCCAGCCCTTGAGGGTTTTGGGAACCCGCTCGGGCTGGGCGGTCGCTGGTTTAAAGGGGTTGTTTCAGCGATTAATGGCCATTACCCGAATGCCCACCGGTGTGGCCGCCCTGCCCCGCGCCCTGCGGCTCGTGAGCAGGCTTTTCGCCCTCGGGTTTGTCACCCGCATTGGCGGCTTTCTCGGCGGCCAGTCGGGCTTGTTCGCCCGCCTTGGCGAGCTGATCGACGGCCTGCAGATTGGCCTTGCGCACACTGTCGACAAAACCTTGAAACGGAATATCGGTGATCCCCACCAGGCCAAAATGTCCGTTTTCGCCATCCAGCAAGCGCCCGGTCACCGGTTGATCGAGGTACTGGAACCAGTGCACCCCGACAATCGACGGCTCGCTGAGCGCCTGTTTGACGAAGTTGGCATACGCCGGTCCCCGCTCCTCCTCCCTCGCCAGCTCCGTTACCCCACCCCAGAATGGGCCGCGATCCCGTGAACCGAAGTTGAACTCAGTGATCAGCACCGGCTTGTCCAGCGCCTGCAACTGGCTGAAGTCATAGCCGTCCTGGGGCTTGAGCGTGTACAGGTTGAAGCTCAGCACATCGCAATACTGTGCACAGGACGCCACCGCTTCGGGCGTACTGACGGCAAACCGGCCGCCGAGCAGCAGGTGGTTCGGCGCATGCCATTTCAACGAATCGGAAATGGTCTTGAAGTAGGTGTCGGCAAAGACCTTCTGGAAGTATTTGAAGTCGGCTTCGATTTCCGGATGCTCGGGATTGGGTACCGGCGGCACAAACCCCGGGTCTTCCATCAATTCCCAGGCTGGCAGGTCGATGCCCCAGGCCTTCGACAGGCCGGCCTGATTGCGGTATTTATCGCGCAACTGCTTGAGGAAGGCGCGTTTGGCCGGCACGTCAGTGGTCATTTTCAACGTGCCATACGCCAGGGCATAACGCGCCTTGGGATCGTCACCGGGACCGGCCCAGGCCAGCTCGTTGTCCGCAAAGTAGCCGATCAACCAGGGATCATCCCGATGATCGCGTGCGGCAATGGCCACTGCACGTTCGGTGGCCATGGCAAAACGCGGGTCGAACGGGTCGGGCATGCCGCCCCACCAGTCGTTCCCGGTACTGATGCTGGTGTAATCGCCGACGATCGACAACGGCAAGGTGTAGGGCATTCGTGCGCTGTGGCCCAGAGCCGGCTCGCTCCAGTTGCCCAGGGTGTTGAAGCCCCACGCCTGCAGGCGATCCAGGGTGTGCCCGGCCCAGCGTTTTTCATCGAAGGCATAAGGTGCGCACGGCGCGACGGGCGCTTCGGCGCCGGTCTCGGCAACCTTCGCCGGGGTGCCGGCGACACAAGGCTGACCGTAGGTGCGTTGCAGGTTGGCGCCATAAAAGTCATACCAGCGACCGCCATTGAAGGCACGCCCGCGATCGACGCCATTGCCGCCGCGGTTATCGCCCTCACCGTAATGCACGGCCAGCGGCTGGTCGTTGCCCGGCAATACTTCGAACATGCCCTCGCGACCGGCGACGTAAGTCTGGCTGGCGTCTGCAGTGACCGTGTTGACCCCCAGGGAGTAGAACGGGTGACCTTGTGGTGTCACCAGGTACCAGCGCCCGTCGCGTTTCTCGGTGCGAAAAAAGCCGCTGGCCTTGAAGGCCGGGCCCTTGTTCAAGCCGCCGAAGGTGTCCAGGGCCGAGCGCTCGCGCTGGGCCAGCCAGCCACTCAATTGTTGCTGTTCCTTGGCGGCGGCCGCCTTGAGCTGCTCGTCAGTGGCGATCTTTTCCGGCCATTTCGCCCGGCTCGACTGTCCATAGGCATCCACCAGGGAACCGTAGACCGCCTGGGTGACCGCCACGCCGTCCTGCACACCAAAGCGCTCGATCAGGATGCTCTGGGCCACTTTCGGCTGATCCATCGACAGAGTGACCGACACTACCTGGGCAGGGTCCAACTCACCCTCGCTGCTGGCCAGCAGGATCCGCTGACCATCAACGGTCATTGGCATCGGCGGGCCGGCCTTCATGCCTTGGCTCAGGGGTGAACTTGGCTTAAGCGGCACCAACAGGGTTTGCGCCGGTCCGGCAGGCAAGTCGACGCGGCTGACCAGGGTTTTACCGTCGTTGCTCTGGATCTTGACGTAAAGCGTCACAGCCCAGTTCATCGCGCTCTGCAGGCGCAGGCTCATGACCCCCGATTGCGACCAGTCCCAGGCCCCGGTTTGCGGGGTCAGGCGCAGGCTTGGTTGCGCCGTCGGGTTGAACGTCACACGCCGCAGCACTTCGCCCTCGGCCGTTTGCTCCGCGTTGGATTGCGGCAGACTGGCATCCTGTGTCGTCACCTGGACCACATCGGCAGGCCGGACAAAGTTGAACAGCGTCTGCTGCCCGGCGGGTGCCGCCAGCAGAGGCGCAGCGAACATCAGGGCAAAAACAGCGGGTAACGAGCGGCGAATCATATGAACCAGGTTCTCCCTAGGGCCAGTGTGAAATCGGTGATAGGAGATAGACAACGAAGTGGGCGTTTCCGCCCACCCTGTCTCAAGATATTTCGCGACGGAACGGTGGCAAGGCGTTGAGGATCGCCTTTCCGTAACGCTGCGTGACCAGGCGCCGGTCAAGCAAGGTGATGGTGCCGCGGTCTTCTTCGGTGCGCAGCAGGCGACCGCAAGCCTGGACCAGCTTGAGCGAGGCGTCCGGCACAGAGATTTCCATGAACGGGTTGCCGCCCCGCGCTTCGATCCATTCGGCCAGTGCGGCTTCCACCGGGTCATCGGGAACCGAGAACGGGATCTTGGCGATCACCACGTGCTCGCAATAGGCCCCCGGCAAGTCGACACCTTCGGCAAAACTGGCCAGGCCGAACAGCACGCTGGAGTCGCCACCATCGACCCGCGCCTTGTGCTTGTTCAGGGTTTCCTGCTTCGACAGGTTGCCTTGAATGAACACTTGCTTGCGCCAGTCGCGGTCGAGGCCGTCGAACACGTCCTGCATCTGTTTGCGCGAGGAAAACAGCACCAGGGTGCCACGCGAGCCTTCCACCAGTTCCGGCAGGTCGCGGATGATCGCCGCAGTGTGCGCCGGGGCGTCACGCGGGTCGGCACGCAGGTCGGGAACCCGCAGCACACCGGCATCGGCATGGTGAAACGGGCTCGGCACGACCGCCGTCACGGCTTTTTTCGGCAGGCCGGCACGCATACGGAAGCGATCGAAGGTACCGAGGGCGGTCAGGGTGGCCGAGGTCACCAAGGCACCGTAGGCGATATTCCAGAGGTTGCGCCGGAGCATTTCCGCAGCCAGGATCGGGCTGGCATTGACCTCGATATCGAACAGCGAACCGCTTTCGGCCAGGGTCAGCCAGCGCGCCATGGGCGGGTTGTCTTCCGGGTCTTCGGCGGTAAAGGCGGTCCACAATTCCCAGTTGCCCTGGGAGCGAGACAGCAGGCTGCCAAACAGCGGGTACCATTCTTCCGCCTGGTTGCTGGCGATACCAATGTTGACCTCGCCGTCCATACCTTCCTTGAGCAGCTCCGTGAGCCTGGTGAAGACATCGGTCAGGCGGGCAAAGCCCTTCTTCAGTTCGATGCCCATCTCGCGCATGTGCTCGGGAATCACCCCACCGACAAACCGATGACGCGGGCGCTCACGGCCTTCGACGTCTTCGCCGGGCTTGAAGTCGGCTACTTGCTCGCAGGCACTGAACATGAACTGCTGCTGGGTCTTGATCTCACGCGCCAGCTCCGGCACTTGCTCGATCAGCTTGCCCAAGTCGCCGGGCAACGGGTGCTGGGCGAGCAACTTGGTGAGATTCTTGGCGGTGGTTTCCAGCCAGTCGGCGGTGGAGCGCAGGCGCGTGTAATGGGCGAAGTGGCCGATGGCCTTGTCCGGCAGGTGGTGGCCTTCGTCAAACACATAGATGGTGTCACGCGGGTCCGGCAGCACGGCACCGCCACCCAGGGCCAGGTCGGCGAGGACCATGTCGTGGTTGGTGACAATCACATCAACCTTGCCCATGCCTTCGCGCGCCTTGTAAAAGGCGCACTGGCCAAAATTGGGGCAATGGCGGTTGGTGCACTGGCTATGGTCGGTGGTCAGGCGCGCCCAGTCGGCATCTTCCAGGGCGGTGGACCAACTGTCGCGGTCGCCGTCCCACTTATTGCCGGCGAGTTTCTCGATCATGCTGGTGAACAGCTTCTGACTGGCCTCATCGACTTCGATCTTGAAGCCTTCTTCCTCGAACAGCTGGGCCGTGGCGGTTTGCGCATGGCCTTCCTGCAGCAGCATGTCGAGCTTGGACAGGCACATGTAGCGACCCCGGCCCTTGGCCAGGGCAAAGCTGAAATTCAGCCCGCTGTTGCGCATCAGGTCCGGCAGGTCCTTGTAGACGATCTGCTCTTGCAGGGCGACGGTGGCGGTGGCAATCACCAGGCGCTTGCCGGCGGCCTTGGCAGTGGGAATCGCCGCCAGGCTGTAGGCCACGGTCTTGCCGGTACCGGTACCGGCTTCCACCGCGACAATCGCGGGGTCGCCACTGCGCCGGCCTTCGTCGTCGGTGTCGATGTCACCCAGGACTTTGGCAATTTCGGCGATCATCAGGCGCTGGCCGTAGCGCGGCTTAAGGCTCTTGGCTTCGAGAAAACGCGAATAAGCGCCCTGGATCGTGGTTTTGAGTTCAGTGCTGATCATGGATTGTCGGGCGCAAAAAACGCTGGATAAATTTTCAGTGGTTCGGATCGGCCGCTATCATACCCCGCTAATTAATCCCGCGCAGAACGGAGTACCCCAATGACACTTTTCGCCTTCATTTATAGCCTGCACACACTGGCAGCCCTGGTGTGGGTCGGCGGCATGTTTTTCGCCTGGATGGTCCTGCGCCCCGCCGCCGTAAAGGCCCTCGAGGGCCCGGCCCGCCTTAAATTGTGGGTGGAAGTGTTCCCGCGCTTTTTTCTCTGGGTCTGGATTGCCGTGCTGATCCTGCCGATCAGCGGCGTCGGCCTGATCCACCTGCGCTTCAACGGCTTCGAAACCGCACCACGCTACGTGCAGATCATGATGGGCCTGTACCTGGTGATGACTGCATTGTTCATTCGTATTCAAGCACTGCAACTGCCCGAGCTACGCAAGGCCGTCCTGGCCGAAGACTGGCCGACCGGCGCCGCCACCTTGGGCGGGATACGGCGCCTGGTGGGAATCAATTTGATTGTAGGATTGGTGCTGGTCGCAATTGCGGCGGCGCGCCCGACATTTTAAAGACACAGAGCCCGCCGCCCCCAGCGACCACCGCGCAACCGGCCGAGCGTTAGCTCGTCTGAAGCTTTTAATCTCGAGGCCGCTGGGGCGAGGGCTGCGTCCTCGAACGCAGCCTCGCGGGCTCGGCAGCTGCTACAGGGGATTGCCGAGATTGATCATGTGGCGCAGGTCGTCATCACTCCCTACAACCGCTGCAAACTAACAGCCCCAGCCGCTCCCTCTACCCCTGGCTGCCCCGCCACCCCAGGCCGCCCGCTCTTACCACCATCGGCACGATAAACCAGACACCCCTTGGCCTTGCCCCCCGCACCAGGCTTACCTCCTGCCCCCGGCACCCCTCCGGCGCCACCCTCAACCTGCACCTTGATCTGCTGCTCTGGATAATCACGTGGCAACTCCAGACGCACCAACCCCCCTGGCGCACCAGCACGACCATCCCCCCCGTTATCCCCATCGGCACCACGTCCAGCCTCGCCCCAAGTGCAACCGGGTTCCTGACCGTTGGCCCCATCGAGCCCCACATAACCCGGGGCGCCAGCGCCACCGCGCGCATCCACCGACAACTCGGGCGCGCTCAACGACGCAATCCGCAAATTCAGGTTACGCCCGCCGCGAGCGGCCTTGAGGTAAGTACCCGGCGCACCACGGGAAGTAATCTGGCTACCACTGGCAAGCTGGGCATGCCCGACCTTCAACTGCAGGACCTGCTCACTGGGAACAATCGCAATCCGCGCCTCGCGCCCCAGGCGTAACTGACCCACGTCCAACTCAGTGACGTTCGAGGGGATCAGCAAGGTGCCATAGTCCGCAACGTCCAGACGCTCCAGCTGCAGGGTGCTGGTGGTATTGGGCAGACGCATCAGCGAATGACTTTCCACACTGACCACCTGCGCCGTGGCCAGTGGGCTTACCAGTGCGGCAAGCAAACAGAGTTTACGCATGGCGAGGCTCCCCAGAGGTAGGGGCAGACAGGGTCCGCAGGTGAAAAATGCCAAACAGGAGGATTTGCAGGCGATCACGCCACGGGTGAGGGCGGCCCTTGAGGTTGCGGTGCACCAGCAGCACTTCCAACAGATGGGTCAGCAGCAACAGGCTGGCCGCCAGATTGACCAGCAGATCAATCGGGTTGATTAGCGGTTCCACAAGATTGACCAGTACCACCAGCCAGAACATCAGGGTCAAACACTTGCCCAGCCCCCAAAACACTTTCATACGCTCCCCCGTGCTTCATTATTCTTTGCGCGCACAGTAACGACTTCCACGAGGGATGCGCCAGAGGTCCGTGAAAATTCTTGCGCGCCGGGCTGTTTAGCTGCCGGATCGACGAGGATCGACCATCCGGCAGCCGTCGATCAGCGACCGATCACCAGTTCAACCCGACGATTTTTCGCCCGCCCTTCTTCGCTGGCGTTGTCGGCCACAGGCTGGCTTTCGCCCATGCCCTGGCTGGTGAGTTTGTCCGGCGTCAGCCCCTGCTCCAGCAGGAAGGCGGCGACACTGCTGGCGCGCCGTTCGGAGAGCGCCTGGTTGTAGGCGTCTGTTCCCTGGCTATCGGTATGCCCGACCACCTTGATACTCAGTACGTCGGCGTTTTTCAGTTTATCCATCAACCCCACCAATTGTTCCTGGGCCGCTGGAGTCAATTGCGCGGAATCGAAGGCGAACAACACCTCTCCCTGGTCACTCAGGGTGATCACTTCACTTTGCGGTTCGACCGGTTTGACGGTGGCCGGGTACTGGGGAATCGGACAACCCCTGTTGTCGACCGGGGTATTGGCCGGGGTATCCGGGCAATGATCGCGACGATCGAAGACCCCGTCTTCGTCCTCATCGCCATCCTGCGCGTAACAGATCAAGCCTCCCGTCAACAAACCGAGTGCCGCGCCACCAGCCGCCCACCCACCACTTTCAATTGCGCCCAGGCCTGCGCCCGCCAAGCCGCCGATAAGGCTGCAGATCGGCCAGGTACGTTGATTGAGGGGGGCAGTGCCGTCGCTGTGGGTGGCGCAACCTGTCAACAGGCTGCCGAACAGTAGTACCGGTATCACGGTCCGCGCACGAAGACTCATGGTGAATGCTCCTGTGTTACCGGCCCATACCGGTCACTCAGGAGTAAAGACCCGCATCCGCGACTGCACAAGCCGCGGATGCGAGAGGGACTAGCGGTTGATTTTGATTTCGGTACGACGGTTCATGGCACGCCCGTCAGCGGTTTTGTTGTCGGCCACTGGCTGGCTTTCACCGGCACCTTGTACCGACACGAAGCTGGCACGTGGCACACCTTCTTCAATCAGGTACTCGACCACCGAATGCGCACGTTTATCCGAGAGCTTCTCGTTATAGGCATCGCTGCCCACGCTGTCGGTATGCCCGGTGACGGTCAGTTGCGCTGTAGCGGCTTCCTGTTTCAGTCGGGAGGCAATGGTTTCCAGCTTGGTTTTGTCGGCTTCGGTCAACTTCGCTGAGTCGAACTGGAAGTGCACATCACGAATGACGATGGTTTCCTCTTTGACCACCACCACTTCTTCAACCACCGGCTGAGGTGGTGGGCAGCCATTGGCATCGACCTGCACGCCTTTTGGTGTGCCTGGGCACTTGTCACGACTGTCCAGCACGCCGTCGCCATCTTCATCACCGTCGCCATGCACCCAGCAATAAGCGGCTGCCAATCCACCTACGAACAGCGCGCCACCGCCGGCCCATGCCGAACTTTTCGTCGCGCCGAGACCCGCACCGACCACGCCGCCCACCGCCGCACAGGTCGGCCAGTCGGTTTTCTGCAAACCTGCGCAACCAGTCAACACACTGGTTAGCAGAACCAAGGGTAATGCTGTCCGAACTATGCTCATCGAGTTTTCTCCTGAGGGATCGGCGTACGACCGATTCAAGCAGTAAAGACCCGAGTTTTAATATCCGCCAGCAATAGGCCATCCTGGCTTCATCGCGTATTTACGGGCGATCGCAACATCCAGTGTAAACCCGCTCTAGGCCCGAGCGTTCGGGCAGGCTAGTCTTGGCAGTTCTGATTGAGGATCCTTGATGACCGCCGCTATTTCTTTGCGTACTCCCCAGCAGGCGCTCGCCGCCTTGCTCGATCGTTATGCGCCCAAGCGGCTGCTGCTGATCGGTGCCAGTGACTTTCCGGCGCTGCAGGCGTTCAAGCTGGCGCACCCCGACACCATCGTTGCCCAGGTCGCACCTGGCCCACTGCCGCCGGACCTGGCTGCGCAGCGCTTCGACCTGGCCCTGGCCCTCGACTGCCTGGAGCATTTGCCCAAGCGCGACGGCCTGAACCTGCTCGGCGGGATCCGCAACCTCAACGCCAGTCGCATCGTGGTCCTCGCCGACCTGGGTGCCTGCGGCTGGCAGGACACCGACTTCTTCTCCCTGGCCCTGCAAGCCAGCGAACGTTTCCAGCGCGACGAACAAGTATTGACCCTGTTCACCTATGATCTGCTTGACTACAAACAAGTACCTGACTGGCTCAACTCACGGTTCTGGGCCAATCCAGAGAATTTCGGAAAATACTGGTGGTAACACAATGAGTACATCCATCTGCCCTTGCGGCAGCGGCACGCCACTCGATGCCTGTTGCGGGCATTACCATGCCGGGCACCCCGCGCCATGCGCCGAAGCCTTGATGCGCTCGCGCTACAGCGCCTACGTGCTAGGCCTGATCGACTACCTGGTGGCAACCACCCTACCTGCCCAGCAATCAGGCCTGGACCGCCAGTCGATCAGCGCCTGGAGCGCCCAGAGCACCTGGCTAGGCCTGGAAGTGGAAAGCTCGGAAGTATTCGGCGGCCAACCTGAACACGCCTTCGTCACCTTTACTGCGCGCTGGCATGACAGCGACGGCGAACACAGTCACCGTGAACGTTCTTCTTTCGTACAGAACGACGGGCACTGGTACTTCATTGACCCGACCGTACCGCTCAAGGCCGGACGCAATGACACCTGCCCGTGTGCCAGCGGGCAGAAGTTCAAGAAGTGCTGTGCCGGGTACTTCGCCTAGGGGACTGAACCTGTACAGCGGGTAAAGGGAGCCAGACCATGCTCAACCAGCGCCGCGCCCTGCACTGCATCAGCCTGCTTTTGCTGCTGAGTCTCAGTGGTTGCGTGTCCTGGTTCAGCGACGATGAGCTTGAGCCTCAGGTCCACCTGCTCAAGGTCGAGGTGGTCCGGGCCCGGCTGCTTGACCAGAAGTTCATGCTGTACTTTCGCGTCGACAATCCCAATGACTCCAGCCTGACGGTCCGTGGCCTGGAATACCGCATTCACTTGAGCCAGTTCCTGCTGACCGAGGGCGAGAGTGATCAGTGGTTCAGCGTCGACCCCAAGAGCAGTGGGTATTTCCAAGTGCCGATCCGCACGAACCTGTGGCAGCACCTGCGGGAAGTGGTCAAGTTGCTGAAAAAACCCGAACAGCCCATCCCTTACCGCCTGGAGGGAACCCTGCAAACCGGATTATTGTTCGGCAAAGACGTGCACCTTTCGCGTTATGGCGAGATAATTCCCGGCGATTTTATTCCGGAGTAACCCTGATGACCCAACAACCCCACGTCCATGGCCCTGACTGCAACCACGATCATGACCATCACGAACACCATGATCACGACCATGGCCATGTGCACGGCCCAAACTGCGGCCACGCTCACCAGGAACCGGTGCGTAACGCCTTGAAAGATGTTGGCCGCAACGACCCTTGCCCATGCGGCAACGGCAAGAAATTCAAGAAGTGCCACGGCGCCTGATGCGCTAGCCCCAAGGCGTGTGGGAGCAAGCCGGACGGCGCTCCCACAATTACCCGATGCGGCTCGCCATCAGGATGTCGCGGGCAGTCACCACCGTTGCGTACTCGCCCTGCAAATTACCCAGCGACATGGCATGCACCTGCTGCGCGCAATGCCACTGGCCAAAATAGTCCTGCTTGTCGAAGGTGTAGCAGGCGTCCTCCACCACCCAGGTTTCATACCCCAGGTTGCCGGCAGTTCGTGCAGTGGCCTCCACCGAGTTATTCGTCGCCACGCCAACGATAATCAACTGGCTGACTCCCCCTCGCTGTAAATCCTCTGCCAGCCCGGTTGCGCAGAACGCATCTGGCACCTGCTTCTGGATCACCGGTTCACCCGCCAAGGGCATGAACCGCTGCTGAAATTCCACGCCCGACTGTTGCGGCCAGAACACCGATTCCGGCGAGCGGGACAGGTGCTGCACGTGGATCACTGGCCACGACCTGGCGCGCCACTGCTCGAGCAACTCGGCAATGCGTTCCTCGGCCTGAGGGTTGTTGCGCGGTCCGAGCCGGGGCTGATGGATTCCTTTTTGCTGATCGATCAGGATCAAGGTGGCATTTATCTGCAGTTGCATGGCGCTATTTCCCTCTGCCAATTACCCAATACCCCCCTTCAATACCGTCATTTACGGCAGCCAAACAGGCCTATGGTCGAAAAATCCGTGATTTATCCGACAAACCCTCAAATAAGCTCGGCCCCTGCTTGCGCGGCCCTCGGTCGCTCACTAACGTAGCGCCTTTCTTGGTACGGAGCTTTGCCATGGCCTCGCCAGCCTTTACATCTTTTCTTCCCCGGTTCGGCGTTGCCGCAGCAGTCACCAGTGTGCTCAGTCTTGGCGGATGCCAGACCTGGAATGCCCAGGACACGCTACCGCCGACCTCCGGTGTGCAACCGCTCAAAGGGCTGGCGCAAAACGTCTCCGTGCGACGCAATGCCATGGGTATGCCGCTGATCGAAAGCAGCACCTTCCACGATGCCTTGTTCACCCTCGGCTATGTGCACGCCACTGATCGCATTTACCAGATGGTCAGCATGCGGTTGCTGGCCCAGGGCCGCCTGGCGCAAATGTCGGGCCCACAGATGCTCGACGCCGACCGTTACATGCGCGCCGTGAACCTGAAGAAAAGCGCCGACGAACTCTATAAAGCCTCCTCGCCTCGCCTCAAGCGCTTCTTTGAAGTCTATGCGCGCGGGGTCAACGCTTACCTGTTCCGCTATCGCGACAAGCTGCCAGCAGACCTGGCTGCCACCGGTTACCAACCGGAGTACTGGAAACCGGAAGACTCGACGCTGATTTTCTGCCTGCTGAACTTCAGCCAGTCAGCCAACCTGCCGCAGGAAATTTCCGCGCTGGTCATGGCGCAAACCGTCACCCAGGACAAGCTGGCATGGCTGTCGCCGTCCTATCCGGACGAAAAACTGCCATTGGCGGAAACCGACAAACTCCAGGGCATCAAGCTCAACGGTACGATCCCAGGCCTTGCCGAGGTGGCTAACGCTGGCGAGCAACTGGGCACGTTGAACATGCTCGGCGGCACGGCATCGAACAACTGGGCGATCGCCCCACAACGCAGCCGCAGCGGTAAAAGCCTGCTGGCCAGCGACAGCCAATTGCCGCTCGGCGTGCCGTCGCTGTGGAGCTTCGTGCAGATTCGTGCCCCGAAATACCAGGCAGCCGGCGTTTCCATCGCCGGCTTGCCAATGGTCCTGGCCGGTTTCAACGGCCAAGTGGCTTGGAGCATGACGGCGGTGCTGGGCGACAACCAGGACCTGTTCCTGGAAAAACTCAAGCGCCAGGGCAACGGCCTGAGCTACGAAGTTGCTGGTAAATGGCAACCAGTGATGGTGCGCAACGAAACCTACTTCATCAAAGGCCAGCGACCGATTCGCGAAGCCGTGTACGAAACCCGCCACGGCGCCTTGCTCAACAGCGCCCAAGGCACTGCGCTGGGTAATGGCTTCGGCCTGGCCTTGCAGCAACCCAATTTGACCGACGACAAGAGCCTGGACGCGTTCTTCGACCTGACCCGCGCGCAGAATGTGGAAAAAGCCTCGGACGCCAGCCGCGAAATCCGCGCGATTGCCCTGAACATGGTGTTTGCCGACGCTCGCAACATCGGCTGGCAGGTTACCGGCCGCTTCCCCAACCGTCGCGAAGGCGAAGGCTTGCTGCCATCCCCCGGCTGGGAAGGCCGCTACGACTGGGACGGCTACGCCGACCCGATGCTCCATCCGTATGATCAGGACCCGGTGCAAGGCTGGCTCGGCACCGCCAACCAGCGGGTGATTCCTCACGGTTACGGCATGCAGCTGTCCAATTCATGGGCCGCACCCGAGCGCGGCGAGCGCATCGCCGAACTGGCAGGGAGCGGTAAGCACGACAATCGCAGCATGATCGCCATGCAATACGACCAGACCAGCCTGTTTGCCAGCAAACTGAAAAAAATGTTCGAGTCGCCCGGCATGTCGGCACCGCTCAAAACAGCCATCGCCGCCCTGCCCGCCGCCGAGGCTGGCAAGGCACGCGAGGCCTACAGCCGCCTGATGGCCTTTGACGGCAAGCTCAGTGCGACCTCGACTGACGCGGCGATCTACGAGTTGTTCCTGCAGGCCAGCATGCAGCAGATCTTCCTCGACGAATTGGGGCCGCAGAACAGCCCGGCCTGGAAAGCTTTTGTTGCCAGCGGCAAGTTGTCCTACTCGGCCCAGGCTGACCATTTGCTCGGCCGCGAAGACAGCCCGTTCTGGGATGACGCCCGCACCCCGCAAAAGGAAGACAAGCCGGCGATCCTTGCCCGTAGCCTGGCCGCCGCCATTTCTGCTGGCGAAAGCCAGATGGGCGGTGACCGCAAAGCCTGGCAATGGGGAAAACTGCACCACTACGAATGGAAGGACGTGCGCGGCCAGACTGTGCGCGCGCCTATGTCCGCCGGTGGCGATCACACCACCCTGAACATGTCCGCCTACACCTGGGGCCAGGACTTCAACGTCACGCTGGCACCGGCGATGCGCTTTATCGTCGACTTCGCTCAGGCAGAACCGCTGCAGGCGCAGAACGGCAGTGGTCAGTCCGGTAATCCAGCCAGTCCCAGCTACCTGAACGGTATCGAACCGTGGCTCAAGGGCCAATACCAGAGCCTGCCGATGCAGCCGCAGAACTTCGACAAGGTCTATGGCAAGACGCGCCTGACCCTGGTGCCCGGAAAGTAAACTCGCGGGGACCGGTGCCTGGGGCACACCGGCTCAGCCAGCCCAGGCTCCATGCTGGTGCAGTCAATCCTTCGCGCCCATTTTTGGGCGCGAATCTGCCCAGGACTTTTGTTGAATCATCTTTTAAAACGCTTGTTCGGGACTCTGGTTCGGAAATTGCTACTTTCATAAGGTCTTACGCTTTCCAGTAACAATAATTCTGCGCCACAAGCGCTCATATTGGTTCTTAGGGATTGAATAATGAAAAAAGCATTGCTGACCCTTTCTGCACTGGCGTTGTGCATGGCCGCGGGTTCCGCGCTGGCCAAAGAATACAAAGAGTTGCGATTTGGTGTTGACCCCTCCTACGCGCCGTTCGAATCCAAAGCAGCGGACGGCAGCCTGGTTGGCTTCGATATCGATCTGGGCAATGCGATCTGCGCCGAGCTGAAGGTCAAATGCAAATGGGTCGAAAGCGATTTCGACGGCATGATCCCTGGCCTCAAGGCCAATAAATTCGACGGTGTAATCTCTTCGATGACCGTTACCGAGGCCCGCGAGAAGGTTATCGACTTCTCCAGCGAGCTGTTCTCCGGCCCCACTTCATTCGTGTTCAAAAAAGGTTCTGGGCTGACCGCCGATACCGCATCGCTCAAGGACAAGGCTGTCGGCTACGAGCAAGGCACCATCCAGGAAGCGTATGCCAAGGCCGTGCTGGACAAGGCCGGGGTCAAGACCAAGGCTTACGCCAACCAGGACCAGGTCTACGCCGACCTGATTTCCGGGCGTCTCGACGCGTCGATCCAGGACATGCTGCAAGCCGAACTGGGCTTCTTGAAGTCGCCACAAGGCGCCGACTATGAAGTCAGCAAACCCGTTGACAGCCCACTGTTGCCAGCCAAGACCGCTGTCGGTATCTCGAAAGGTAACAAAGAGCTGAAGGCCCTTCTCGATAAAGGTATCAAAGCGTTACACGATGATGGCACCTACGCCACCATTCAAAAGAAACACTTTGGTGATCTGAATCTGTACAGCGGCAAATAATGCCCGGCGCCCATCCTCGTGATGGGCGCCTTTTTTTCGCTATCAGGTTGCTGACTTCATGTTTGAACAACTCCTACAAAACCTGGGGCTCTCAGCCTTCAGCTTGAAAGGCTTCGGCCCCCTGCTGATGCAAGGCACCTGGATGACCATCCAATTATCGGTACTGTCGCTGCTGGTGGCCGTGTTACTCGGCCTCCTGGGCGCCAGCGCCAAACTCTCAGCTTCCAGACTGCTGCGCATACCCGCGCAGTGCTACACCACGTTGATTCGTGGGGTGCCGGACCTGGTGCTGATGCTGCTGATTTTCTACAGCCTGCAAACCTGGCTGACGTCCCTGACCGACCTGTTGGAATGGGAATACATCGAGATCAACCCGTTCAGCGCCGGGGTCATCACCCTGGGCTTTATCTACGGTGCCTATTTCACCGAAACCTTCCGTGGCGCGATCCTCGCCGTGCCCCGCGGCCAGGTTGAAGCCGCCACCGCTTACGGCCTCAAGCGCGGCCAGCGTTTTCGCTACGTGGTCTTCCCGCAGATGATGCGCTTCGCCTTGCCGGGTATCGGTAACAACTGGATGGTGATGCTCAAGGCGACTGCACTGGTGTCGATCATCGGCCTGGCCGACCTGGTCAAGGCCGCCCAGGATGCCGGTAAAAGTACCTACCAGCTGTTTTACTTCCTGGTGCTGGCAGCGCTGATCTACCTGCTGATCACCAGCGCGTCGAACGTTGTCCTGCGCTGGCTGGAACGGCGTTATGCCGCCGGTGCCCGGGAGGCCGTACGATGATCGAACTTCTGCAAGAGTACTGGCGCCCGTTCCTGTACAGCGACGGCTACCACATCACCGGCCTGGCGATGACGATGTGGCTGCTCAGCGCCTCGATCTGCATCGGTTTCCTGGTGTCGATCCCGCTGTCGATTGCCCGGGTTTCACCGCATTTCTACATCCGCTGGCCGGTGCAGTTCTACACCTACCTGTTCCGTGGCACGCCGCTGTATATCCAGTTGCTGATCTGCTACACGGGGATCTACAGCCTCGCCGCGATCCGCGCGCAACCGGTGCTCGATGCGTTCTTTCGCGACGCGATGAACTGCACGATCCTGGCCTTCGCCCTGAACACCTGCGCCTACACCACGGAGATTTTCGCCGGGGCGATTCGCAGCATGAACCACGGCGAAGTCGAGGCTGCCAAGGCCTATGGCCTGACGGGCTGGAAGCTGTATGCCTACGTAATCATGCCTTCGGCCCTGCGCCGTTCGTTGCCCTACTACAGCAACGAAGTAATCCTGATGCTGCACTCCACCACCGTGGCCTTCACCGCGACCATCCCGGACATCCTGAAAGTCGCGCGGGACGCCAACTCGGCAACCTTCCTGACGTTCCAGTCGTTCGGCATCGCCGCGTTGATCTACCTGGCCGTAACCTTTGCCCTGGTCGGTCTGTTCCGGGTTGCCGAACGCCGCTGGCTGGCATTTCTCGGTCCAACTCACTAGCTCTCACGTTGCAGGACACTCACGCACATGCGCCACCAGATTCATGACCTGCTTGCCCCGCTGCCGGGCACCGCACGCCAGATCCACAGCTTCCACTTTGGCCCGACACAGGCCCAGGGCAAGGTCTACATCCAGTCCTCACTGCATGCCGACGAACTGCCGGGCATGCTGGTGGCCTGGCACCTCAAGCAACGCCTGGCCCAACTCGAAGCCGAGGGCCGCCTGCTCAGCGAGATCGTGCTGGTACCGGTGGCCAACCCGATTGGCCTCGAACAGGTGTTGATGGACGTGCCCCTGGGTCGCTACGAGCTGGAAAGCGGGCAGAATTTCAACCGTTGGTTTGTCGACCTCGGCGAAACGATCGGTCACGAAATCGAAGGCCAGCTCAACCAGGATCCGCAGCACAACCTGGCACTGGTGCGCCGGACTTTGCGTCAGGCATTGCTGCGCCAAAGTGCCGCCACGCAACTGCAGTCCCAGCGCCTGGTGCTGCAGACCCTGGCCTGCGATGCCGACATGGTGCTGGACCTGCACTGTGACTTCGAAGCCGTCACCCACCTGTACACCACGCCCCAGGCCTGGCCCCAGGTCGAACCGCTGGCGCGCTACATCGGCGCCGAGGCCAGCCTGCTGGCCACTGACTCCGGCGGCCAGTCATTCGATGAGTGCTTCACCCTGGTATGGTGGCAGTTGCAAGAGCGCTTCGGCGAACACTTCCCGATACCCTCTGGCAGCTTCTCGGTGACCCTGGAATTGCGTGGCCAGGGCGACGTCAACCACCCACTGGCCAGCCTCGATTGCCAGGCCTTGATCGACTACCTGACGCACTTTGGCGCCATCGACGGCCGAATCCAACCCCTGCCGGACCTGCCCTACCCGGCCACGCCACTGGCGGCGGTGGAGCCGGTCGCGACTCCGGTCGGTGGCTTGCTGGTGTACTGCGTGCTACCGGGAGAGTACCTGCAGGCCGGACAATTGATCGCCGAGATCATCGATCCGATCAGCGACCGGGTCACGCCGGTCCATTGCACCAACGAGGGCCTGCTGTATGCCCGCTCGACCCGCCGCATGGCCACCGCTGGCATGGTGATCGCCCACGTGGCGGGCCTTGAGGCCTATCGAACCGGCTACCTACTTTCGCCTTGAGGATGTTCACTCCATGTACAAATTGACCATCGAAGGCCTGCACAAAAGCTACGGCAGCCATGAAGTCCTCAAGGGTGTGTCGCTCAAGGCCAGGACGGGCGACGTGATCAGCTTGATCGGCGCCAGCGGCTCGGGCAAGAGTACCTTTTTGCGCTGCATCAACTTTCTCGAAACCCCCAACGACGGCGCCATGAGCCTCGATGGCCAGGCAATCCGCATGATCAAGGACCACCACGGCATGCGGGTCGCCGACGAAGCCGAGCTGCAACGCATCCGTACCCGCCTGGCCATGGTTTTCCAGCACTTCAACCTATGGAGCCACATGACTGTGCTGGAAAACATCAGCATGGCTCCGCGCCGGGTGCTGGGGGTGAGTAAAAAAGACGCTGAGGACCGCGCGCGCCGCTACCTCGACAAGGTAGGCCTGGCTGCCCGTGTGGCGGACCAGTACCCGGCATTCCTCTCCGGCGGCCAGCAGCAGCGGGTGGCCATTGCCCGTGCACTGGCGATGGAGCCGGAAGTCATGCTGTTCGATGAACCGACCTCCGCCCTGGACCCGGAGTTGGTGGGTGAAGTGCTCAGGGTGATCCAGGGGCTGGCCGAAGAAGGCCGGACCATGATCATGGTCACCCATGAAATGAGCTTTGCGCGCAAGGTGTCCAACCAGGTGTTGTTCCTGCACCAGGGCCTGGTGGAAGAACAAGGCACGCCCGAGGATGTACTGGGCAATCCCCGAAGTGAACGGCTCAAGCAGTTCCTCAGTGGCAACCTGAAGTAGCGGTCAGTGGGAGCGCTGGCTCCCACTGCGCTCCTTTGCCCCGGCTTAAGCCTGGTACTCCAGCCTGAAGCTGCCATTTTCGATGCGGATGCCATCGGCATCCGTGCCGCTGAAGGTACCGGCAAACTGCCCATCCCCGTCAACCGTCAACGTCAGGCTGCCCAAGGGGTACAACTCCGCTTCGCCGCCGCCCGTCACATGGATGATCGAGGGTAACCCGACCTGGAGCTGGTACGTGCCGGTCTGGATATCGTCTGGCAGATACAGGTAGAAGCCTTCCCCCGCAGCGTTGACCGCCTCGAGGCTGTGCACGCCTTGGCGCAGGTAGTACCGCAAGCCCTCGGTTACCCGAAGCGCCTTCAGGCCGCCGGCGGTATGGATGTCAGCGCTGAAATGACCCGATCGAACTGAACTCATTGGAAATTCCTTTTTCACGACTATGGCTAACCGCTCGCCTCAAGCGTTGTTCAAGCCACGCAGGGGAGCACCGCCGCGATAAAAACACGGCAGACCTGACCATAGGTTTCAAAGGTGAACACAGTTGTTTCGAGGCATGAACGTCCAGTGAACAGCGGTCAACCCTCACCACAGTTCACTGGTGATGCACCAAGAGCCGGACCAATCAGGCCACTGGTGCGGGAGGTGGCTCGTCCGGCAGGGTCGGTTCGCCGGGCTCGGTGGGTTGTTCGTTGGGGGTGTCCGGGTCGGGCTGACCGGGGATGCCGCCAGCCTGGGCGACGGACGGATGGGCTAACAACGACCAGGCCAGTACGCCCACCTGATTGGGCTCAAGCCTTGCCAGTTCGGCACTTACGCGTGGATCGATCTTCATTGGGCACTCCTGGGCGATGGCCCGATCCGCCTTGCGCGGATCCGGGCAGTACACTCCATAGAGTCTACGCTCGCCGAGGAATTCCCACGGTCTGTCCGGACGACTGACTCAGGTGCGCGGCAGGGTCACGCCACGTTGGCCCTGATACTTGCCACCACGGTCTTTGTAGGAGACTTCGCACTCTTCGTCGGATTCGAAGAACAACATCTGCGCCACGCCTTCGTTGGCGTAGATCTTCGCCGGCAGCGTGGTGGTGTTGGAGAATTCCAGGGTCACGTGGCCTTCCCACTCCGGTTCCAGCGGCGTGACGTTGACGATGATGCCGCAGCGCGCGTAGGTGCTCTTGCCCAGGCAGATGGTCAGGACATTGCGCGGAATGCGGAAGAACTCAACGGTACGGGCCAGGGCGAAGGAGTTCGGCGGGATGATGCAGACATCGCTCTTGACGTCGACGAAGCTCTTCTCATCAAAGTTTTTCGGATCGACGGTGGCCGAGTTGATGTTGGTGAACACCTTGAACTCATCGGCGCAGCGCACATCGTAGCCATAGCTCGACACCCCGAAGGAAATCAGTCGTTCGGCGCCTTCGCCACGCATCTGGCGCTCGACGAAGGGCTCGATCATGCCGTGCTCTTGCGCCATGCGGCGAATCCACTTGTCCGATTTGATGCTCATGGCGGGTGTCCTGAATAGCGAGGTGGAAAAATTCTGTCCGGCATCTTACCGGGGCGCGCCGCCGGGTTCAAAGTCCGGTACGCATTAATCGCCGATCGCCTTTAATATCGGATACCGCGCGTCGATCACGCGCACCGTCAGTCACGAAAACAGATAAACCTTCGCAAAGACCATTGGCACGTTCCGGAAAAAGGGTTAAGGTGGCGCCACTGTGCTGCTTGTGTCACTGAGAATCTCTACACGATATGTTGAATTTCGATCCAACCATCTACAAGAATTTTTCCTGCTCTTTGCACTCA